>JBDONA010000168.1:0-10876 GCA_039831575.1 Fuerstiella sp. | reverse complement strand
AACGGTCATCAGCATACGGCTGCCTCGGGAATCCGAGAACTTCCAAAGCTTACCGTCCTGCCCTTCAGGCACCACCACGCTAAAGTACCCAGCCGCCTGCAGCGTACTAAAGTCGAACACAACCTTGTTGTCACCGTCTAGCATGTTTCCCCGGGTTGAGTCGGTGTAACCGCCCACCACCGCAGTGCCGCGTGGGACATAGAAGTAGAGGTCCCAGCGCCCGCCCAGCCGCATTGGTTCTTCCAACGTGGAGCGAATCGTCAATGGCAAGTCCCTGGGCAAAATGACACGCGTCATGTCGCTGCCATCGTTCCACTGTAAGCGATGAAGGCCACTGTAGGGGCTCGTCAGAACAATGCGGCGCTGCTCGCCGTCTGGAGGCACACTGTCGTCATGGTCCACGGCATCGAGTGTCGCTTCCTTTGGCGAATAGAGCGAGAACCGGACGTTGCCGCGATCACGATAGTGCTTGATCAGTCCGCCAGTGACGTCTAACTCGACCTGACGATGGTTCTCGGGAAACCAGGTGTAGATCTGCTGTCGCCCCCGGCCGCGCTCGTCATGGCCACCAGCCGCAACCTGCGGTAGCTCCAGTTGTGTGGCGGGCACCAGATCGTCACTGTACTTTATCGGTTTAAAGTCGAGCACCGTCGGTTTGTTCGCGGCAATTCCCGCAGTCAGCATGTCGGCGATCTCCACTTCGCCAAACGGTTCGCTACTCTTCCAGGAGTCTACGTCTTCCGGCATTTGCACGGCGCGGTCGCGGAATCGATCTCGATCACAGAGCGCCACCGTCGACAGCATCATTCGATCACGCATGCGATAGGCGTGTCGCCAAACACGCTCAAATCCCTGTTGTCTCGCCTTCCCATCGACATGGCGATATTCGCCATAGAGTTCGAGGTAACGTGTGAAGAGAATCAGATCGTCGAATCGAGCCCGTACGCGCGGATCACTGGTCAATGTCCGGGCCTGATCCAGGCAGCGATACATCCGCGCGACCACATCCTGATGCGAACGAACCGATTCGTGGTCGCGATTGATCAATTGGTAGAACGAACGCATCGGCTCTTTCGCCGCGCCAAACGCGTTGCCGAGAAAGTCTTCGATCAGCACGTCGACACGTTCGGCGTTGTCCACGTCCCAGAGCAGTTGCGGCGTGAGCCAGTAGCCCAGGCCATTCGCCCCCCAACTGTCCATATTCTCCGAATTCATGAACCGTGAACCGTGCTCGTAGAACCACGGTATTGTGCGCGTGAGATACGCGATGTTGCCGCCGCGGGCGCTGCGAGGAAGATCATGGCTCCAGGCAAAGACGTCGTGATAGTCGCGGATACCCAGCACGGCATCCTGAGCCTGCCACCCCGAAACTAATTCCTCAATCGTGTAGCCGCCTCGGATAAACGAAGTCGCCACACTGATTACGACTTTCGGGTGCGTCTTGATGCTCGGCGGTGGACTATGGTCGTTGTAGGCGTACATGCCCACGTACTTGTCCCCCAGTCCCAGACCGTTGATCGCAACGGCAACATGGTTGGCAAGTGTCAGCGCCCGGTCACTGACACTACCCAATTTGCGACACGCTTCGCACTGGCACCAACCGCCACCATCGGACGGATCCACCGAAATACTATCGCGCTCCGGTTGAGCTTTCATTTCTCGGACGGCATCATCGACAACGACCTGTCGCAGCCCCGCGTTGCTGACACAGAACTTGGCATTCGCGCCGCTGGGCCGCTCGCCGTCCACCAGAGCAAAGTATTCGGAATGCTCGTCAAATGTTTTCTGGTTCCTGCGAACGACACCACCGTAGGCATGTCCCGTGCTCAGCGAGAACGAGGACTTCATTCGATTCCGTGTCTGCCAGCGATTCCACAAGTCTCGATCCGACCATGGGGCACCGCGCGGTGCTTGTCGAGTGACATAATCAGGCCGCTCGATCACATTGATTGCCGCAGTCAAATTTGGTTGATCAGGCACAATCTCCCAGGTGTCAGTCAGAAAGAATAGCCGATACCCGTGACGATGCAGAAAGTCCCACACGGCACATTGGACCGCCGCCGGTGTCGTGCCGAGTAAATAGAGTCCGTTGTCCGTCGTTCGCAACAGATACTGATCGCGATTGACGGTGGCCGTTTCAAAATCGACCTCTATGGGTAAATCCGCAAAGTCCGAGACTAATCCAACCACAATGCCCGATGCCGCGTCTCCGTCTTCGACACGAAACGTAGCTCCGCTGATGCGACCGAGATAGCCGGCAAGCTCCTCAGCCGTTGCACGTACGTCCGGAGTGGTTTCAGGACTGACGACGACCGGCAGCCGTGCCTGTCCATCGGACGCCAGGCTGACCCTAGATAGCGGCTGAGCCGACAAAGAACTCAGCGTTGCTGTCAGAGATGCAACGAGTCCAAAGAAAACCCACACTTGACGGAATCGACGCTTTGTGTTCGACATAACCTGTCACTCACGGTTTTGGTTTGATGAATACTGGATAAGGGCATCTCATTCCAACTTCGTCAACGGATTCCAGACGGCTCCCACGCCATTGCCGGTCTGCGTGCAGATCCACTCGAACGCGCGGCCGGCAGCTGGCGTCTTCAGCCGGCTGTTTCATCGCTGCGGAAATGTTCCTGCTCATGTGGATTCACTCCGCAGACTTCGCGATCTGCACCTTGGGGGCATGCGAATACTGGTCCCACAGTCGATCAGCGATGTTCGCATCGAGCGAGGCGTCGTGGACGTAGAACCTGTATCGTGAAACATAGGGTGTGCCGGGTTGAATCGTGAACGAATCAAGCGACGCCGGCGTGAAACAAAAATAGGGCATCGTCGGATGCAGGCGAACCGGCTGCGGGAAGCGGAAGTTGCTTTCGTGATCCATGATGAGCGTGCCGGTTGTTTGACCGGCGATCGGGCCGAACAGATCGACCCAGCGAGGTCGGGTCTGATTTCCATTCGTCTTCGATTTGCCTTCGTCGGTCAGGTAGTCAAAGTTGCCGTGTTCGTGCCAATCGGCGTGCCCACGAATCGTCATTCCGCCGTAATGAATGGTATCGATCGAAACCGGCTTGGCGGAAGCACACTCCTGTGTCGACGTAATATCGAACTGAAAGGCGTCGTCGAAGGCGTAGATTCGCACATACCATATTTCGTTGAGCACCGACGTCGGCTCGCCGGGAGCCGTCAGGTCCACGTGACTTAACCGTGCTTTGAAGAAGCCAAACACCGGGCCGCCGCCGAATGTTTCCAACTGGGCGTGTTCTACTTTGCCGAGTCCCGCCTGCTGGTCCCAGCCGTTGGTCGCTCGACCATCAAACGTCATCTTTCTCCACGCCAACATGATCCCGTGTTGGTGCGCGTGATCGGGATTGAAGTCGTCCGTAACAATCTGTCCGGAAGGGTTATACAACGGGTGAATATAGCCGCTCCGCGCGTAGTACGGATGCTTCGGATCGGGTGAAGGCACCGTCGCGTGGTTGTAACTAAACACTGGTTTCACGCCGACTTTCACAAGCAGACGCTTTCCGTCGTCGGTGACCGTGACGTGGTTTGGCTGTGAAGGTCCTGTGACGGACGTCAGGCGATATCGGCGACGAGTTCCCGCATCCAGTTTGTCTCGCACGACCCAGACGAGTTTCGGCTCGCCGCCATTACGGTCGACTTGAACGGGAATGCGTTCTCCCGTGTCGATTTGCGTGAGTGCAAAATGATCGTGATCAGCCAGTGATGATGGCAACGCTGTTTCCACGACGACATTCTCGCAAGCCACATTGCCGGCCGACAGTTCCAGAGTGACTGCGTCGGCGGCGGTAGCGGTGTGTACAAAAAGCAGACCCATCAAAAGGCCTGAGATAACTCGTGCGATGTGTGTCGTCATAGTGTCCAGCCGTGGCGATAGTTGCGGCGGAGATAGCGTTCGACCTGCTTCGTGTTGGTCGCCGTCATGTGTTCGGAATCCCACTCGATCCGGCCGCCGACACGATAAGCGATGTTTCCCAACAGCACGGTTTCGGTCAACGGCGCGGCGTAGTCAAAGTGGCACAAGGCGTGAC
The DNA here is from genome assembly GCA_039831575.1 of Fuerstiella sp. Classification (GTDB taxonomy): domain Bacteria; phylum Planctomycetota; class Planctomycetia; order Planctomycetales; family Planctomycetaceae; genus Fuerstiella. The sequence goes on along the minus strand of JBDONA010000168.1, from coordinate 6,824 downwards.
CGTTTCCTTTGCACGCTTCGAACCATTCGCGACGATGACAGCCGATCGATTCGGCAATTGTCGCCTCAGGTGGCTTGAAGTCGCTGAACTGGTCCTCCGGAAACAGAACGCGTTTGTCGTAGTCGGCCAACAGCATGCCATCGTCACCCACGAACAATACCCCAACGTCCGCAGCGGGGACACCGAGATCCGTGACCTGCCGCGGACAGCCGCGGCCGTGATGCCAGACAACCTCGACCGCGGGCAGTTGCTGTCGCTCGGGAAACTCCCAATGACACTCCAGCCAAAACGGTGTTGAATCCGAATGCACAGCTGGCCCGACCGTTTCAACCGCGGTCGGACAGGAAAGTTTCAACGCCCAATAAACCAGATCCAAGTAATGACAGGCCATGTTGCCGAGCGTCCCGTTCCCGAAATCCCACCAATAGTGCCAGTCGTGAGGATGATAAACCGGATGAAAGTTCTGCATCGGAGCGGGACCGACCCACAGATCCCAGTTGAGGTTTCCGGGGACGGGGATCTTCTCGGTCGGCCGATCAACCAGCTGCTTGAATCGCCGCCAGCCGCCCGGACGGCCAAACCAGATGTGAACTTTCCTCACCGGCCCAATCACACCGGACTGCACCAGTTCGACAACGCGCCGGTAATTCGTGCCGGCATGATTCTGCGTCCCCATTTGACTGACAACATTCTGTTCCGCCGCAACTCGCTGCATCTCGCGAACTTCATGAATCGAATGTGCAAGCGGCTTCTCACAGTAACAGTGCTTGCCGGCTTTCATCGCCGCGAGCGCGATGGTCGCGTGAGAATGATTCGGCGTGGTGACGACGACGGCGTCGATCTCTCGGCTCATTTTGTCGAGCATCACACGGAAATCAGCGAATCGTCTGGCTTTGGGGAACTTCGCTCCGAACATCGCAGTTCGATCGTCATCGACGTCGCACAGAGCGACGATGTTCTGGCTTTTAACCAGTTCCAGATTGGCTCGCCCCTGATTGCCAAGTCCAACACAGGCAATGTTCAGCCTGTCATTGGGAGACGCACTGACTGCCGTTGCAGTGCGCCCGGACACATATACTCCAACGCCGGTCAGCGCCGCGTTGCGGAGTAGTTCGCGGCGGTTCAATGGATGTGTTGTCATGGTCATCGCGCCACCTCATCGAGTAATCTCAGCAATGTTTTCTGTATCTGTGACGCTGCATCGAAATCCAGATAACTGGACTTGGCGCGCCATGTTTCATAGCCACCGAGTGCGTGCTGCTCGAATGTCGGCAGGTAGCCGTTGTAGCCGTTCGCCAACTCGATTGTGAACGTGGGCTTCAACGGACTCAGCTTCTTGATCGCCAGGCCGGTCTCGACAAACGTCTCGCACGGACTGCTCACGATTCCGAGTGCGCCGATGCGAATCGCCTGCAGTTTGACGTGGACCGTGGCAGGATACCTGGCCATGTCCATCGTCTCGTTGGCATAGATCAAACGTTGGTCTCGGCCAATCGCGTTTTCGTTCCCCAGCGATCGATCAATGGCGTGAAGCACATCGTCGATATGAACAATGTGCCGAGTGAGCGGATTGCCTGACCCATCCAGCAGCACCGGAATGCGTTCCTGGTCACTGCGAACCAGTTGCAGCACTTCAGCAGGCACTTCGCCAAGACCATGTCCGGGTTCAGCCGGATTCACGTTTTTCAGAATCGAAAAGTGATTCAGCAGATCGTCGCCTTCAAACACCCACGACGAACGCAGAATGGTCGTGCCCAGTCCATATTGAATGCGGTATTGCTGAGTCATGTTTTCTTCCATGACTTTGGAGAACGCATAATACCCCGGATATGCGGCCAGCGGAGTCTCTTCGTTGATCGGTTCGGGGTGCGGGTAGAACCAGATTCCCTGCGCCGCATCGCCGCTTAACAAAATGAACTGGCGGACATTCTTTGCAAGGCGGCAGGCTTCCAGAATGTTGAACGTGCCGCGCAGGCTGACATCAAAAAACGTCTCGGCATCTTCTTTCGTTGTCGCCAGTTGAATGACGATGTCTGACCCCTGGACGACTTCCGCACAGTCGGCTGCGTTGACAACACTGCCATTGATGCACGTCACATGATTTCCGGGAACCGTGCTGTGATGCACCAAAGCCCGTACGTGATGTCCCCGCGCGCCAAGCATTTCCACAGCGCGTCGGCCAATTTTTCCGGAGCCACCAAATACAGCAATTGTTGTCATGTCAGCGAGCAGCCAGGGTCAGGCGAGGAATTCGTGCAACAGCCGCGTCGTGCGGACCTGGAGAACGTAGCCGTGCTGCCAGTCACCCATAATCAATGACTGGCGATACGACGGCGGAAAGGCAGAGCGCGTGCCGAACTCCAGCCCCGTGGGCGAACCCAGTCCGGGGTCGGCCGGAGTTCCTCCGTACACGGCGACATCGCAATCAATCAAGGTTGGCTGCCCAGGCTTCACATGTTCGTAGTAACGTGGCTCACCAGCAGCGGTCACCCTGTTGCCCCAGGCCAGTCGCAAAACGGCACTGACAACGACTGCCATCAGCCATACGACTCGCGTCGAGACTTGGTTTTGGTTGATCATGGATTTGCTTTTCGTTCAGTCACCGCGTTTCCTTCGCGCAGCGATTCCGCGAACATGACTGCATCCTACTCACTGGCCCGGCTTGGTACAGCGATCCCGCAGTCACGATGATGCAGCGCTATCCCAAATTGGTGAGTTCATGACGGCTGAAACTCCGGCCGCGGTGGATTTTACCAGATGTCACGGCGTCTTATTCCCCTGCCACGCGGACGTGCAGTCGCATGGTCGTGGTGACGCCGTCGTTTCTGCTGCGTTTCACGCTCACGATGTAGTCGCCCGGCTGCTGATAAGTGTGATGGGTGATGGCATAGCCGTCGGCGGCCTGCTGGTCCACGTTGCCGTCTGATTTCACCGTGACGGTCGGAGTGCCGTCTCCGAAATTCCAGACTTCATGCCCGTCCTGATTTCGGAACGATCGAACCTTGAACGTCATTGGCTCATTCACCTTGTTGTCGAACGTCGGCCAGTACGCGGCGTGAATCCCTGGTACGTATTGATCCGGTTGTTTCGGATCGAGAACATGAACATCGGCAAAGTCATAGTCGATGTTTCCGGCCTGATCAGTGACCTTCAAAATCTCGCTGAATACGCCGGGCCGGTTGTACGTGCGAGTGACTCGCGGGCCGGTCGCCGTTGTGCCGTCCGAAAACGTCCAGTCATAGCTTTGAATGCTGTCCGTGGCACTCCAGGACTTCGAACCGTCCAAAACAGCGTCGTTACCGGCGATCAGGAAGCTCTTTCGACGCGCGTTCGCCACCAGCTTCGGTCGATACTGACGGCAGTACGCTTCCCACAGAAACGCATAGCCCGCCTGAGTGCCCCATTTACCGGAGGGCTGGCGGCTTTTGATTTCGAAGTGTAGATGCGACCAGCCGCCACTTGACCCCTTCTTACCAAGCAGACCAATCTCTGTTCCCTGATCGATGGTGCGACCGGGCCGGATCGCGTCGTTGATCTTGTGCAGATGACTGTATCGATAGTACCAGCCGCGTTCGTCCTTCAGATACACGACATCGGCCCTCGGTGCGACCGGACTTTTCCCCTGGCCATAACGCGATTTGCCTCCGCCTTCCAGCAGATATTCCGGCAACACATCCTCACCTGCGGAAACGACAACTGCGTCTGTCGCGGCGATCACTCTGACCTGCCGTTCCGAACCGCCGATATCCAGTCCGCTGTGATAATAGATCTTCGGGAGAATCTTCGTGCCGCCATCGACTGGTTCGTTGTCAAACCAGGTTCGGGTGGCAAACCAACGCTGGTCAACGGGGTAAATCAGCGACCCAGGCTTCACCAGCAAAGATTCCTTCGGCCACAAACGCAGCCTTGCGTCTTTGTCCAGGCCCCAGAACGTCGGAGTGCCGTTGGAGTTGTATCCTTTGGTGATGGAGCAATCGATCTGCACTCCGGCAACTCGCTGCGGCAGATTGTACATCCCCGATTCAATCGTGATCTTCTCGCCATCGACCTGCACCGTCACCATCGCACTGCGAACGGCCTGACGAACAGGATCGCGGGTTTCCTGCAGGTCCACCAGCCTGACGTCAACCTTCTGTCCGTTGCAGAGTTCCACGGTTGCCGATTCACCAACTGTCAGGTCGACAACGCGCACGAGCGGCGTGAGCGCTGGCGCATCCGCAGCATACAGCTGTAAGTCCACTTGCAAGCCGCACGCAGCCAACATGAGAAGCAAGAGGGGACGTGGACTGTTTTTCACGGATTCGATGCTGTTTTTTTTCTTCACGAATTGATTTCCCTGGCTGAAGCAGAAATGCTGGCAGGTCGCTCTGTTGCTGCTTTCCAATCGTCCGTTCCAGCGGCTGAACTCACTCGGCTGTTTTGTCAGCCTTGAGCAATTGCCTCACCGCAACGGTAAGTACCTGTTCGACGCCGGGTGCGACAGAGCTGGCGCGGGGACTGGTTTCGTAACCGCCTTCGCCGTACGCCACTGTTGTGCCAATATAGCCCGGACCGTAGTCACCATAAGCCGCCATGGTAACGTGTAGATCCGGTCGCATGGCCTTTGCTGCGAGTTGGTATTCCACGAACAATTCGCCGGGCATGTGTAGCACTCGCGCCTGGCCCACACGCAGGCAGCCAATGTGGATAGTCTGGCCCGCCTTACATCGCCGCAGCCACGCCAGCTTTCTCGCTGCACCGACGGAATCTGTCTCTGAAGATTCAGCTTTGATTGACTCGATCAGCTTTGCTTCGTTCAGGTGCTCGGCGACCGGCAGATTCACGGGAACCGTCTGCCAGCCGAGATCGTCGACGGTCAGCGAATGCTTCTTCGTCGTCTCCCAGGCGCGCCGCATTCCGTCAGCCAGTCGAATCGCAAGTCTCATGCGATTCTCTTTGGCTCCGTCGTTGTATTTACCCGCGCCGATGTTGCCGCCTGCGCCATTGAAGTGGACATGCAGCGCTTCCGGTACCGCTTGCCCGCGAATGAAACGGGCGATTCCCGGAAAATCGGGGCTGGGAATTCCCATGCGATAGTAGCTTTGAGGGTGACAGGCGTAATAGCTGAGTGCGGCAATCGGCTGGTCGTTGTTCCAGAACGACAGCAAGGTCAGTTGCGGATCGATAGTGCCTTCCGGTGCCGCCTGTAAGGCTGGATCCTTGGTGGCCGTCCAGCGTGTTGCGGAGACATTCCCATCGGCCCCCAGAATGCGACGATTGGAGGCAACCTTTTGAACTTCGCCCACGCCCCATCCATAGTGCGTGGCGACTTGAGCCGACGCCAGCGATTCAGTGACAGCATCGGCCGCTCGCTGAAGGACCTGCCGTTGAAACGCGCCCTCAAATCGACCGAGCTTCTGAACACCCAACTCTCGCAGAATCTGTTCCGCCGCAAAATCGCAGCCCGGCGCATCGTGTTGATGCAGCGTATGCACCGCCACGCGATCGGGTGTCGTACCGGCGGCGCCAGCCAGTGCTTCGCGGAACGCATCCTGTCCCCCGTTCCCGATGCCGATCCAGTCCACCGCACACAGGACGACCGGTTTGTCGCTGCCGAGCAGCACGACGCCGCGACAACGCAGCGTCAGTTCATCGACCCGCTTCACCGGATCGTAAGCCATCGCGGATCCGACCGGTGGCGTGACGTCCACATCGAAAGTGGCGACCCTGACAGATGCCGGTGCCGCCGCCGCAGCAGAGCCGATGACCAGGAAAATGTTGATCGCCGTCAGAAGCACAATCGAACGCCGTCGTTTTTTCATTTTTCGCTCCTTTCGCAAACGATAGGGAAAGTCTCGGACGATACTAGCTAGTTTCGCGACTTGAGTGCCAGTCGACGAATGGCCAGTTTCTCCAGTATTTTGTTATCGACCTCGACGCCGATTCCCAGCCCGCATGGCACACGTACGAAGGCACCTGACCGACCGAACTGCTCGATATCTACAAAGTGATCCAACGTCTCCTGAACCAGTTCGGTGCCATGATCGGTCGGATACGCAAATCCCGGCAGCGTGGCCAGCGCCAACTCGCTCGCCATCGAGATCCCGTGGGGTCAAAATATTCATTCCCACTTTAACTCGCACAAAGCAGGGAAGTTACGTCACAGTCAATTCTTCCGATTCGGGCGCTTGATTTCACGCCAAAAGGGCGGGATGCTGGACTGCACGTCACACTTCAGCACCTGGTGATCCATGAACTTCATTCTGCAACCCTGGCAGCTTCTTTTTGTCGTCTTCTGCCGCTGGGTGCATCGGCGTCAGACAGAGATCATTAAGTTTCAAGACGCCGAAATTAAGGCAGTGCTCCAGCAACTCGGCAGGAAACGCATCCTGCTCACGGACGCGTGGGGTCAAAATATTCATCCGGACTTTAACTCGCTCAGAGCAGGGAAGCGCCCGGTCGAACAAGTCGAATGGGAATCGGCAATGGCGGTACCCGCCGATGCAGAAATCGGCGGTGAACTTGGACTCGGTTCGAGAGTCTGTCAGATAGTTCGGCGGAGATCCAACACGTCGGAGCCATTCAAAGTGCGTTGAACTAGCCGCTTACTGGTCGTTCGAGTTTTTTGACCGGACGGGAACTCACGCGGCCTGTGCGGAGTTCTTCGTAGATGTCGGCAACCGAAAGTACGTTGTCGATCGTTTCGACGCTTTTGCCAGCCTGGAAGAATTCCTTGTAGCCGGATCCTTGCAAGTTGGATTTCTTGAGTTTCATGGCCGACATAATCGCGTAGAAGGTTCGCATCCAATGTTTGGTCCGGCGCCCCTGCAGCAGTTTTCTCGCCA
>JBDONA010001062.1:0-2492 GCA_039831575.1 Fuerstiella sp. | reverse complement strand
TTGGCGATGTCGTGGCCATTCCAGATGCCGATCAGTCTCCCGAACAAATCTGCGGTTTCGTTGACGGTGTACCGCCGGAAGCGCAGTTTGCTCGCCGTGCCGTCGAAGCCGGCTTCCGGGTTGTGGTCCCGGCGCTGATCAGTCGCGACCGCAGCAAACGCAACGGCCGGGCCAACCTGACAAATCGGGAATACCTGTATCGTTCTGCCTTTGAACTCGGACGTCACATAATCGGCTACGAGTTACAGAAGGTACTGGCGGCCGTGGACTGGTTCGAGAACGATTCTGGCGGAGAAGATCCCCGAATTGGTGTCATTGGCTACGGTGAGGGCGGGCTGCTGGCGCTGTATGCAGCGGCACTTGACACACGAATTGACGTCGCCTGTGTATCCGGAGCCATGGGCCCCCGCGAAGGCTGCTGGCAGGAGCCGCTGGATCGCAACGTCTTTGGCTTGCTGCGAGAGTTCGGCGGCGCCGAACTGGGAGCCATGGTGCTGCCTCGACGACTGATTATCGACGTTGCCAACTGGCCAGCCGTGGAACTCACTGGAGACGGCGGCGCTCCGGCCGTGCTGCAGACGCCGTCCTCTCAGCAAGTGCGTGACGAACTTGACGCCATTGCCGATGTCGCAGCGAAACTGAACGAAGCGGGTACGCCGACTGCTGGAATCACAAACGTATTCGGAAACACAAACTCATTCTGCAACGTCGCACTGCCGGCCTTTCTGGCCGCCGTGGGTGGCGACGGCGTGAATGCTGCCGCCGTCAAGCGAACGGCAACGGCCAAGGGGTCCGACGGAATTGTCGATCGAACCGCAGCCGTTCAGAAGCGGCAGCGGCGACAGTTTGAACAGATCGACCGCCACAACCAGGCACTGCTGCGTGAAAGCCCGTTTGTCCGCAAGGACTTCCTGGGCAAGCTGAACACATCGTCGGTGGATGCCTACGAGAAATCGTCTGAGCAATATCGAGAGACGTTTCGTAAAGACGTCATCGGCGAATTTGACAACGAACTGCTTCCGTTCAAAGCTCGCTCAAGAAAGACATGGGAGACCGACAAGTGGACGGGGTATGAAGTCGTGCTGGATGTTTTCCCGGACGTATTCGCTTATGGCGTGCTGTTGTTGCCGAAAGACCTGAAACCCGGACAGAAGCGTCCGGTGGTGGTTTGCCAGCACGGGCTGGAAGGTCGTCCCACGGACACGTTCCTTGACGACCACCGAGCCTACCACGACTTCGCCGCAAAACTGTGCGAACGAGGTTTCATCACTTTCGCTCCGCAGAATCCGTACATTTTCAAAGATCGTTTTCGCACGCTGCAGCGAAAGGCAAACCCGCTTGGCCAGACTCTGTTTTCCGTCATCGTGCCCCAGCACCAGCAGATTGTGAACTGGTTGAAGACGCAGTCTTTTGTCGACCCCGAACGCATCGGTTTTTACGGCCTGAGCTACGGCGGCAAATCGGCCATGCGAATCCCGGCTCTTGTGACTGACTACTGCCTGTCAATCTGTTCCGCGGATTTCAACGAGTGGGTGCGTAAGAACGCCAGCACTCGACTGAACTTCAGCTATGTCTGGACGGGCGAATACGAAATCTTTGAGTGGGATCTGGGCAGCACGTTCAATTACTACGAAATGGCAGCCATGATCTGTCCGAGGCCGTTCATGGTGGAACGCGGACACTTTGATGGCGTCGGCGAAGACGACTGGGTGGCCTACGAATACGCCAAGGTCCGTCACCTGTATGCGGCGAAACTCGGTATCGGTGATCGGACTCAGATCGAATGGTTTGTGGGACCGCATACGATCAATGGCCAGGACACCTATGCGTTTCTTCACAAACACCTGAACTGGCCCGCGCCGCAATGACAGCGACACGCCGGTCAGCCAGAACCGCCGCAAGAGCCGGTGGTCTAAGGAAGGCCTCTGGAAGGGGCCACAATACCAGCACGAAGACATCTGAGGTTTCTTCAAGTGTTGAGTTGAGAAAATGTCTGGAATTGTTATGTGTTCAGGAAGCGTACGATTGGGGGTTCCTGGCGTGAATCGTGATCAGGTATTTCTGTGGATCGTAGGGAGTTCTTGTCTTCCAGACGACGAACAGAATTGGAATCCAGCGAGAGGCCAGCTTTCGAATGGCGGCATGGTGCTTCATTCCACGACTGCGTTGCAGCAGGTAGTAAGCCTTGCTCCAGGGACACCATTTGCGAGCGTGATCAGCGAACCCGTGAAATGTCTGCCTCAGGTATTTCGGACAGGCGTATCGGCGATGTACAGTCTTTGATTTTCCGCTCTGTTTGGTGACCGGTGCAATCCCGCTGAAGGTGGTTACATCGTCTGCCTTTTCGAATCGGTCTCGCCGAGATCCGAATGCTGTCAGCAGCCGTGGAGCGAGAGCTTTGCCAGCTCCGAGCAGTGCCAGGGGAACGCAGCATTTCAGCTGGTCAGTCAGCTGTTGAGTAAGCCTTGTTCGTTCATCGACCAGCTTGCGTC
>JBDONA010000754.1:0-2493 GCA_039831575.1 Fuerstiella sp. | reverse complement strand
CAAAACCGTGGTGACACTTACGGCCGTAGCATGATACGAACGAAACAATGCAGATTGCCTCGCCTCACCAAATAACGGGACAGTCTGTCCAGGGGCCTTCCTCATACCACCGGCTCTGCCGGTGGTTTTGATTATCAAATGCAGGTCGTGAAGAACATGCTGACAAGTAATCCAATCTAAGGCCCATACATGAAACCGTTTTTCGTTTTGTTGATTCCGCTCGTTCTATTTGGATGCGTTTCTGAGACTCCACCTGCTAAGGACCACTCGTGAAATTAGTGACGACTTCAGCTGTTTGATTTGATATTGTCGCAGGAGTGCATACATCATTCCCCTTTTGAGGAGCGCCAAGGATGGCCACCGCGACATTGGAACCGTTTGATGAAGTTGTCGAAACCCAGACTCGGAACGTTTTCCAGACGTTGAACGAAAAAGACAGAAGACGGTTTGCTGCGATTCAGGCAAGGCAACTCGGCCATGGTGGCATCACGTATATTTCAAATCTCCTCGATATTTCCGAATCAACAATCAGTCGTGGGAGCGACGAGTTGGACACACTTCCGGACGATCCCGCTGAAGGACGCGTCCGCAGGCCGGGAGCCGGTCGAAAAAAAAGTGACGCCGGGATCGGAAGTCGAGGCGAATCTCCAGTCGCTCATCGAAACGCGAACGGCCGGCGACCCCGATGACGAAACCATTCGTTTCACAGACTTGACTCCGACGCGAATCGAAAGCGAACTGTCTGTCATGCAGACGCCCGCGAGCGATGATCTTGTCCGGCGTTGGATGAATGAACAGAAGTTACGGCTGAGAAAGATCAGCAAGGTGATTGCTGGTGGCCAGTCGGCGGATCGTGATGATCAGTTTCTGAATATCGCGGCGTTGATCGACGAATTCAAAGCTGCCGGGAATCCGGTTTTCTCGGTTGATACCAAAGCGAAGGAGCAGCTGGGGCGATTGTTTCGCCAGGGGCGTGTACGCTGCGATGCTCCGTTTCACGCGTTCGATCATGATTTTCCGTCATTGGCGGAAGGCGTGTTGATTCCGCACGGCATCTACGATCCGGTTCGCAATCGGGGGCATGTAAATCTTGGTCTGTCGCATGATACGACACAGTTCGCGTGTGACAGTCTTCAGTGGTATTGGAATCGCATTGGCAGGCAAGCGTATCCGGATGCGAGTTCGATGTTGCTGCTGTTCGACTGTGGCGGCAGCAATTCGGCCAGCAAATACCTTTTCAAACACGATCTTCAAGCGGTCGCCGATCACACGAACATGACGATTCGCGTGGTTCACTATCCAAGCTATTGTTCCAAATACAATCTGATCGAGCGGCGCTTCTTTCCTCACTTGAGCCGCGTCTGTACGGGGATGCTGTTTGACACATTGGAACACGTCGTTGAGCTGATGCGAAAAGCGAGCACGAGAACGGGCCTTCGCACAACAGTGAACGTTATCCGGCGCGTCTACGAAACCGGACGGACAGCGAGCGACCTGATGAAGCAAGTCAAAACACGGCACTTGAGCCTGAGGGGACAGACAATTCATTGCCCGCCCAAGAAGACGTTATTGCCGTGATCCAGAATCTAGGCGAGGAGGCGATTTCTTCAGATGGTGATGTTGTTGAGGTCTCCCTCTTTAACACGCAGATCACGGACGCGGGACTGGTGCAGTTGAAAGGCCTGACCAGTCTGACAAGTCTCTGGCTCAGCGACACGCAGATCACGGATACTGGGCTGGAACACCTGAAAGGGATGACCAGCATGGAACATCTCATCCTCAGCAACACTCAGATCACAGATGCAGGACTGGAGCACCTGAAAGGGATGATCAGCATGACACGCCTTGACCTCAACTTCACGCAGATCACGGATGCGGGACTGGCAGAGATTAAGGCAGCACTGCCAGAATGTAGAGTAGGCAAATAAAGCAGGAGGCGAAAACTGCTGCAGGTCGTGAAGAATCTTCCCATCGTATTTCTGACGCTACTGGCTGGCTGCACTGAACAACCGCCCTTGGTTTCCGAGGCTCCCGTTACTGTTGTGAAAATCGTGGCTGAGGACTCGCCAGGACTGGTCAGGAACAACAGGCCCTGCCGTTCATCGAAGAACACCCGATCATTCGACCGTTGTCGGATTACTCTCTCGACTCTCTGAATGCCTTTCGAAAGGAACGTAACCATGAACGTGACACTCCGTGAACAACTCAAGCAGCTGCGGCTCAGTGGACTTCTGCAGTCACTGGAAGTCCGTCTGCAGGAAGCGAAATCATCGAAGCTGGACCACGCCGAATTCCTCGAACTGATCCTTGAAGATGAGATGGTTGTTCGCGGCGATCGCCAGATTGAACGCCGCACGAAAGCAGCTGCCTTTCGAGATCAAAAGTGCCTGGACGACTTCGATTTTGAGTTCAACAGATCGGTCAAACGAAAACAGATCTACGACCTCGCGGCGGGAGACTTCGTTCGCAAACACCACGATGCGATCATTGTCG
>JBDONA010000414.1:0-2501 GCA_039831575.1 Fuerstiella sp. | reverse complement strand
TTCACGGCGCACAGTTTCTTGACCTTACGGGTACGGGAGTCTATGGCCAGTGCTTTCCTTGACAGGGGGATAGACGCGGTGTACTAATCTGGTGGAGTCGTCTAACGGAATTTTAACTGAGTCGCCATGCCGCGAGAGTTCACGCATTGTTTCTACCGCATCGATGTTGTCCTGATTCAACAAGACGAGTTCTGTACAGATTCTCGATCTCTACTTTAAACCAATGTCACGTATTAAATGCCTGGAATAGATTTATGAAATTCTGCTTGAGTCTCATCTTGGCATTTACTTGTTCACCAATGACAAGGTCGGATGATGTGGACGTTGTCCCCATCGGATGGGGAGTTGTTGGTGATGGTCACATCCAACTGGCGAGGATTATTGAGACAGAAAAGGCAAGGTATCTGTTTTTCTCACTCGGTAAGGAAATCCATTTTCGAGTCGGAAATCCCATTGATGGAGCCTGGCTATATTCTGATCCAAAATTTGCCATAGCCCCCGAATATTCGAACGTGACAGCGTCTGATCACGTCCGCTGTGAGTATCCGTCGATCGTGGAGGGGCGATTTGGATATCGGTTCGGTAAGGCTCCGTCACGAACATTCGACTATTTGATGTCGTACTCGGGATTCGACGGTAGAGTTTGGCGAACGATGTTTGCAGTAAGTTCATCTTTGTCCGGGCCGTGGCTCAAAATAGGTACACTTCTGCAGACGCATCTGGAAGAAAACAGCTATCCGGTGCAATGCTCAATGGTGAGCGAACGCGGAGGGCTTGTCCAGTTGTTCTTTGTCCATCAATCAGATGGGCTACGGTCAACTGTCAGGTGTCGTGCCTATCTGTCGAACCTCGCCGACCCGCTCTTTCATCCGCTGGAGCCAATTTGTTTCAGTGGGATGAATACAGCCGACGGTGGGTCGGAGCCATTTGCCCCTGCTTTTGCAGATATCGCGTGGGGGCCGATGCGAAATTCATACCTCATGGTTCGAAACGTGTCCGAAACGAGATTCCGCCCGTCGGGCGTTATCAGCAAATATTTTGGTTTGGACCGCATTCCCACTGCAAAGATCGTTGACCAAGATGCCTCTTGGGAAACGCTGCGGACACTAGATGGCTCCCGTCATAATGACACTTTTATTGGCATGTGTGGCTTCGTGAGGGACACGACAGGACAAGCTGTGCTAGATGGTAAAGGGAATCTACAAGTGCTTGTGACTTTTCAGAGAGACGTGCAAGGGCGTCCGGATGTTAAGAGTGGCAGAATTGTCGAATATCGAGTTCCGTTCGAACCATCGATTTTGCTGGACTGATCCTTGAGTGGAACTCCGTTGTTGAGTTTCCCGAATCCTCTGGTATCGACACCTGTCTTCCAGTAAAGCACCAACGCTGATCCTGTCGGCACTGACGAACGTGCACGTTGCTGACAACATGACAACATGACAACGGGGTTGAAGCTACGGGCGGAAGGGGATTGAGGACATGTGGTGTGGACGCAATAACTTCGAATTCGGTCACACGCCTTGAGTGGCAACCTGCTTCGTGCGCAGTAGGATGGGAGCACGTCATTTCACGCCTTCCCCGTGACCCCCTTTCGTCCCCGTACGCCATCTCCATTCAATCCGTCAACTTCGTCTTCCTGGCACAGCACGACCCCGTGCTGGTGAAACTGGCTGCGCTCGCAGAAAGGTATGTCTTTTCGGATCCCAACACGGCTCTGATCAAGATCCGACAACTGGCTGAAACCCTGGCTAAGGGAGTTGCTGCGGAAGTTGGTCTGCAGTGTGATCGGGAACAGACGTTTCTTGATGTTGAACGTTCACTGCGGGACCGTGGGCTGCTGGACCGATCGCTGCACCAGATCATGCGGACGGTCAGGATGGCGGGCAATGAGGCGGTTCATGAGCTGTCCGGAGATCGGCGTGAGGCGTTTCATCAGCTGAAGCTGGTGCGGCAGTTGGCGGTCTGGTTCCACAAGACGGTCACGCGCAACGCGAATTTCAAGGCGGGGCCGTTCATTCCACCGCCAGATCCGGCGGACGCGGACGACAGCCTAAAGGATCAGCTGCAGCGCACTCGGCAGGTGCTGGCGACCACACAGGCAGAACTGGATGGTGTGCAGCTGCAGGCGTCGGAAATGGAAGACCGGGTCGCCACGGCCAACCAAGCTGCCGCTACAGCCTATGCCAACGAGCAGGCGGCGATGGAGCTGGCTACGGAAACAGAAGAGGCCGCCCAGCAGCAGCGGGAAGCGTACGAACGGCAGCTGGAAGAAGTTGCTGCAGCGGGGCAGCAGAAGACTCCTGCTGAGCAGGAAGAGATCGTTGCCGTATCACAGCAGGCCGCAAACGACATCGACCTCGATGAACAGGACACCCGACGTCTCATCGATCAGCAGCTGCGTGAGGCTGGCTGGGAGGCAGACACCTTTGAACTGCAGCACAGTAAGGGCGTCCGACCACAGAAGGGACGCAACCTGGCCATTGCCGAGTGGCCCACCGACC
>JBDONA010000034.1:0-10939 GCA_039831575.1 Fuerstiella sp. | reverse complement strand
CCAAAACCGACGACGTCGTGTGGGAATACGAAGCGAAGATGGCACCCGGCAACAAGGGCCGTCGCATCGAAATCCACGCCTTTCAACGCCTGGAAAATGGCAACACGATGGTCGTCGAATCCGGTCGTTCACGGATTCTGGAAGTAGACGTGGATGGCAACATTGCCACCTGGATTCCGTTGAAAGTGGAACACCCGCACCCACACCGTGACACTCGTCTGGTGCGCAAACTGTCAACCGGAAACTACCTGGCCTGCCACGAAGGAGATGGCGTGGTCAGGGAATACAATCCGACGGGCAAGGTGGTCTGGGAGTACCGCGTGCCTCTGTTTGGACGTGAACGTGCCAACGGTCACGGTGTGGAAGCCTTCGGCAATCAGTGCTTTAGTGCGGTGCGATTGAAGAACGGCAACACGCTGATCAGCACTGGCAACGGCCACGGAATTATTGAAGTCACGCCAGCCGGCCAGGATGTCTGGAGCATTCACCAGAACGACCTGTCTGGAATTCAGCTGGCGTGGGTGACCTCATTGCAGGTTTTGCCCGGCGGAAACATTCTCATCGGCAACTGCCATGCCGGTCCTGACAATCCGCAGTTGATCGAAGTGGATCGCAAAAAACGCGTCGTCTGGACGTTCCAGGACTTTGAACGTTTTGGCAACTCACTGACAAATTCACAGATCCTGTCCACCAACGGTAAGCTGGTTCGCGCGGGCCTGCGGTAATCAGCATCGCGTCGACTGCCGTTGGGTTGCGACGCCGGCACAAGGAAAGATTCGTGATGTTTAGACCGACCGGATGCAGGTTGTTTCCGGCACTGATGTTGCAGCCACGACTGATCGCAGTTCTGGCCGGCGCATGGTTCGTTTCAACAGCAGTGCAAGCCGTGGAATCCAGGCCGGATCTCAAGCCACACCCGGCCGCCCTGCCAAATACCCACGATCCCGGCGAAGTCGACAAGCCGGAACTGGTTCCGTTTGTTGTGAAAGACAAAGCACGACTTCCGGGCATCGTGGTCGACGAAACCGAAGCGACTCTGATCGGCAAGTGGCAGTATTCGACACACACGCCACCTTATGTGGGGCTTGGCTATCTGCACGACCTGAAGAAAGGCAAGGGCGAAAGCTCGGTCACATTTACTCCCGATCTGCCGCATGCCGGCATCTACGAAGTGCGTCTGTCGCATTGCTATAACGTGCGCCGGTCGACGAATACGCCCGTCACCATTCATCATGCCGACGGCGACAGGACGGTCCGCATCAATCAACAGGAAACTCCGAAACACGGTCGCCTGTTTCGCTCATTGGGTGAGTTCCGTTTCGCAGCTGGCAAACAGGGCAGGGTGGTAATTTCGACCGATGGCACTGATGGGAAGTACGTCATCGCCGACGCCGTGCAGTTTATCCCTGTCCGGACGAATAACCTGCGAGCCGGAACACAATCCGTTGTGACGAATTCGAAACCGCAGCACTACAAACTTACTGCTCGTGCCAGCGAAATTGATTCTCGCGTCAGATCGCACCCCGAAATTGGTTTCCTGATCGAAACAAAAGACGGAAAACCAGCCGACGTGCAGCATGCCGCTGTGGACACACGAGTGGCACCGCGAGGAAAACTGGTCATCTGGTTGATGTCGCACAACGAACAACTCTTCGATCGCATCAACAGCTACGGAATCCACGTCATCCGTCCGCACTATGCCAACCGCTGGTTTTCCATTTGCTGCCGTGAAACGCCTGTTGGCGAACACTGCCGAGGCAACATCCGGCTGGAAGCCGCTACCGGTGACGACTTCAGTGACGATGTCGAGATTCCGAAACCGGATGGCATGATGGAGCGGGCATTTCAGTTTGTGAAGTGGCTCGACAAGGAAAACCCAGCCGGAAACTGGGGTCAGTTTCTGACCGCCGACAACAAGGGTCTCCGCTGGGACAGCATCATCGTAGCGGGCAGCTCGCACGGTTCGACCACAGCCGCGCGATTTGCCAAGCACCAGAAAGTCAGTCGAGTCGTGGCGTTCTGCGGCCCGCGCGATCAACTGCAGTCATGGCAAAGCCTGCCGTCCGCGACTCCGGAGAACCGCTACTTCGGTTTCTCTCATGTTCTGGACGGCGGTTGGACAGACGATCATTACTGCCGCAGCTGGGAACTTCTCGGCCTGTACAAATTTGGTCCCATCGTCAACGTGGACCGCGCGAAAGCACCGTTCGGAAACACGCGGCGTCTGATCACTGACTTCGACGTCGGCGGTGATGCTGGCCGGGCGCACAGTTCGGTTCAGCCCGGCAGTCGCGCCTTCAGAAATGAGAAGACCAGAGCTTACATGCACGAAGACGTCTGGCGTTATCTGTTTACTCATTCGGTCGACAGCGTCGGCAAAGCCGTACCGATAGATGCTGATTGTGAGAAAAATCAGCGGTAATACGATGACCGTACTCACGACGTCAAACCAACAGCTCTCTGAAGGTTAGAGCAGTTTAGTTATTGTCGTAGACGATACTGGCTCGTGGGAGTAACGAACCTGCTATCGAAATGCGGTTTTCGCGGCCACAAGTCAGCGTAAAACGCTGTAGATCCGGAATCTCGTTGACGATAGCAGGCCGTTCAAACAGAAGTTAAGCCGATGATACGTGAACTCGACATTGGTCAGTCCGCCCTGCTGACTGACATTGCCATGTGTATCAACCATTACCGACTGTCTTCGCCGGGCTTATACGTCTGCACGTTAGCACCGGTGCAACTGGACGACGACACGCGATTTTTTCCCGGCGTTCTGGCGATGGTGAATCATGGTCAGCACAAGCAGTGTGACCCGGATCCGACTTACTCATACTTCAAGGGTCCTCCGAATTTCGTGTTGGATGTTTTTCCCGGCGACGATCTGCTGGACTACGAACAGCGACGCGACTGCTTCGAACGGGCTCAGGTGATCGAATACGTCGCGTTACAGGATACTCAGCCAGTGCGGTTTCTCTGGAACCGTTTGATCGATGGGAAGTTTTCGTTGATCGAGACAGATGATCCGGGAATGATCAGAAGTACGGCCCTGCCGGGGCTGTGGATTCCCGTCGATAGTCTGCAAAACAGAAACTGGTGGTCCGTCATGAGTTCCATCGCTCAGGGTGTGACAAGGCGGGGCCATTATGAATTGATGAAGTCGATTTGGGAGGCTGACGCAAATCGGAGTTCGTCCCCGCCGGCTGACAGTGACAGTTCGGCATACGTTCCTCGGTGCGGATGAAGAGCGAACACAATTTGGGCGGCAATGCCTGTCAGGCCCCTTGCGAATGCGTGATCAGCCGCGACAATTGTGCTTCTACAGTCACTTGTCTCTGGAAATTTCGCGATGTTTCGATGCCCGTTGTTGTCCCTGGTCCTGGTCACTGCTGCTGCAGCAGCGCAGGCTGATGAAATCGATTTTGCCCACGATGTTGTCCCTGTGTTGAAGAAACACTGCGCCGAGTGTCACACAGGGGAAAAGTCCGAGGGCGGTTTCTCGTTCAACACCCAGCGACAATTGCTGGAATCGGGGTACGCCGAATCTGGTAAGCCGGACGAATCACGGATAACGGAACTGATTCAATCTCGCGATACGGAAGAACAGATGCCGCCGAAGGATCGCGACCGGTTGTCGGCAAAGGAAATTGATACACTGCGGCAGTGGATCGCTGCGGGCATGCCCTGGGAGCCGGGTTTTCGGTTCGGTACAACAGGATACGAACCGCCGCTGCTGCCACGAGACGTCGTTTTGCCGCCAGCCGCTCACGCCGGGCAAAACCCCATTGATCGCATTCTGCACAGCTATTGGCGCGATCAGGATGTTGCACGCCCGGAAACAGTTGATGACGACGTTTTCCTTCGCCGAGCCTACGTGGACCTGATTGGTCTGCCGCCATCGCTGGATGCACAGAATGATTTCCTGAACGATGCGCGGGGGGATCGACGCAGCCAATTGATTGATCATCTGCTCAGCCGCGATCGAGACTACGCCGAACACTGGATTACGTTCTGGAATGACCTGCTGCGCAACGACTATGCGGGCACGGGATTTATCGACGGAGGTCGCAGGCAGATCACCCGCTGGCTGTACGGTGCGCTCGTGAACAACACACCTTATGATCAGTTTGTGCGGGAGCTGATTGCTCCCACGGCAGAATCGGACGGATTCATCAACGGGATCAAATGGCGAGGGACGGTGAATGCCAGTCAGGTACGTGAAGTTCAGTTCGCTCAGAATGTGTCTCAGGTTTTTCTGGGCATCAACATGAAGTGCGCATCGTGCCACGACAGTTTTATCGATCGCTGGACGCTGGATGAAGCCTACGGTCTGGCCGCCATCTTTTCGACGCGCGAACTTCAGATTCATCGTTGTGACAAACCGGTCGGCCGGATCGCCCAGGCCGCATGGATCTTCCCGGAAATTGGTGACGTTGATCCGCAGGCGGAACAACCTGAGCGCCTGCAGCAACTGGCGGCGGTCATGACGTCGCCCAGGAATGGCCGCTTTTCCCGAACGATCGTCAATCGCCTGTGGCATCGATTAATGGGGCACGGCATTGTCCATCCGGTCGACGCCATGCATACGGAACCGTGGAATGCGGACCTGCTGGATTTTCTGGCAAACTATCTTGTCGCACACGAATACGATCTGAAGAAAATGCTGCGGCTGATCGCAACGTCTCAGGCCTACCAGTCACAGTCCGCGCCGGCTCAGGATTCTGCGACGTCCGAAGAGTTCATATTTCGCGGCCCGGTGGCTCGGCATCTGACCGCTGAGCAGTTGATGGACGGTGTGTGGTCTCTGGCAGCGACTTCTCCAACTTCCATTAACGCGTCCCTGCCCGCAGATCTGTACTACGGCCATGTTGTTCCCGAAATCGAATTGACCGGCCAGTGGATCTGGACCTATGCGAACACGGCTGCGTCACCGCAGGGAGAGCAGGCCGCATTCCGCAAACAGTTGACGTTTAAGAAGAAGCCGCGCGGAGCAGTGATGGTGATTACCTGTGACAACGAGTACACCGTCTGGGTCAATAGCAAGCAGGTTGGTGCCGACAAAAACTGGACCAGCATCGAGGTGCTGAATTTGTCGCGTCATGTGAAGAACGGCGAAAACGAAATCCTGATCGTGGGCCGCAATGCCGGAAACGCTCCCAATCCCGCCGGACTGTATGCTGAGATCGTACTGACGGGTGCCGACGGCAAACATGTGCGTGTCGCGACGGACGAAACATGGCAGGCCAGCCGTGAAGTCCCCACTCCTCAGAAGACAGATGCAGTGCCATGGGAAGCGGCTGTGCCGGTTCAGCCACAAAACACGTGGGCCGCTGGCAGTGACGCGGCGATCAAAGCCGAATTGGCGTCCGCGACAAACACCGTCCGCCGCGGCGCGCGGGCGGCGTTGTTAAGAAGTAACATGTTAATGCGATCGCTCGGTCGTCCCAATCGCGAGCAGGTCGTGACGACGCGCCCGGCATCGATGTCAACACTACAGGCGATCGACCTGGCCAACGGAGAGCTGCTGGACAACATGCTGGCCACGTCTGCTCAGAAGTTGCTGCCGCAGTTGAGTGATTCGAAGTCATTTGTTCGAATATTGTTTCGACGAGCGATCGTGCGTGAACCTTCGGCAAAGGAACAGCGTCTGGCTGAATCGATACTGGGCCAGACGCCAACTGCTGAGTCGGTACAGGATCTGTTGTGGTTGCTGGTTATGTTGCCGGAATTCCAGTTTGTACAATAGTCGGACAGCGCCAGATGTTTCACTTGTCCAGTGTTTTTGGTAACCCGAAGCGTAAGCGAGGCGATCAACGCAACTTGTCCGCTCGCTGATGCTTCAGGTTTGGATAAACGCTTTGGAATTCTCGGTCCCAAACTCCAGTTTGGGACCGAGATGTTGCCGCCGCCTGATTCTGTCAGGCGACAGCCAGCTGTCGGGTTGGATGACCGTCATGAACTCGGACAAACTTCGACGACGAATTTGCTTCGACGCAGCCCAGCTGTTGCATGCGCGTCGGGAAACCAGCTTTCGGGGTGCCAAATGGCGCGCGACACGCGCCATCACACACAGCTTTGTTGCCCCGGACTCCGTCCCGACCGACATGGAAATCCGTATGGCACTGCAGCAACTGGTGTCGACGACGGTGCCTGTTGATGTCGCTGACGCCCTGACGGACCACCCGGTGGCTATTTCGGACTCCCGATTCGAGCGGTATTCTTCGCTGCTGGAACCGCTGGATCGAGTCCGACTGAATCGCGATACACATCCGGAAGGCGACCTGCTGTATCACAGCCTGCAGGTTTTTGAACTCGCCCGAGAAGCCCGTCCGTGGGACGAAGAATTCGTGACGGCCGCCCTGCTGCACGACGTCGGCAAGGGCATCGATCCGTTCGATGCGGAAACCGCAACACTTAAAGCGCTTGATGGCATTGTGTGGGAGCGGACGATGTGGTTCGTGGAAAATCTGCCAACGCAGCACCGCCTGTACGATGGCACAATTGGCGTCCGCGCACGTCGCAGATTGTCACAACACGAAGACGGAGAAGATCTGAAAGTGCTGGCGAAATGCGACAGTGATGGCAGAGTCCCCGGAAGACGTGTCTGTGAGTTGGACGAGGCTATCGAGTATCTGAAGTCCCTGTCCTTCGAGGATTCCGATCTGGATTCTTAGTGTGGTGGCACAGCGAACGTATGGCACAGCAGGAGCAGACTTCAAACATGGCTGACGCAGAGACCTCTGAACATTTCAGCGACCTCATCAATCTCAGCGCAATTGAAACCGATTGCTGGAGATTGCTGCAGGCTGCCGTTCATGACAAATCATGCGGTTGGCGGCTGCCCGCGCTGGCGACGTGTTTCAACGGAGAACTTCGGCAAAGGACCGTGGTTCTGCGAAAGGTCGATACCCCGTCCCACAGGATCTTCGTCCACACCGATGTTCGTTCCCCAAAACTCAAGAGTATTCGCAGCAATCCGAATGTGTCATGGTTGTTCTACGACACGACTCGTCAGGTTCAGCTGCAACTGACGGGATTCGCAACCGTGCATACAGACGATGACGTCGCCGACCGGGTCTGGGGTGATGAAGCAGAATCAAGTCTGCGAGGATATCTGGCACCGTACGTACCCGGCAGCGTTCAACCAGCGCCGGAATTTAATCTGCCGCCTGGCGTACAGGGGCGAATCCCGCTCCGCCATGAGTTGTCGGCTGCGCGGGCGAATTTTGTGGTAATTTCCTGCGCTGTCGCCACAGCGGATTGGTTGCTGCTGCAGGCACACGGCAATCTGCAAGCACGTTTCACGTATGAAAGCGGTGCCGTCTCAACTGCGGACTGGCTGGCACCGTAGCTTCGCGACGCGGGCGCTCAGCCTTGTCGGATTGCTGGACGGGCGATCACGATTCGTCATAATTGTTGCGTCAGCGGAATCTCAGACGGTCAGGGCGGTAGAAACAGCCCACCGGTCGTTTTCAGACACGCTGTCTTCGCAGACCCCGCGCTCAACACCCACCTAAGTTTTTGGAGTAACGTAAATATGTTTCGCATTATGACCTGCTGCCTGTTGTTTGCATTTGTTAGCCATAGTACATGGGCGGACGATGACGATGAAAATACATTCCTGAACGTGGCAGACGCCGGGCCGGATTATTTGATCCAGGGAGAATACAGCGGCATGCTGGGTCCGGATGGGAACCAGAAGAAATTCGGCTTTCAGGTGATTGCACTGGGCGATCACAAGTTTAGCGCCACACGCTATCTGGGTGGACTGCCAGGGGACGGTTGGGACGGCGAAGTGAAGTTCGGCGCGTCCGGCGAAACAATCGACGGTGTCACGAAAATCGTGGCGGACGGAGTCGGCTATGCCATCATCGCACGAGGTTCCGCCCAGGTCTTTTCGGCGAATGACCGTGAAATGGGAACGTTGAAACGAGTCGAACGCAAAAGCCCCACTCTTGGCGCCAAACCGCCAGCCGGTGCTGTCGTGCTGTTCGACGGTTCAACGGCCGAACATTTCGAACGTGGCACGATCGTGATGGACAAACTTCTGGCGGCCAATTGCGAAAGCAAAGAAACGTTCGGCGATCATTCGATGCATCTGGAATTTCGCACGCCATTCAAGCCTCACGCCCGCGGGCAGGCCCGCGGTAACAGCGGTGTCTATCTGCAGGGACGGTACGAATGTCAGGTGCTGGATTCGTTTGGTCTGGAAGGAAAGAACAATGAATGCGGTGGCATTTATTCAATTGCAGAACCCGCCGTCAACGCCTGCTTTCCGCCTTTGACCTGGCAAACCTACGACATTGATTTCACCGCCGCTCGTTATGAAGATGGCAAAAAGGTGGTCAATGCACGGACGACAATCAAGCACAACGGCATCACCATTCACGACGACGTGGAACTGCCTCATGGCACTCCCGGCAAGCTGCCTGAAGAAGAAGGTCCGGGCCTGTTGTACCTGCAGGGCCACGGCAACCCGGTTGTCTATCGGAACATCTGGTTCGTCAGGAAGTAGACACACAGCGTATCACGCCGACTCCATGCGGCGACCGAAATGCCAGAGTCCTGGTCTTGTTGAAAGACCGGGACTCTTTGTTGTACGTCTGCGAAGACATGCCGGCATCTTCCGAGCGTCAGCTCGCATCGGCTTGCGGGCCGTCCCGCATTACAGCGAGTTTCGCTGACTCATGGCCGCGGTTGACGTATTTCAATAGCAGAACGCCTACCCCCACGAGCCAGAACTGCTTCCGTCAATTCGTAAACTGCTCTAAGGAATCAGCAGCACAAGTGCGGTGATCCAGAGGAACTCCGAGGCGACAGCTTCTTCGTTGAATGGAATCTGGTACTTCTTCTTTGGCGCCCATTCGCCGGGCTGATAATAACCCAGGACGTACTCGCGGGACTTTAACGGGTGCAGCGCCACCTGATACGGCAGACCAGCAACCTGTCCGAAGAATCGGCCGGTGGACGCAAACGGTTGAATCAACGGATGCCTTGTGTGTCCGTAGCGTTCCAGTCCTGGGTCTTCAAAGTACAGCGGATGATACCACAGATTCGACGGTGCCCACTGCAGTACAGTCCGCGGAGCAAGCTTGGCGACGTACGTGCCATGGTCCATCCGCTCATGAAAATCATCCGGCAGCTGTGCGTCTGTGTATTGGCCCCATGCGTAGTCCAGCGACGGTTTGATGTCGGAGATTTTGCGGGACAGCAGTCCGCTGCGCGGTGCTTCGTCCTCAGTGACCTCATCAGTGACTTCGACAGGTGATTCTTCTTCTTCTCCGGAGACCAGCAGAATCTTCATTTCGTAATTGTCAGTGTCGAACGGTTCTTCGAAGACCGGGTCATAGAATTCGATCATCCCGGCGGTCCAGTGTGTGATCCTGTCATGGAAGCTGCGAGATCCCCGACGTTGCGTGCGCTGGTTTGAATTGACTGAGTGGTGCCTCGGCACGGCATAGGTAGGCGAACCGTCACTGACTCGAGCCACACCAGGACCGTCATCAACGATCGTTTTCGGCGGACGGGGCAACGGGTTCGGAGAAGCATCCTGGCCTTCATCGAACATCAGAGACATGTTGGAGAACGAGACCACTCCCGCAAGATCGTCTTCCGCTGCTGTCAGCAGAATCTCGTTGGTCTGCAGTATCGGGGTTGTTGCGGCAGGTGCTGGAATGGCTGCTGCGTTGCGCGAGTTTCTCAGGTCATTCAACAGAGCGCGGCTACGCGCGAGCGCCTGGCTCGGTTCCAGCGTGGGCACGGGGGGAACGGGTGTCGTCGGCCCGGCGGATTTTGCGTCTGTGTTCTTCTCAATCAGTTCGCCGACAAACGCAGCATCAGCGGGATTGGCGGCGACATTCGGAGTCGGCTTCAGCACAGGCGCTGAACTCTGCTGAGCAGTCACGGTACCGATTAGAAAAGTGCCACAGATGGTCAGGCAAAGAAACCCCGACGACAATGTTCTGCCGTGGAGACACCTACTATTGCTTTTCGCCGGAATGTTCCACCGAGTAATTCGGTGATTCCTGAGTAATTGCGATGTCATGAGGATGGTTTTCCCTAACCGATGCCGCAGAAATCTCGATAAACCGAGCCTTCGTGCGGAGATCCTTTATCGAGCCGACCCCTACGTATCCCATTCCCGACCGCAAACCACCGGTCAACTGATACACGACGGGCTGCAGTGCGCCTTTATAAGCAACTCGACCTTCCACACCTTCCGGCACCAGTTTTGAACCGTCGCCGTTGGCGCTTTTGCCTTGCCGATATCGTTCACTGCTGCCCTTCACCATGGCTCCCAGCGATCCCATTCCTCGGTAGCGCTTGAAGCTTCGCCCCTGGTAAAGAATCATCTCACCAGGACTTTCATCCACCCCTGCCAGCAAACCACCGACCATTGCGGTCCATGCTCCGGCGGCAAGTGCTTTCGTGATGTCTCCGCTGTATCTGATACCACCGTCAGCAATTATGGGAACGCCCGCCCCTTCCAGTGCCCTTGCAGCATTGGAAATGGCCGTCAGTTGTGGAACGCCGATTCCGGAAATGATCCGCGTTGTGCAGATCGATCCCGGTCCGATGCCCACTTTCACCGCATCTGCTCCGGCATCAGCCAGAGCTTTCGCGCCTTCCGCCGTCGCCACATTGCCAGCGATCACATCGATATCAAATTTGTCTTTAATGGCCCGAATGGTCTCGATGACGTTGCGTGAATGCCCATGAGCACTGTCCACAACAAGAACATCGACACCCTTCGCGACCAACTGAGCGACTCGTTCCAGATCGTACATACCCACAGCCGCGCCCACGCGCAATCTACCGCGAGGATCCTTCGACGCCTGCGGAAACTGCAGGTTCTTGTCGATATCCTTGATCGTGATCAAGCCTCTCAGTTGATATTGATCGTCCACCAGCAGCAGTTTCTCGACCTTGTTTTCCAGCAGAA
>JBDONA010000617.1:0-10981 GCA_039831575.1 Fuerstiella sp. | reverse complement strand
CTGATCAATTTGAAGACGGGCATTTCCGCTGTCCCGTTTGAGGCCACGCATCACGACGAAGTTATCCGAATCCCGGATGTCGTCTATCGACCGAGACGCGCGGCGTAAGAAATCCCGGCAAGCCGTGTGGCGTCAGCCAGGTAGGGTGCGTGCGTGCACGCACCACTTTGCCTGATTTCGTTTGCCATTCCAATCCGGATCTAATCGCAGATTCGTGCATCTGATCGAATCTGAGGTGCGTGCGAGGGCGGATTCGTGATCACACCCGGAAAGATTCGCTCCGAAAACGGTGCGTGCAAGCACACACCCTACCGTGCTGGCACGCTGATCATGTCCGGGAGATCGAGCAATCGACAGGGGCAGGGGCAGGGAATCGGAACAGTAGACAGCAAATGCTCACAGCTCTGACTTCGGAAGCTCGTGTTCAACAACCGTACGCACCAACCTGGGCGTAATCGTGATCAGGTATCGCCCGCTGTTGTCCGGTAGGTTCCGGAAGAGTCTGTTGACGTATGGCACGTTTCCGAGCATCGGAACTCCACTGCCGGCAGCGTATTCAATCACCAACGTCTGGCCGGATTTAAGCAATCCAGTGCCAGCTCCTCCATCTTTCAGCGGCTCGTTGATACCAATCCGATAATCCAATCGCAACAGATTTCCTTCGCTGAGCGGCCGAGCTGTCAACGACAATGTTATGCCCGAAGGCTGCCCTTCTTGGTCGCCGCCGGAAACAGAGATTTCCGCCGTGTGCCCAGGCAGGGTCATTATTTTCGGAGTTAATATCATCTGCCCGCCACCGGCACTGACATATTCGAGCAGCGTTTCGATACGTGATTCCGTCGAAAGAGCCCACCGCAATCCGTCGGCTGACGTATTCAGCTCAATGGCCTTGTCGAGCCAATCGCTGGCCTGATTTTCCGGCAGCTGCACGATCCGGACCTCTGCCACGACCACCAGGTGATGTTCTTTGCGCAAAGCACTCAGCAGATCTGCGATTTCGTCATGTGCTTCCGCAGTCTGCCGAATCACAATGCTCAGGTTCCGGGAATGGGTGATAATTCTTGCCGGACCGTTCTCACGTGCCCAGGCGTCTGTCGTGACGGATGTCCGAATCAGCTCGACCAGCGGAGCAAAGTCAACGTCTACTTCGTAGATGGACAATGCTGATCGGCCATTGTGCGCAGCCGGCTGCATTCGCAGGGGCGCTGGCAACGGCCTTTCTTTCGTGAACTTGGTCGCCGCACTGCCATTTACCTGCACAACACCTGAGCCAGTGCCTTCGGGTTTGCCGACGACTTTCTGAATCGGGACCACAAGGTCCGCCACGTTATAGACCATGGTGAACAGTTTCCGTTCGGGTTGTGGCAGTTGATCCGTGCCGAAACCCAACTGCTTTTCAAATGTATCCTGTGGGATGACCAGGTTTCCGACCACGCCGGCATCACTGTTGACGCCGCTCCCAAACGACAGTTTCCCGGTTTGGCCCGGCCGTTGTTGTGCACCGGCAGTCTCCGGCACGGCCGCTGGTTTTAAGGCATTCACGGGCAGCGGTGTGACAACCAACACATCACCTGGACTTAACAACAGGTTTTTTCTTGCCGTTGCACCGGTTCCCTGAAGATCAACCGCAAGCACAGCTCTTTCAGCCCCCGGATGTGATACCACGCGCCGAATCACTACTCGATTCCCCGTCTTTGTCGTGAGTCCTCCGGCCACAGCAATAGCATCCGCCACGTTGGACGCAGTCCGCAGATTGTAAGTACCAGGTTTCCGCACGGCGCCGATCACTGACACCTCGCTTTTCTGTCGCGGCACTGTCTTAAACGAGAACACCATCATCAGCACGCGATCTGCCGGCCATACCTGTCCCTCTCGTTCGAATTCCGCACTGGCCTGGTCAGTCACGTCGAACACGACGCTTTGGTCAGTTTTCAGGCTGCTTGCCACGGACCCGGGACCAATCTGAATCTGCACCGTGAGTTTGTCAATCATCGTCGTCGGCCCGGAACGACAGGTGACTGTGATTCCGTCTGCATCCTTGTATGAATACACAAGACTTTCAGAAGACGCGGCTTCTGCATCCATGACAAACTGCACTTTACCGACAGAATCTCGCTGGTTCGTGTCCACGGACATTCGAAGTAACTCGGGCAATGATGACGTTGCCACCGTATTCACTTTATTCGCTGTGCCGACGTCACCTCCACGCAGAAGTCGTGCCCGTTCAACATTCGTTCTCACCGTCGTCAGCTGACCGATTATCAGCGGTGCAGATTCCTTCGATACCGCGGAAGTTTCGGAGGCATGAGTCTTAGGTTGCTGCTGGACGGAGTCACTGGTCGTTGCAACAGCGATAGACTTCGCCTGTGGCGACGATACCTCAGACGAATTGGCCGCTGGCGTTTCTGTCTGCTGTAATGCGTGTCCGGATGGTGGTGATGTGGTTGTTGTTTCTGAGTTCTGAGACGCTGCTCCTGGTAGAACCAGCAGTCCGAACCCCAAAACAATGGCCCAGTTCCACAACGGCATTCGCTTTTGACATCCATTCTTCAGCGACATAATTCTCTCCATTCGTTGAGATGTCATTTCCACGGGCTTCATGCCGGGAAAGACGGGGACCGCCTGCAGCGGTCGTTTCGACTCGATGACAGACAACAGACTTCGAGCATATTCAGCCGGGCCGCATCCGAGTTCCGCGATGACCTGTTCGTCGCAGCAGCGTTCGGCGTCGCGGGACAGCATCCGATTCGCAAACCAGACGGCCGGATGAAACCACCACAGGCATTGCACGACTGCCTGCAAGGCCCCGGTGAACAGGTCACCCCGACGAATGTGCAGCAGTTCGTGTACCAGAATAGGATTCAGTGACTCCGGAGTGACCGTTTGCTCTGCGGTCTCCGTCTGCAACAGACATTTCGGCAGCACAATTGTGTGGCGGAAGATTCCCAGTACTGCCGGGCCGAACAGCACGTCCGAGACAATGATCTCCGGGACGTGTCTGATACGAAGCTGTCTGCACAGGCGAGCCACGTGCTCATTGAGTTCATCGTCAAAGTCGCGGACGCGGTTCTTTTTTATCCTGCGAACACACGTCGCAAATTTCACGCCCACAACCAAAAAACCGAGCATTGCCCCCGCGGCCAACACGCTCCAGAGTGTTGTCCCAATGCGTTGCCGTGGCACGACGCCGGTCGGTCGTCCCGAAATCTGCGGAGCGAACGCACCGAAGTCCATTTCGGATTCATCAATGAGTTTCCCCCGAGACAACGTAGCGATTGTCTCCGACGATAAAGCAACGTCGTCGGGCGAACCCGCATCCATCGGCGCCCCTGCGTTGATCGATGCCGCAACATCATTTGCTGCGAGCACAGCCTGAACCTGACTGAACACGCCTAACGAGTAGCCCCAGATCGGCGGCGTGACACATTTCAGCACCACGATCAGCCAAAGTCCGTGAGCGAGGTGCGGACGTTTTCGCCCCACCATCTGCGCCAGCACCCAGACGACCATCGTCACCGCGACGATTTGCCACAGCTGCTGAAACAGCATTTGAAATGATTGATCACTGTTCATCGTCAGCTCCTTCCAAACGATCGATCAATTGCCGCAACTGTTCGATTTCCTCAACAGAAAAGCTTCGTTCTTCGACCAGGTGCTTCATCAGCGGCATCGCTTCACCGCCGAACAATCGTTCCACCAGATCGTCGACCGTTTCGCGAATGACAGTACGAGGCCGCACTTTGGGTGAATAGAACCGGCTGCGACCTTCCATGCGAACGTTCAGATAACCCTTTTCCTCCAGCCGGCGGAGGTATGTCTGCACGGTCGTAAAGTCGATGTCACGAGTTTCTGCCAGTGCCTCGTACACAGCTCGCACATTGGCGTCCTTCAGCACCCAGACCATGCGAGCCACTTCCAGCTCGCTTTTTGACAATCCCGGTCGCGGCGGCATCTTTGGTCTCCTGACCCATTTTGAATTACAAATGTACTTGTTGTGGCGAAATGTTAAGTACATTTGTAATTGTGTCAAGAGCGTTTGGTGGATCACGCTGAGCCAGACGTGTTGCCGTTGGAGGCCGTAATTAGTGACCGACGAAGTGGAAACAGTTGTCGGCCATGCTCACAGACCGCAACATGAGTTTTTGTGTTTCTTGTGGCGATGATCCTGTGTTAGTGACAGGCGGGCTGGGCGAAGATGGCCACCAACTACCCGAAGAGACTCAATAACTGATGGCGTCCTGTTCGGGAGATTCCACGCCTGCCAAATGAGACTTCTGATCATCTCAGCGATCAAACGTTGTGAGTCTCCGTTGGTCAGGTGTATAGTCCTCCACACGTCAGCCAATTGACGGTCTGCACGACGGCGTAGGGTGGCCGGGGTTGGTCTGAGCCTGCGAAGGAAGTCCCGGGGTTTCACTCGCCAACTCGCTCCAACCCCGGCCACCCGGAAACGATGAAGTCACGGGTGCAGCAAAACGCGACGACACGGAATCGACTGCTCGCATGCATGCGGAGCTACGACTTGGCAAGTTCGCGGCCGAGGCTGTGATTTACACGACCAACCAACAGAGGCATTCGCAGGAATGCCCATTGACGATTAGCAATGGTTCACGGGAACAGAATAATTCACAGTTGGGTGATGCTGGCGACGATTGCCGTCGTGCAGCCGCTTGCCATGGGGCAACTGGACTTCGAACGTGAACCGATTAACTACAGCGACACAGATCCGACGGACCGAGTCTTTCAGCTGGGACAACGATTGGTGAAGGGCGAAGTCACTCTCCGCTGGGACTCGGCACACAACTATCTGCGTTCGCTGCTGAGTGAACTGGACATTCCTGTATCCTCCCAGACGCTCGTGTTTTCGAAAACCAGCCTGCAGGTCAGCCGAATCTCGCCAAAGACTCCGCGGGCGATTTACTTCAACGACGATGCCTACGTGGGCTGGGTGCAGCATGGGGATCTGGTTGAGATTTCCGCAGCCGATCCTGATCTGGGTGGAACGTTTTATACGCTGAGTCAGCGTCGCACCGACAAGCCCTTGTTGAAACGTCAGACATCACGGTGTCTGCAATGCCACGGTTCCACTCATACACGTCGCATTCCCGGACATTTGCTGCGGAGCGTCTATCCCGCCAGCACTGGACAACCCGTCTTTCGATTAGGCACGCACATGAACGACCACACGACTCCGTTTCACGAACGGTGGGGAGGTTGGTACGTCACCGGGACTCACGGTGACCAAAGACACATGGGCAATGTCGTGTTGGACGATCCTGACGCCTCGGAAGATCTCGACACGGATGTCGGGGCCAACATCACAGATCTGTCGTCACTGCTGGACACATCACCATATCTTTCTCCACACAGCGATATTGTCGCACTGATGGTTCTGCAGCACCAGGTGAGAATGCACAACGTGCTGACCGCAGCAAATCATTCCGGACGACTCACCGCGCGGGACGCGATTGTTATGAATAGAGCGTTGGAACGTCCTGTCGGCTTCAATTCTGACTCAACTCGACGACGCTACGAATCTGCGGCCGAGAAAGTCGTGCAGGCACTGCTGTTCTGCGATGAACCGCGGCTCACGAGTCCGGTCGTCGGCACCAGTGAATTTACTCAGGATTTTCAGAACCGAGGCCCCTTTGATTCCCAGGGCCGTAGTCTGAGGCAATTTGATCTGACACGACGACTGTTTGCCCGGCCGTGCAGCTTTCTGATTTATTCAAAGTCGTTTCGTTCGTTGCCGCACGGCGTATTGACTCGAGTGCGTCAGCGACTGGGCGACATTCTGTGTGGTGACGACACCAGCGAAGACTTCCTGCATCTCTCGGTCGCGGACCGTCGGGCCGTCCGTGAGATCCTTTCAGAAACATTGCCGCAGTGACGTGGGACCTGATCATTGTGGGTGCCGGCGCGGCCGGACTAATGGCTGCGGCGCGTGCTGCGGAACTGGGCTGTCGTACTCTGCTGCTGGAGAAGAGCACGAAAGTCGGCGTGAAGATCCTGATGTCCGGTGGCACGCGATGCAATATCACCCACGCGACCAATCAGCAGGGTATCGCGGATGCGTTCGCCGCCTTCGACAAAAAGCAGGCTGGCTTTCTGCGGTCCGCGCTGGCGGCACTGCCGCCGGAAAAGGTAATCGAATTGATCGAAGGCGAAGGTGTCGCCACGAAGATCGAAGACACTGGCAAGATCTTTCCCGTCAGCAATCGCGCCATTGATGTTCGCGATGCGTTGCTGCGCCGTGCTGAGAAGTCCGGTGCAAAATTGGCCATCGGCGCCGCCGTGACCGAAATCGAAAAGGTGGCGCCGGGCTTCATCGTGAAGACCGCGCAGCAGGACTATGCCACCTCAAAACTGCTGATCACCTCGGGTGGACAATCCTATCCCGGGTGCGGCACAACAGGCGACGGCTATGTGTGGGCCCGTCAGTTGGGGCACAAAGTTGTCAGTCCCGTGCCGGCTCTCACACCGATTACGACCGACGAACAATGGGTGAAGGACCTGCAGGGAATTACGCTGCCCGACGCCATGCTGGCGATCGTCCGTGCGGATCCTTTGCGCGAAGCCAACGGATATTCGCCGAAACATTTCATGGCCAGCAGACGATCATCGTTGCTGTTTACGCATTTTGGATTCTCCGGGCCTGCCGCACTGGATATCAGCCGTACCATCACGTTGAGCACCGATCGAGGAAATCTGAGGCTTGTCTGTGATTTCCTGCCGACGTCGGGCTTTGAGGATTTCCTGGGGCAGCTGGCCACCGATTGTCGTGGAGCCGGACGGAGCAACGTGTCAGCTATAGTTCAGGATCTATTACCAAATCGCCTGGCCGCCGCAGTGATGGACAGGGTCGGCCTACCGGCCGCCAAACGGGCCGCGGAATTGTCGCGTAAGGAAATTCGAAGCCTTGCCGGCATGATCAAGGCAGCCATCGTCCCCATCAGCGGAACGAAGGGGTTTCAAAAGGCCGAGGTGACGGCGGGTGGTGTCAGTCTTAAAGAAGTCGATTCGCGCACAATGCAGAGCAGAATTATTGACGGGCTTTACTTTGCCGGCGAGGTGCTGGATATCGACGGACCGATCGGCGGCTATAATTTCCAGGCCGCATTCAGTACTGGTTGGCTGGCCGGTCAGAGTGTGGCGGGCAACACTGACATCGGTGAAGTCAAAGACAGGCTGCAGAAAGACTAGCCACGGAGGCACAGACGTACACCGAGAATCGCCCACCCAATCTCTGTGGCTCCGTGGTAAATGTCTCCTGGAACCCGGAGGTGCAGCAGGAATGTCGATCAGCAATTAACGGATTTCGAGGCAATGGTTATGAGAACCGCAACACGCACCCCTGACGCGAGAACCCTGCTGGTTCTTCTAAGCGTTGTTATCTGCTGCCCGACGCTGCCAGGGCTGGCCGCCGAACGCAGCCCCATCAACATGCAGTTTGTTCATCTGAATCAGGATCACGACCTCTCGCAAAACACGGTCGAGGCGATCATCGAGGACCGGCGGGGATTCATGTGGTTTGGTACGATCGACGGGCTCAACCGCTACGATGGCAATTCTTTTACCGTTTACCGAAACGATCCCGATGACCTCGGAAGTCTGAGCGGCAACTCCGCGTTCTCACTGCTGGAGGATCGGGAAGGAGTCCTGTGGGTGGGCGTTGACAACGGTCTGAATCGGTACGACCGTGACAATGATTCCTTCGTTCGGATCCGCTCCGATCCCAACGATCCCAGAAGCTTGAGTCGAAGCACCGTTCGCGCCCTGTTCGAAGACAGCGATGGCGAAATATGGGTCGGCGGCGGTGGCCGGATCAGCCGTCTCGACCGCCGTGCCGGCAATTTCACTCACTACGACATAAGCGGTGTGGGCTCCGAAGCCAATCGAAGCGACTGGCCGGTGTGGCGAATTATCGAGGACCATCGGGGTTTTCTCTGGCTGGGTTCAAAAGGTGGCGGCCTGAGTCAATTCGATCGTCGGACGGGTTCCTTCGTACACTATCTGCACGATGCCCAGGACCCCGCCTCGCTGAGCCATAACGCAGTGCATT
Organism: Fuerstiella sp.; assembly: GCA_039831575.1. Lineage (GTDB taxonomy): Bacteria > Planctomycetota > Planctomycetia > Planctomycetales > Planctomycetaceae > Fuerstiella. The sequence continues at coordinate 2,919 of JBDONA010000617.1, read as the reverse complement.
CTCTCTGTGAAGATCACCTCGGCCAGCTGTGGATCGGCACGGCCCTGGGTCTCAATTGCTTCGACCGCGACACAGGAACTTTTCAACGATTCCTGCATAACGACGACGCCCCCGATAGTCTCAGCAGCGACCACGTCGACGCCATCTTCGAGGATGAACAACAACGGCTATGGATCGGCACGGACGGCGGCGGGCTCAATCTGTTCCAGCGGGAATCCTTGACGTTTGCGGATTTCAGGCATATTCCCGAGGACCCGAACAGCCTCAGCAGTGACGTCATCCGCACAATTTACGAGGACAGCAAAGGCGATCTCTGGATCGGCTCCTACGATGGGGGAATCAACTTTCACAACCAGAACAACGCGGCTTTCGCCACCGATCGACGCAGTTCCACGGACACCAACAGCCTCAGCGACAATGCGGTCACGGCCATTCTGGAAGACGATCAGGGCGTGCTCTGGATCGGCACCGACAGAGGCGGCCTCAACCGATTCGATCCGGAAACAGATTCTTACCATTGGTTCCAAAATGATCCCGAAGATCCAGAAAGCCTCAGCGAAGGCGGTGTCCTGTCGCTATACAAGGACTCGCGCGGTAATTTCTGGGTAGGAAATTATTTTGGCGGGCTCAACCGCTTTGATCCGCAGGAGGGCGTGTTCGAACATTTCCAGCCCGATCCGAACGATCCCGCTGCCTTAAGTAACCCCCACGTCTGGGATATTCTGGAGGATCGGGGCGGTCGCCTGTGGGTGGCCACGTTCGGAGGTCTCAACCGTTTTGACTATGACACGAGCACGTTCACCGACTACCGCACGGATCCGAACGACGCGACCAGCATCGCGAACAACATCATCTGGAGTTTGTTTGAAGACAGTGGCGGTCATCTGTGGGTGGCCACGCGCGGAGGCGTCAGCGTGTACGACCCCGAGCAGGACAATTTCCGATCCTACTTTCATGACGACAATGACAGTTCGAGCCTGAGCCACGACCAGGTGCATGTGATTCTGGAGGATCATGCAGGTCGCCTCTGGTTCGGCACGGGCGGCGGACTCAATCTCTTCGATCGCGCAACACAAACCTTCACTGCCCTCCGCCAGGCGGACGGTCTGCCGAATGACACCGTGTTGGGCATATTGGAAGATGACCAGGAATTTCTCTGGATCAGCACCAACGCCGGCATTTCCAAATTCGACCCGGCCACACACATCTTCATCAACTACGACAAGAGCAACGGGCTGCTGGCCTTCCCGTTCAAGAGGAACGCCTATTTCAAGAGTGACGACGGGAAACTCTTCTTCGGCGGTAAGAACGGGGTCAACAGCTTCTATCCGCGGCTGGTCGAAGACAACGTGCACGTTCCGCCAGTGGTCCTGACGGAATTTCAAGTGTTCAACAAACCAGTCACCATCGGCAGACATGACAGCCCCCTGGCACGTCACATTACGGAGGCCCGGCAGATCCGACTGGGGTACGACCAGTCGGTCTTCAGCTTCGAATTCGCCGCGTTGAATTTCCGGTCTCCGGACAAGAACCAATACGCCTATATGCTCGATAATTTTGACGAAGATTGGATGACAGTGGGCTCCGATCGCAAGGCGACCTATACGAATCTCAATCCAGGTAACTACCGATTTCGAGTCAAAGCGTCCAACAACAGCGGCGTGTGGAACGAGCAGGGAGTTTCTATCGCCATCGTCATTTCCCCTCCTTTCTGGGCCACATGGTGGTTCAGATTTTCATGCGTAGCACTCTTTGCCATGTCGCTGGTGGGAATCCATACAATCCGAACACGCAGCATCACGGCCAGAAATGCAGCGCTCCAGGTGGAGAACGAAGTGCGCCGGAACTCCGAGGAAGAACTTCGTCACCAGCTTGTCCGCCAGACACGACTCGCAACGATCGGACAGATGACGGCAAGTATCGCTCATGAGATTCGCAATCCGTTGGGTGCCGTACGAAACGCTGCATTTCTGCTGAAACGAAAGTTTTCCGAAGCCGATCCTAAACAAACACAGTATTTCGATATCATCGATAAAGAAGTCCGTCAGGTCGACCGCGTCATCCGTGATATGCTGGAGATGGCTCGCGCCAAGAAGCCAACCAAATTGTCGTTTGACATAGCTGCAACCGTTCGCGAAATGTTCGATCATTTGAGCACGAATACAGGTGTACGGTTTGAGCTCACCTGCACTCCCGAGCCGTTCATTATCGTTGCCGACCGGGAGCAGATGTGCCAGGTCATCAACAATCTCCTTAACAACGCCGTTCAGGCGATGGACGGGAACGGCGAAGTTTGCGTGGAAATACGGGCAGACCACGAACATGATTTGCTTCTGTTCCAGGACAGCGGCCCCGGCGTCGATACCCAGCAACGCGACAGACTGTTTGAACCGCTATTCACGACCAAGGCAAAGGGTACTGGTCTGGGACTTGCAATCTGTCGGCAAATCATCGAACGCCACGGCGGGACAATCGAATTTCAGGATCATGAAGGCACGGGCGCTTTGTTCTGTGTTCGCCTGCCAAAGCAATAGAGCCATCACTTATTCTGGTGCAACAGGAATCCCACGCCTTGAATCGTGAGTTGAGTTCCTGGATGTGGCCGCCCGGAGATTTTCGCTGACGGTGGCGACTTCTCGATCAGCGGTAACCGACTAACGATTTCTGACGTTGTTCGTCTATGGCGCCAAACGCTGACTTGTGGCCACGGCGAACGTCTTTTCATCTACGAAAGTCGCTTTCCTGCCAGCCGCACGACCACATCTTTTTTGAAGACTGCTCTACGGAAATCTGGGGGGGGCGATGGCTGTTGAAGTATTCGGGCCGAATGTCTTCGGGAACATCTGCTGCAGTTGGCCCGTGGAGATCGCCAGCAGCAGGCCGCCGGTGTCCGTCATTGTGATCGCCAGCAGCTTGCCG
>JBDONA010000106.1:0-10996 GCA_039831575.1 Fuerstiella sp. | reverse complement strand
GTTTCTGAATCATTGCCAGGAAGAGGCAAACAACACAACCTCAACCACGACGCACGAGAATTTAACAAATCCCCTCAACCGTCTATAGATCAACTACGCGCCGAAAATGGGATGACAGTGCCATTCGGGCCAGCGTCTTTGTAGTAGACGGGCTATCGAGGGGTGACGAAGGAGCGATGATTGTGGGCTGTGCGATCGCGGCAGTGTGTGCCGTTGTCTTTGTGCTTTTTCACTCTCTAACCGTACGTGTCTCCCGCAACGTCATCGCCATTTCATTCGGCGTCGGCCTTGTTCGAAAAAACTTCGTCGTCGACGACATCCAAAGTGCTACGATCGTTAGGAATCACTGGTACAACGGCTGGGGGATAAAGTGGATACGTCGCGGTCGGCTTTACAACGTATCAGGATTCGATGCGGTCGAGATCAAGCTGAAGACCGGCCGGAGATACAGAATTGGAACCGATCAACCACGCCAACTGCTTGCGGTGATCGAGTCAAGAATTGCAGCTTTCAACTAACAATCCGATGCACGCGGAGCCGTGAGGGTTGGTGGGATCGAGTTAATTCCCCGTGTGGTGCAGAACAGCCATGTCAGCACGCCACCAATGCATCGGCCAAATGCGTCGGCCACGTGGACATCTGGGAAGCAAACAGTTCTAACCGTGTCCACTTGCCCCGACGTGAAATCAATACACTTCGTCGCATTCAATTGCGGCGAGCTGTTTGTCATTGAACAGAGAGGCTTTACACCGTTTAGAAAACGAAGAGCAAGCAATTGTTCCTGCGCCTGCGCTGTATGATCTGGCACATCGTATTGAAGCGAAAGCCCTTTGATCTAATCTCACGGAGTTGTAGCAGGCCCTTCCCAGAAACTCATACGTTTGGTCGCTCGTTCAAAAAACGACCGTATTCCGGTACAGCAGGGAATCCGCGGAATTCATGAACAGATTCGGTGACTCGGACACGTCGTTGTCGACCAATCTGACGCTGATGCCGCCCGCCTGGCACCGGGAATCAACGGGCCACATCTCAGCCGATGGCCTCCCTTATTGATGAAGCGAAGTGTCCTGGTCAACCGAACAATTCTCTGAGTGGTCTGCCGTTCTCAACCAGCGGCACAGGTTGACCAAGCGGATTCGGGATGCGCACGTCCGGCGAAATCCCGAGGGATTCGTAGATGGTGGCAGCAAGGTCGCCTGGAGAAACCGGATTGGTCTGAGGATACGCGGCATGATGATCGGACTCGCCGTAGATTGTCCCCCCGCGGATGCCGGCGCCGGCGAACAGACAGGGGAAACAGTAACTCCAGTGGTCGCGTCCGTCCTGTGATCCGCGGTTTTGGAATTTTGGCGTGCGACCCATTTCTCCGGCAACAAAGACCAGAGTTTCGTCAAGCAATCCTCGGTCCTGCATATCGTCAAGCAATGCAGGCAAACCCTGATCCAGTCCGGGCAGCAGGTGGTTCTTCATCACGCGAGTCAGATCGCGATGACTGTCCCAGCTGGTGGTGTCGTCGCCTCGCACGGCCATGTCCCATGCAACCGTCACAAAACGCGATCCTGCCTCAATCAAACGACGCCCCAGCAACAGCGATTGCCCAAACAGATTGCGGCCGTATCGATCACGCAACGCGGCCGGTTCGCGACGAATGTCGAACGCCCGTGCCACAGTGTCTGACATCATCAGGCTCATTGCCTCGATGTACTGACGCGTAAATGTACGAACGCCGGGTGCCTGTTCCAGCCATCGACGTTTCGCGTCGAACTGTGCCAGCAGGTTGTCTCGCCGATTCAGACGATCGAGTGTCAAAGCCGGCAACGGGTTGAGTCCTGCCAGTATAAAATCAAGTTGTTCGTCGCTGCAGTCACGAAAGTACGGATTGTCGGTCGCATCGCGTTTCTGAATGTCAGTCGCCATCGGGTCATATGACTTTCCCAGCCAACCGGCATATTGACCGTTAATGTCATACCCGGCAAAGTGTCCCAGCGGCTTCGGCAGATAGACGTACGGTGGAAATGAATTGGCAGCTGCCCGCGGGATTTGTCTGTCCAGATAAGAGATGACGGAGCCGAATGCCGGCCAGTCCTTTTCCGTGGCCGCCACATTCGCAGCTCCCCGATCGGCCGGGGGTAGGGAATGACCGGTCTGAATGAAGTGCGTGCCGTTGTGATCGTTCTGCGGATGATTTAGGGTTTGGACAACAACGTACCGATCCGACCGTTCGGCCAGGCGAGGCAGGTGTTCACAGATCCGCAGACCTGGCGTCCGCGCAGCAATGGGACGAAACGGCCCACGAATCCCGCTCGGCGCATCAGGTTTCATGTCGAAAGTTTCGAGCTGACTGGGACCGCCGTACAGAAAGACAAACAGCACCGACTTTGCGCGGCGTGCCTGCGGCGTCTGAACTGCTTCTGCAGCCAACACTTTGGATAGACTCATGCCCAGCAATCCCGCACCACCAGCCTGCAGCAATTCGCGCCGGACGATGCCGTTACAGGTTTGCCGTGAACTGCCGAGAATGTTCAGCATATGCGAATGCCGTACTTGGTTGCCAATTGCTAAGCGTCGATTATCGAAGTGACCCATAGGATTCTACTCTAAACGATCTTAGCAATAAAAGTGGTCCGCGCGGATCAGGCGGCCCGCGTTCTCATGGGCCTTCCTCGATTCATGGCAAGTGGGGGAGTGCCCTCTTTCTGAAATCGCCATCGACGACGATCTGCTGCTCACTGTCAGGTCGAACGAATACCATGGCATTGGATACGTCGTGATTCAGTAGATAGCTGTCCAAACCCAATGAAGCCCAGCCTTCCGGCCGTATTCAGTTTCAACAATCGACCGTATTTTGACCGAACCACGGTTCCTGGATTCCCATGCGTTTTTCAACGCACGAATTCCGTGTCATCAAGTCCGTACGTTTTCTGCGAATCGGACTGAATCTGACCCAGAGTCTCTGACCGGGCAAAATTGGCCAAATGGCTGAGCGATGAATTGAACGTATTCTGCGTTGCCGGTAACTGACTCAGGCAATTAAGCCTGAGTGACTTACGGCACGACCTGGGAGCAAGCGACAACCTCACTGGAACGCCATCATTTTGACGACTCCCACCGGCTGTTGGTGACTGAGCAACTGCTCCCGGTCGATCAGACCGGAGCAGGTTGGGGCCTGTTGGAGCCAAGCTTCATTCGGCCAGCAGGGCACGGGTGACCCAGGTTCTCAACCGATTGAAGTGACTGACCATGCCCCGGGGATTGGAATCCCGGACGGACTGAGCGTCCAAAGCTACTCCGCCTTCTCGTAGGAGTTCACCCCACGACCGCGCCGCTTCTGGCGGGGGCACATTGCCGACTGAATTTCTGGCGAATACGAGACTCCACGAAGGGCGGGCATCGATTTTGGGGCAAGCGTGAATGACAATGGAGCCTTGCCGCCGTTCGAAGGCCAGGATCTTTCCGTCCCAATCGATCCTCGCATTTTTCTAAAACGTTGGATAAGTATTCGGCGGCTGGCGGCATTGAGTAGTTGTGATGACCGAAGACGATGAACATTTATTGAAGGTCCAGCAGTTGTTCGTGCGGCATCAGACGCAGTTGAAAGCCTTTGTGGTTGCGCTCAGCCCGGGGTTTGCGCAGGCTGATGACGTGCCGCAGGAAGTCTAGTTTCACGCCCACGCGGCAACGGCTCTTGCTAGTCGTTATATTAGATCGCTCCTCTCCACCCACCGTGATTCCCTTGCCCAACCTGAATCGCAATGAAACCCACCAACCAGTCTCCCTGCGACCTGCTCAAATCGTCCGCAATGATCAAATCGACGTGCTCAAGCCTTCTTGCTGTATTCGTTGTATTGCCGGCCACTGCGTTCCCGGGAACTTTTGAGACCGAAGTTCGGCCGTTTCTGAACAGGTATTGCCTGAATTGTCACGGCCCAGAAAAACAGAAAGCAGATCTGCGCTTGGACAAGCTAGATGCTGATGTTGTCAACGGCCTTCATTCCGATACCTGGCAGGAAGTGCTTGACCTGGTCAACCTCGGTGAAATGCCGCCGCAGGAGGCGAAGCTTCAACCCAAACGTTCCGAACGCCAGGCGGCTGTGGGTGCCCTCACGGCATTGCTTCGCGAGGCGATGGAAGCCAAACGTTCCACTGGAGGTCGAAATGTCATTCGGCGAATGACAGCTTACGAATACAACAACACGCTTCGTGATCTGTTCGACCTCGATCTCCAATATGCCGCCGATTTACCGCCCGAAGGATCTGCCAAAGAAGGCTTCAAAAACAACAGCAGCATTCTGGGCACTTCCGCTCTTCATATTGAATACTTCGAACGGATTGCTCGGGCAGTGCTTGAGAAAATTATTTTGGTTCCAACTGAACAACCGGCGCCTTACTTCGTGCGTGTTGAACCTGAGTTGGCGTTCAAGCCTGAACCCGAGGCACCGGCAAACAACAAAAAGAAGAAACAGAGGAAACCGAAGCGAAAGTCCGGCACCGGGTACACAATCAAAGATGACCACTTCAATCCAGGCACGAGTGTTAGGGAGCCGATCTTTCGACTTGATCATGGCCAGGCCGCTGACGATGGCGAGAGCATTCTGTTGGCGGGAAACCGGCCCAGTGACAAAGTCGGCGATCCGTACGCACCAGAGCGAAAAATCGGCGGAGCTCAGGGCGCCGGTCGATCGGGATATCAACCGGAATTTCGAGTTGAAATGTACGAAGTGCCTCACGACGCTCCAGTCCTTGTGCGAATTCGAGCGTCGGCCGTACCGGGACAAGGGGATACCGTCCCTCGCCTTTCGTTCGAACTTGGCTCGTTTCGTGGCGCCGGAGTCTCGGATCAAAAAGAGGCTGCGAATATCGAAATCCGGTCCGTCGAACCGAAGACCTATGAGTTTGTTGTCCAGGGAGCAAACTTCCCATTTCAGTCGAACAAACCAGGACGACCTTCTTATTTCCGAATCTTCAACGACTTCCGACGCGGTACCAGTCAATTGACCTACCAGGACCTACCCAAACTGAAGATTGATTGGGTTGAGATTCAAGGGAACTATTTCGATACCTGGCCGTCTCGTCAAAAGCAGGCGATCCTGTTTGATTCTGCTAACAACGGCAACGAAGCCGTCTACGCGCGCGAGGTGCTGGCTCGTTTCATGCCCCGAGCCTATCGGCGGCCTGTTACGGACGAAGAAATTGATCGCAAGTTGGCACTTTTCGACAAACTTCGAGGGCAGGAAGCTTCTTTCGAGGCCACGATCATTTCAACGCTGACCGCCGTACTCTGCTCTTCGAACTTCCTGCTGATCTCGGAACCTGCAGAAGAGGTTGTGGATGATTCGCTGGCGGAAAGACGTCAGTTGAACAGCTACGAAGTTGCCTCACGACTGTCTTATTTTCTGTGGAGTTCGATGCCCGACGCCACCCTCTTCCATCTCGCCGAAAAGGACCAACTGCTGCAGCCACAGGTATTGTTGACGCAGGTCAAGCGGATGATCGCCGATCCGAAGTCCGAAGGATTCTCTCGAAACTTTGCTTCGCAGTGGCTCGATCTTGCGGGCGTGCGTCGCCTTGCCGTCAACCCCGAGTATTTTGACTTCGAGGAGAAGACCAAGGACCTGTTTGAAGAAGAATCGATTCAGTTTGTGCATCACGTGTTGAAAGACAACCTGAGTATTTCCAACTTCATCGATTCTGAGTTTGCCATTCTGAATCCAGCTCTCGCAAAGCACTATCGTATTCCAGGAATCAGTGGTGGTGGTTTTCATCCACACACTGTCGGTCCGGAACATCACCGTGGCGGCTTGTTAACTCAGTCCAGCATGCTGTTTGGAAACTCGACCGGTTCAGAAACTCACCCGATCAAACGAGGCGTCTGGGTTCTGGAGCGAATGCTGGACGATCCTCCAGCTCCGCCTCCACCAAACGTCCCCGATCTTCCTGAACCGGAAGCGAAAGATCTGGCGGGCCTGTCGCTGAAAGAGCGACTTGTGGAACATGCTCAGGTCGAAAGCTGTCGCGACTGCCACGCGAAAATCGATCCGTGGGGCGTCCCCTTCGAAAACTACAATGCTCTTGGACAATGGCGAGAAGGAAGCCTTGATCCACTTGTTCACAAAGCACATCAGGCAGTCAACATCGATCCTTCCACCCAACTGAAGAATGGGAAGAAGATTCAGGACGTTGATGATCTGAAGAATTACATCCTGACTCAAAAGACATCACAATTCCGACTCGCAGTCGTTCGCAAGGTCATGGCTTACTGCCTTGGCCGTTATTTGGAATTCTCAGACCGTTCGGCCGTGGAGTCCATTTGTGCTGCAGTCGAAAAAGAAGACGATACCTTTCAGGCGTTGATTGAACAAATCGTTCTTTCTGAGCCATTCCTTACGAAATAGATCAGAGTATCCCATGACTCGAAAATCCTGGCACCTGAACAGAAGAACCGTTCTAAAGTCCGCTGGCGTTAGTCTTGCGCTGCCGTGGCTGGAATGCATGGCGGGCGACAAACAGGCGAAACCCAAGCAGCGTTTCTTTGCAGGGTACTTCGCTTATGGAGTCCCGATGCCGGCGGATGATGCACCGGACCGCATGGAGAACGGCTGGTTTCCCGTGGGCGAAGGCAAGGATTACGAAGCACCGGCAATGCATGACTGTATCATGCCGCTGCGCGAGAAGATCACGTTTCTGTCGGGGCTGTCTCATCCGTCGATGCGAGGAACCTCGGCCCACAAAGGTGCGGACTATTTTCTGACCGGTGCGAATATTCTCAAGACCTACGACAAACAGTCGATCTCGATTGACCAGTACATGGCAAAGACTCTGAGCCAGGACACGCGGTTTCGCTCTTTGGTGATGTCGTCGTTTGGCGGCGTCAATCGTCCTTACCGGTCCTCGACGCTGTCATTTGACCGCAGCGGTCGGCCGATCCCCGCTCAAAATAATCCTGCTGAGATCTTCCGACGTATGTTCGGTGTCGTGACGGATTCCGAAAAGAATGCTCTGGCAAGTCGCGGCAGCATTATTGACGAAGTGCTGAGCGAAGCGAAAGATCTGAACCGTCGCCTCGGTCAGACTGACAAAGCCAAGATGGATGAGTTTTTGAGTTCTGTTCGCGAAGTCGAACGCATGACAGAGCGATCGGTCCGATGGCAAAGCACACCGAAACCGAATGTCGACCCCTCGGAACTGGATCTCACCTCAAACCCGACGACTCCGCGAGAATATCTGACGGTGATGTATGATTTGCTCGCTCTGGCTCTGCAGACCGACACCACGCGAGTCGCTACGTTCCAGACAGCCTGCGAAGAAGCCGGTTTGACCGATCGTTTTCCGTCAGCGATCGGCATGGCAAATTCTTCGCACAAGCTTTCACATGAAAAGAAGGACTACGCGGACGTTGCAAAATACATCGCGTTTCTGAATGAGATGCATGCGAACTTTATCAGGAAGCTCGACTCCATTCAGGAAGAAAACGGGACGCTGCTGGATAACACACTCTGCTTCTACGGTTGTGCGACCAGCAAGACTCACAAAGCCATCAATTACCCCATTATCCTCAGCGGAGGCGGGAACAATGGCTTCCGGCACGGCGCTCACCACCACTTCGATGACAGGATTCCGTTGTCGAATTTGTTTGTGACCATGGCGGACCAGATGGGCATGCGTACTGAAACATTTGCCGACAGCACGGGCACTTTGAGTGAGTTGGTCTAATGAAGGTTCTCATAAACAACTGCCTGCCTGTTTTGTCTCTGCTGGCGGTCTTCCTTGGCGATGTGGGAGACAGGCAAACTTCAGCGGCGGAAGCGACGGGAGCCGAACGCCCCAACATTCTGTTCATCTTCACCGACGACCAGTCGTATCGGACAGTGAGTTGCTATCCCGAAGCCTACGACTGGGTGCACACTCCGAATATCGATGCGCTCGCGAAGATGGGTGTCCGATTTACGCATGCTTATGTCGGCACGTGGTGCATGCCTTCGCGAGCCACAATGCTGACCGGTCATCATCAATATGGCGTTGAATCCATGCGGATGCAGGGAACCTATCCTGGGAGTGTTTACGATCCTGAGCAATGTCCGTTCTGGCCGCGTGTGTTTCGTGAAAACGGTTATTCGACCTGCCAGATTGGAAAATGGCACACCGGAATCGATAGTGGGTTCGGTCGAGACTGGGATCACCAGATTGTCTGGAGTCGCCCAAAGTATCCCGAGAATGCCGGAAGCTACTATGACGACCAGATCGTGGAAATCGACGGCGTGAAGCAACGTATGTCCGGCTACACCACGGACTGGTACACCGATCGAGCGATTGACTTCATCAACGGCGAACACCGTGACGCTAAACAGCCGTGGTATCTCTGGTTGTGTTACGGAGCGGTGCACGGCCCCTTCACTCCGGCTGATCGTCACCAAGCCGCCTATCCTGAAGCTCAGGTACCGGTCCCTGCCGACATCTATCCCGAATCGCCTCTCAGAAAGGACAAGCCTGCTTACGTCCGAGAACGCAGTCGATGGGTCAAGGGCGCAGACGGAGAGCCGGAACTGGAATCCGGCGTTCAGCAGCGAACTGTCAAGAATGCTCCCATTCACGGCAATTCTCTGCAGAATTGGGTGCGGCAATATCATCAGGGAGTTCTCGCCATCGACAACGCGGTTGGACGGCTTGTGACCAGCCTGCAAGAGAGTGGTCAGGCAGAAAATACACTGATCGTCTTCGCCGCGGATCAGGGGATTGCATGGGGACAGAAAGGTTTCCAGCAGAAGATCGCTCCCTACGACGCCAACATCCGTGGCCCACTGATTTTCAGTTTCCCGGGCCGCATTCCTGCGGGAAAAGTCTGTCGCAGTCCGGTTGGTGGTGTCGATATCCCGCCGACTTTTTTTGGATTCGCGGGACTCCCACTCCCGTGGAAGATGCATGGTCACGATCTCGCTCCACTGCTGCAGAAGCCGGATCACGCCTGGCCGCATCCTGTTCTCACAGCGTTGACCGGTGAGAAGTATGGATCGGATACCAATAAGGTGCCGACCGATCCCGAGGTTTTGTACAAAACCGCCAGAGTGCCATGGTGGATTTCACTACTCGACGGACGGCACAAATACATTCGGACGCTGGTCAAGGGCGAGGTGGAAGAACTTTATGACCTGGAAAAAGACCCCGAAGAGCTGGTTAATCTGGCCATGAAACCGAAGCATCGACAGCTGCTGAAACGCCTTCGGGCCGCTACTCTGGCAGAACTTCGCCGCACGGAGGCTGGCCTGGTCGAGAGCCTTCCGGCGACTGGGACACCCTGATTGTTTTTCGTTGCCCACTTCTCATTAGCTCGAAGGCTAAACGCCGGTCAAAGAAAAAAGCAGAAAGACGGTTTCGTACGCGGTCACGAGCCATTCGCTGGATTCAGCTACGGCGGAGCAGTCGTTGAGCCTGTGGCGTGAGCCCTGCGCAATGGAAGTGCCCTCTGAGTGTGGCTTGCTTAGAACCTTGAAGCTGAACATTGTCGTCGCCGCGATCATGCACCGCCGCGACGTTGGGTGCATGCCAATTCGCAAGACTGCCCAACTTGGTCGTTGACCATACATGTTCAACCGGATTCCGCTCGCGGCAGTAGGCTGGCAAGTACTCGAAAGTAATCTAGTTGCAATCTAGCTCGTGCAGGACTCTCGCAGCTATTCGGTGGGCGTCCACCGCTGAGGGTGACGGTCCCGATGTTTGCATAGAGCCCGGAAAGCTCCGCGACATGGACTCGAACCATTGAGTTAACTATGGGCGTCGCGTTCACGGCCGAGGTAGGAATCAGCGTGTTTCAAGGTGCTCCGGTCCGCCAAACCGAGAGCAATTCGACACGATCAGAGCGAAACGTCAGGATCCGTCGTCTGAGTGATGACAGCCAAGTGATAACGTGTTCTCAGTGAGGTACGTCAGGTGAGCATGGCCTGTGGAAATCATTGAGCGATTGTCGTGACGCGTGCTTCCGATTCCGAGAAACTCACACGTTTCGTCGCTCCGTCAAATACCCACCGTATTTTGAAACAGAGAATTCGGCTTCGGGCATGACGCAGCTAGTTCGTGATCGCCCCGAGCGAATTTGCCCATAAGCATACTTACGGGATTGCAATTGACATAGTAGGTTCTCGCTTCAGCCTCCAGCTTGAAACTCATTCAACTCGAGCGCTCTCGCAGACGCGCTATTTTCTGTTCGAGTGCCTGACGCGGATTACATTCGTTGTTGTGTGCTTCTTCGACCATCAGCATGATTGACGGATAGGTGTCGAACACCTGCAACCCTCCGCACTCGGCTGCCCAATATCGTGCAAGTGCTCGTGATGGCGGGCCTTTACCTGGATCGTATGTGTCCTGCACGACAGGAACGAGCGCGAGACGGCTGATCTGTGAGGTCGTATTCCTTCGAACGGTAGGATCGATCAACTGCCCGTTCCTTCCTGGCAGCAGCGACGCGCCGGGCGCCATGCTGATGGGTGGCGGCGTACCTCGCTTCCGACGGGCATGGCTCGGCACATTTACGCTGTCCCGGCTTCGTTTACGCTGCAGCCGGCGTGAGTCCCTTCGAAACGCACGATTGCTCATCAAGGCATGGCCATTGATCCACGTAAAACCATCTTCGGGAAAGTCGAGCCCATGGTCGACGGCAACAAATGGTGTCGTCCCCAGGTTGCTGTCTGCGAATTGCTGGAACGTAATGAGCATTCGATCTGTCTTGTTCCGCCGACCCCGCCCATGAGCGAGTCGGCCAATCAGGTGATACAGCACATCCGCCGAGACTTTGGTACCGACGACAAGCTGACGAATACTGAGCAGATCGAGCGACTCTTTCACGATTGCCGCGGAAGAAACCAGGACATTTGGCCCTTCATCTTCGGTGTCAAACCAAATTTGTAGTGCTTCCCGGTCTTCCTCATTCCCGTGAAATGGTCGAACTGTCGATGACTCACTTCGTTCTGCGTAGGCCCGTCGCAATCTCTCCACAACCGTATCAACA
>JBDONA010001113.1:0-2513 GCA_039831575.1 Fuerstiella sp. | reverse complement strand
CTTCCAGAATGGACGACACGGACCTGGAATGAGCGTGGTCGGCACTCATCTGGCTGAGCAGGATCTGACAGTGGCTGTTAATGACCGTCAACAGGTTGTTGAAGTCGTGAGCGATGCCACCAGCCAGCCGACCAACGGCATCCATTTTCTGAGCATGCTGCAATTGTTCCGACAGGCGTCTGCTCTCTGTAATGTCCTGTGCACAGCCGATGACTTCCTGAACCTGCCCGTCTGCGTTCCGCGAAAAAACCATGTCCTGGTTCTGATACCAACGCCAGTGCCCTTTTGCGTCGCGAATGCGATATTCTGATTCTATTAACTCCGAATCACCAGCGTTGGCCAGACGCGCGAACAAGTCAGGCAGTTTCCCCCTGTCCTCCGGATGCATGATCTCGAAGAACAATTTGTCGCTGTGTTCACGGGATTCCTGTTTCGGATGCCCCAAGTCCTCAGACACTCGTCTGTTCCAGTAGACCAGTTGTTTCCTCCTGAGGTCATAGACGTACAGATTATGCGGTGACGCTTGTGCAATGCGGTCCGTAAACGTCCGGCTCTCGCTTAGTTGCCGATAGCTATGTTCTTTTTCTAATTCTGCTGTTGCACGAATCGCAACGACTTTCAGAACTTCTTCGGCCAACGCCGGATTCGGGATCCGTGACGTGTGCATCAATGCGACAAGACCAATCGGCGATCCATCGCTCAGCAGCAACGGAATTCCCATGTAACTTTCAACGTCAATTTCCGACAGCAGAAGATCGTGGGGAAAGTCCTGCTGCACATTGGCTGGAAAATGGCAGAAGCCGCCGACAATAATTTTCTCGCACGGAGTATTCCGTACTTGATAGCAGATATTGTCCACCAGTGTTCCACGATGCGACATCGCCACAGTATCTGCCGTATATTCGTCGTCATTGTTGAGTCTGACAATCACTGCGTAGTCCGTCTGACACGCGAGCCCCACCTGTTCTGCAAGCGATGTGAAAAACTCCTGTCCGGTCTGCTGGTTCAGCGACTTGATAACCTGTCCAACAACGTCCTTGTCCTGGTGTCGGCCCACGACGTTTTGAATAGTCACGGCCAGCCAGGACGGAAGATTATTGTCGCCCGGGAGCACCGTTCCGTTGCACTCAACCGAATGAATCGAACCATCCGCCGCACAAAATCGTGTCGACAACCGAAACGCCCCCGACTTCGAGCACGTTTCAATCGCTGTCTGAAACGCATCACGATTCTCGGGATGAACAAGTGCGACCAGCGCATCAAACGACTCGGCCGCATCCTCCCGCAGGATCCCCAGAACCTCACACGCATCGTTCAGTCCGGTCACGCATCCTGTTTGCAGATCCATCTGCAGCACACCACGTCCAAACAACTCGTGCGTGGCTTTGAGAAGTTGCTGCTGACGTCGAAGCGCTTCGCTGAGCTGCCGGAAATCATCGTCCGAACAGACGGCGACTGGGTTGTGGACATCAGAGTGTCCCTCAGCGACATGACGTGGCATTCCCCGGCTCCTGTTACCTAAGTAACGTGAACGCTGCAGTATGGAGCATAGACGGCTGAGCCACAAGCAGGACGGTGACCATCGGGTTGGACCGGTGGTGGCTCTGACCATCGGCCTTCCGGACGGCGAAGCCGCGACGGATGCTTCCCCTTAACTTTCCTCATTCTTGCAGGTCACGCCACTGAGATGTGACATACATCACACTTTAGGGCACAGCACGGCATGCCCGGAATCCGTAGAAGCAGATGTTCACAGTTTTCAGAGGACTCCAACATCTGGTACGGGCACAATGAGGAGTTAATCGTAAGGCATCACCTGGGCTGGAACACCGGCCCACAACATGTGGTATGGGCATAAAGGAGCCAAATACCGGCCCCATTGATTTGCAGATTTTCCGTAACAGTCCGATCCACGTTTGCGAAATCACCACGGTTCCGGATATGCTATGGCGTGTGTGTGTTGAGGCGATTCCTTTTGACAACTCGTGGAGTTTGAAACAATGAAGAATTCAGTGTTAACGTTGTTCGCTGCCTGTCTGGCACTGGCGTGTGTGACGGGCACGTTTGCGGAAGAGAAGCAGGAAACGAAGAAGCAAGCGAAGAAGGTCCTGACGACCAAGTGCCCGGTTGCCGGCAAAGAAATCAAGATCGCCGATGCGAAGACGGTGTCCTACCGCAAAGCAAACGTTTATGTTTGCTGTGACAACTGCAAAGGCAAAATGGAAAAAGACTCAACCGCATTTGCCACCAAAGCGAATCATCAGCTCGTTCGCACCAAACAATTCCGTCAGGTAAAGTGTCCGTTGTCCGGTGGGCCAATTGACAAAGACCAGAAACTGAAAGTCGCTGGCCAGATGGTAAGATTCTGCTGCGAAAAGTGCCAGGGCAAGACGGCAGAAGCCAAAGGCGACGCACAACTTGCGATGATCTTCGCCGATGCTGCCTTCGACAAGGGATTCAAGGCCGTCAAGAAAAAGAAAAACTGATCGACACAAATCGACAGTGAATACAAA
>JBDONA010000922.1:0-2514 GCA_039831575.1 Fuerstiella sp. | reverse complement strand
GGTACAGGAAAAATGGTTCACCGTCTTTCTGACTGTCGATGAAGGATTCACCTTCGCGATAGAAAGTCTCCAGCACTTCGTGATCCTGGAAATCCTTTTCGGCCGGCCCGACGCGGTTGAAAGCGCTCCACCCTTTCTGCGCCGTAATTTCGCCCTGCCAGACGTTATTCCGAGCAAACGCATAGGGATACATGTCCAGCGAACCGGGCAGAATAAAGCTGTCATCAAAACCATATTGGGGCGGACCGATCTTTAAGAGCTTCGTATAGTCAACGTTCGTCTCGTTCTGCACCTGCCCGTCTTTGGTGGTCATCTCTGTGCCGAGGTGCCATTTGCCGACGTAGCCAGTCCGGTATCCAGCGCCCTGAAACATTTTTCCCACGGTGAACGTCGATGTGACAAAACGGGGCCCAACGAACCCCCATGCGCCACCTGGCTGAGCTTTACCAAGACGCCACGGATATCGCCCGGTCATGATGGCCGCTCGTGTCGGGCCGCAGACGGACGCGTTCACATGGGCATCGGTAAAACGCAAACCGCCGCGTGCCAGGGCATCGATATTTGGCGTCTTGATCTGACAACGATCGCCGCCGTAGCATTCGACGTCTCCTATGCCCAGATCGTCCGCCAGAATGAATACGATATTCGGTCGGACGTCGCTCGCAGTGGCAGACTCGAACGGCAATAACAACATGATTATGACGCGGACATAGCTTCGCATCTGAGTGGCTCCGGTTCGTCAAACGAAATTGGGTTTTCTCTGCTGGCTGCAGATTCCTGGTTTGTTTTTATCTCGTTCCCAGGCTGGAGCCTGGGAACGAGTTGATGTCGTCCAAAGTCTGGCGACTTCGGCGACCGCAAAATCAAGACTTGACGAAGTGCTAGTCGCCGGATTCTGCACCAAGCCAGCGACAGGCGTTGCCAATGATCTGGATAACTTCAGCCTGTTTGTAGACCGGATAGGTTTCATGCCCCGGGCGAAAGTAGAAGACTTTGCCTTTGCCGATATTCCATACCATCCCGCTGCGAAAACGTTCTCCCAGCTTCCAGGTTTCCTCGAAGATCACCTCATCGGGATCCGGCACATGAAATGGCTCGTTGTACATCTCAGTCTGCCTGACCCGAAATGTCGCGGGCAGTCCGCGAGCGATCGGATGCTGCGGTGCGCTCACGACGATCGTCCCTGGCTTTCCATCGGGACGGTAATCAGGAAAGCAGCACCATGGCAAATGAATCACGCCTTGATAGACATCTCGCTTCTTCTTGTAGCCAAAATAGGCCGGCGTCAACACACTGCCATGAATCGGCACCGTCCGTTCTCGCGGCGGAGCCACCGTTTCGACCGTAAACGACGCTCCCTCGGCATGTTCCTGAAAATGTTTGTGTCCATCCTGGACGCTGCGCCAATTCATGGATTCGACAAAAGGTCGGGCCCAATGCGCTGAGTGCAGAGCGATCAGATCAAGATCACCCGACAGTACGTGGTCGACCACGCGCCGCGCATTGTCCTGAGTGACGTCGCTGTGCCGAGCATGCCCCCACCAGACGATTACGTCGGCCCAGTCCAGGTTGACGACAGAGAGTCCCTGCTCCGGGTCGTCCAGAGCCACCGACCGAAACTCCAGATCATCCGTCGACGCTTTCAGTCGTGCGACGATTTCGTTGCCCAGGAAGTTGTCGTACGCCTCCGCCTGTCGCGGCTGCCGCTCGTCCCAGATCAGGACATGAACGGGTTCAGCGACCGACGCGGTGTAACCGAACATGGAGAATAGAGACAGAAGCAGCACCAGTCGCATAGTCATTGTCCATCAGAGTCTTATGGAAATAATGATCGGTCTTCGCGCATTCGTGTAGCCCCAGCGGGAACGGACGACCGGTTTCCGACGGGTGTCTGGATGAAGAATCTACGCAATTCCGTCACGAAGTGGAAACGAGTTCGTGAACAATCAGTCTGCAGATTGCGCGGACCACGCCATCGATTGTGTCAGTCCAGCGGCCAGGGGTGGACTGAGGAATCCGGCCTCTTTGTTTGAGCATGTGGACCGCGCTCCGTGCTTGCACGCGACAGAGTGTCCGGATAACTTCAATCAACAGTCGCTGACGTTGGTCTGCAATAATCGCAGTCACGTGGAAACCAGCGATTTCATAGCGTTTTATCCACCTCATTCACGTTGTTCATCGTACCGTCAAGCTGACATGTGACGATGTCTCACAGTGAGAGGCAATATGGACCTGAGACTGACTTCTATTTTGATGCTTTTACTAACCGTTTCGGGGTGTGGTGGCGATGCCCGCCCTACCATCGCACCGACAGACGCGTTAGACAATGAGCCACCACGCTCTCCTGATTCCGACCCTGGTTCAGAGCCGAGTTCGGACATCACGAGCAGCATTTTTTTTGAGGATGTCACCGCAGAATCCGTTGTCGACTTCACAAACACGAACGGTGCAGAGGCCGGACACTTTTCGATCGTCGAATCTCTTGGCGGCGGCGTTGGTATTCTCGATCTGGAT
>JBDONA010000146.1:0-11015 GCA_039831575.1 Fuerstiella sp. | reverse complement strand
CTGCAGCATTCGCCCGAACGGCCAGCGGCTGAAGGCCAGTGTCACACAGCGGGCTCCGGCTTCGATCACTCGCCGCGCCAGCAGAAACTGATCCAGCAGCGTCTTGCCTTCGCGTTCATTGGCGTACTGCGCGTCGAGACCGTATCGAGCTCGTGTGGAGGCGTCTTCCCGACTTAAGTCCAGCGCCTCGGCAAGCCGGGGCGCGGTCAGCACGTCGAACGCCTGTTGATGGAATTCGTCCATGCCGTCTGAGAAACGGCGATCAACCTTCCGCCGAAACTGGTCGAAGCTGGTCAGCAGTGTTCGCCGATCAGAAAGTCGATCCAGGCTGGCACCGTTAAGCGTGATGTTTCCGCGTTCGACGGCCTGGGCCTGGAATCCGGCATGAGCGGCGCCCAGGTATCCCGGCTGACCGGGGTCGGTCCGCATGATAAAACGCGCATCAGAATCAACCGGGGCCAGATCGACGCATGCCGGTACGCCGCTGACTTTCGGACCGAACTGCTTTGACAGAACGGCTCCCAGTGATGGCCAGTCACCGGGTGGATAACCAGGCACGACGGGCGAGGACGGCATCGGCGGATGTGACTCCCAGCCGGTGGAACACCAGTGTGTGTTGTGATCGTTCTTGAAGCCCATCAACGAACGCAGAAACGTCAGCTTGTCCGCGTTGGCCGCCAGGCGAGGCAGCAGTTCACAGATATCGATACCCGGGACGTTGGTTGAGATCGGCTGAAACTCACCACGAATTTCTGTCGGTGCATGCGGCTTTAGATCGTACATGTCCAGATGCGAGGGGCCTCCGGGCAGCAGCACCATGATGATGCCCTTCGCTTTGGCGCTGCCGTTGCTCTGCGACTCGCCCTGCAGAATCTGCGGCAGAGTCATGCCTCCCAGACCGAGTGATCCGATCTGCATGCAGCTGCGACGCGATATGCCGTCACAGAAACGCGATTTTGGCCCGGGGATTTGCAACATCGTCGTCCGCCTTTCGACTTCAACGGTCCATGCCGGATTCCACTGATGGTCCGTCCGGTTGGTCGCTGTGCGAAACTCAACCCTAACGTGATTCCTTCATCGGTACTCTGCGTGCGCCCTGTCAGTTATATCCGACCGGCCGGGAAAACCCAAATGTGATCGACGGAACCTTGTCTGAATCTGATCAGGATCGCCGTATCCGCGTTCCTCAGTTTGACGGCGAGGTGCAAAAAGGGAGTTTCCACGATTGAATGACATGACCGAAGTCTTCAGAATTAACTTCATGAAAACACTTATCACCACCATCGCTATTGCCACGTTTGGAAGTTGCTTCAGTGTCGCGACTTCCGCCGATGCACCTCGGCCCAACGTGATTCTCATTTTCATTGACGACATGGGTTACGGCGATGTCGGATTCAACGGGGCGACCGTTCCGAAGACGCCGAATCTGGATCAGATGGCGGCAGAAGGCATGAAGTTCACCGACTTCTACGTGGGGTGCGCGGTCTGTTCAGGTTCACGAACCGCACTGCTCACAGGTTGTCACTATCAGCGGCTCAGTATGAACGCAGTGCTGTTTCCCAACAGCGCCCGCGGGCTGCATCCCGATGAAGTAACTCTGGCCGATATGCTCAGTGACGCCGACTACCGAACCGCTTGTGTGGGTAAATGGCATCTCGGCCATCTGCCGCCATGTCTGCCGACGAATCAGGGATTCGATTCTTACTGGGGCATTCCCTACAGCAACGACATGTGGATTGATCCTGCCAACCGACTGGCCGATGATATCGTCATTCGGGAAGGGCTGACGTTGGCAGATCTGAAAGCCGGCCACAGGAAAAGAAATGTCGTGCCCATTCTTCGCAACGAAGAGGTCATTGAATATCCCGCCGATCAGACGACGATCACAAAACGCTACACCGAACATGCGATTCGTTTTATCAATGCGAATAAAGAAGAACCATTCTTTCTGTATCTGCCGCACACCATGGTTCACCTGCCACTGGCAGTGTCCCCGGCTTTTGACAATCCCGATAACACACTCATCACCAATGCCATCGAGGAAGTCGACTGGTCCGTGGGCGAGATTCTGAAATCCGTCAAAGCCGCAGGTATCTCTCACAATACTCTGGTCATTTTCACAAGTGACAACGGAGCTGCGGTCGGTTCTTCGCTACCGCTGCGGGCGAAGAAGGGCAGCGTTTACGACGGCGGTATTCGTGAGCCAACTTTGATGTGGTGGCCCGGAAAAATTCCAGCAGGTTCCGTCTGCTCAGAAGTGGCAGCATCGATCGACATGATGCCGACCCTGACCACACTCTGTGGTGGCAAACCGCCCGAAAGGAAGATTGATGGCAAGAATATCTGGCCCTTGATGAGCGGTGTCGTTGATGCAAAGAGCCCCCACGAAAACTATGTCCTCATGCATGGGCCCGGCACTGTGCGTTCGGGCCGATGGAAGTTCTATCCCTGGCAGGAAGGGAAGGGCAGGCAGCGTCGCGATACCACCACCAGAAAACCTTCACCGCATCCCGTGCAGCTCTACGACACGGTGGCTGACATCGGCGAAACCACCAATGTCGCATCCGGAAACCCCGAGATCGTGCAGCGTCTGCAGGCCGCATACGATGTTCACGTTGCAGAAATCAAAGCGAACCGGCGTCCCACCGCTGAACTGGTCAGGCCAGATGGCGCTCTTTCACCCAATCGTCCCGGCGCGCCAAAGAAGAAGCCAGCCGTGAAGAAAAAGAACTGATTGGTCATCGCGTCCTGACGTGTTTGCCGCATACGTCCCCGATGCGAGTGTTGTGCGCTGTTCCGGCACTGTTCGTATACGCCCACGTCGTCGCTTTGCTCCTGGATTCAGCCTGCAACTTACGAACAGTGGGCTCTAAAACTGCACGGTCTGTCCGCAACCGGCGGCGTCGGCCAGCTTTAGTACTTCGGCGGCGCAGGCAAGGTCCTGCACGGCGTTGCCGGCCGACTTGAAGACGGTGATGGGGCGCTCTGCTGTGTATTCTTTGTTAAGCACCAGTTCTCCCAATTCGGCGGGAGCGAAATCGGACGGCAGCCGTCCATCTTCCATCAGCGGCAACAGTTCGCCGGCTTCTCGCAAACCCGCTGCGCGCTGATCAACGACAACTGTGGCACGCAGGATTGTGGTGGGTGGGATTTCTGACCGGCCAGGACCGAGCGAGCCGATCGCGTTAATGTGAACCGCATCAGCAATCTCCCGATCGGCAAACACGGGGACCGGGCTGGTTGTGGCGGTCGTGATGATGTCGCATTCCGCCAGTACGTCACGATTCGGGGCTGGTAGCAGTTCACAATGTTTACTCAGCCCGGCCATTTCTTTACTGAAGCGAATTGCGTTTTCCTCGTGAGCGGAGAAGACGTAAACGCGTTTCAATTCACGGACGCACAACATGGCTTCCAACTGATGCCCGGCCTGACCTCCGGTGCCGAACAACGCGGCGGTTGATGCGTCCGGTTTGGCCAGCAGGTCCGTTGCCAGACCCGTGGCAGCTCCTGTTCGCAGCGACGTCAGAAATCCGGCTTCTAACAAACCCACCGGCATGCCGGTCTGGCCATCATTCAGAACGATGATTCCCGGTGTCACCGGCAGGCCTTTGTCTGCGTTGCCCGGGAATACAGAGACCACTTTCGCACAAAACAGACTCTGCGCCGCGGACCATGCGGGTTTGTACAACACCGTTCCGTGATCGTTGGTCAGAGTGGTCCGGATCGGAGATTCCATTCTGCCGGCCGACAACGCCGCAAACGCATCACGCATCAATTCAATGGCCCGTGGCATCTTCAGCAAATGCCGGACGTCAGCCCGTGTGAAAATTCGAACGTCCATCAGGTCTCCTTCAACAAATCAGTCAATGATTCCGAGCTTAACAACTGCAAACCTGAATTGCCGCGTCGGTGTCGGCTTTACCGGGTGTCGGAATTCATTCGATTCACCTGAGAGCATTTTTAGTTGTTCACACATGATATTCATGATGCAGCAATCCTGAGGCGGGTGGCCGGTGGTTGGAGCGAGGAACGAGTGAAACCCCGGGGCCGGCAGTGCCGGTTTGATTCTCCTTCGCAAGCTCAGTCCAGCCTCCGGCCACCCATGCAATTCGATCACATTCCGTGACTTTTCTTTCCCATGCAATGCTGCTGGGTCATGTTGTTCGACAGGACGCGAAGGACGCCTTATGCTCGCGAGCCGAATGAAGAGGATTTGCGTCGATATGGCCTCCTGTTCGACGAAATGAACAGATGTGACATGAATCAGTTCCGGATGGGATGGAATGCAGTATCTAACGAGAATCGTGTTGGCCGTGTTGTCTCTGGCTGCTATGCAGCCGTTGGCGTCGGCCCAGTCGTTGTCACAGAAACTAAGAGCGGAACCGACCGCTGATCTGATCCTGGCGGCACAGGAATCCGGTAACGTAATCCGCGGTGCGATTCTGTTCCCTTTACAAAAGCCTGGCTGCGCCAATTGCCACGTGGCGGGCAATAACATGCTGCTGGGACCGGATCTCACGCGGTTGGGGCATCCGGTAACGGACGAGTACCTGGTCGAAGCGCTCCTGGAACCGTCCAAAGTGATCCTCAAAGGATTTGAGACGGTCACCGTGATCACGAACGCGGGGAAGTCCATAGTCGGAAGAGTTGTCGAACAGAGTCCGTCCGAAATCGTACTCCGCGATACGTCTCCGGAGCGTCGGCTCCTCACGCTGGCGACGAATGATATCGATGAGATTGTGCAGAACAAGGTGTCGGTGATGCCGGACAATCTGATGGACCAGTTGAAGGATCGACAGCAGTTTCTCGATCTGCTCCGCTACGTGATGGAGATTTCTGCAACCGGAACAACACAAGCCGCGGCGAAGACGCATTCCTCGGGTGGTGGCACCATCAGTCAGGAGTTACAGGGGCTGGTGTTGCTGAAAGAGTTTAACTGTTCCAGCTGTCACGCCGCCGATGGTGCACAGAATTCCGTTCCAGTGAACAGTGGTCCGAATCTGGCATGGGCCGGCGGTCATCTGAATCCACGCCATTTGCAGGACTACATTGCAGATCCGGTGCATGTCAAACCGGGTACAAAAATGCCGGATCTCCTGGCAGGGCTGCCCGTCCAGGAGCGACGCAGTACGGCTTTGGAATTGACTCACTATGTAACCTCGTTAAGCGACCATTCATTCGTCGATCAACCAGTGGATGGCGTTGCCGCTGCGCGTGGGCGAGATTTGTTCCATTCTGTGGGCTGTGTTGCGTGTCATTTGCCGCGAGATGATGTGGGACAGGAATTGCTTTCGGAAACATCAGTGGCTCTGGGATCATTGGAAAACAAGTACGGCGTCGTTGGACTTGCCGAATTTCTCAAGGATCCACACGAGGTCCGAGCCGGCGGCAGGATGCCCAGCCTTTCTTTGACGCACTGGGAGACCCAGGACATTGCGAATTACCTGCTTGTGAGTCGTCCCGACTCGCCGGCAACATCAGAGCCGTTCACTCGAGATCCGAAACTTGTCGAAAAGGGTCGAGTGCATTTCCAACGTCTTGGATGCGCGACGTGCCATGGAAAGGAACAAGGCCACAGCCCTCTGGTGCAACGTCCGCTGTCCAAACTTCGCACGGATCGGGGATGTCTTTCTGAAGGCGTCGGTCCCTGGCCACGATTTGGTCTGAATACCGCGCAGCGACAGGCCATCCGCGCGGGTCTTGCCCGCCAGCTGCGGCCGTTGAACGACGAAGAGCACATCTCCGTCATGTTGACGGCATTCCGCTGTGTCAACTGCCATCAGCGGGACGACCTGGGAGGTGTCTCGCCGGAACGCAATCCTCATTTTCTCACCACGAATCCCAACCTCGGCCCACAGGGCAGAATTCCTCCGACACTCACGGGCGTGGGTGCGAAGCTGAAGCCGACCTGGATGCGTCAGGTTCTGCTCGGTGGCCGCACCATTCGGCCCTACCTCAAGACAAGAATGCCTCAGTATGGCACCGAAAGTCTTGCGGACCTGGTCGATCTGCTTGCACGAGCTGACCAAATGCCCGCAGGAGAGTACGCCGAGTTTGAAGATCAGAAGCTCATGAGAACCACCGGACACGAAATGGTTGGTACCGGTGGCCTGAATTGCATTGCCTGCCACACGTTTCAACTGAAACAGGCGGCGAACATGCCTGCCGTTGACCTGACAGAGATGTCCGAACGACTGCACAAGTCGTGGTTTTATCGCTATATGCGCAACCCGCAACAGCTCAGTTTGAACACTATCATGCCGTCATACTGGCCCGGTGGTAAAGCGATGCGCCGGGACATTTTGCAGGGTGACCCTGATCAACAGATTGAGGCTTTGTGGCAGTACCTGCTGGACGGACGACTGGCCCGGCAGCCTCGAGGGCTGATCATCGAACCGATGGAACTGCTGGCCACAGACGAAGCCGTGATGCTGCGGCGCAGCTACCGAGACGTCGGCAAACGAGGGATTGGTGTCGGATATCCGCAGCAGGTCAACATCGTGTTTGACGCGGAACAGCTGCGTCTCGCCATGATCTGGAAAGGCAAATTTGCAGACCCCGGTGGGGTCTGGAGAAGCCAGGGGCACGGCACTGTCAGGCCACTCAGCAGGAACGTCATCCGTTTTGCTCCGGGGCCGGACCTTGACGACATGCAGTCGCCGTGGATCGTCGACGAGAGCCGACCACCGAATCACCGCTTCAAAGGGTATTCTCTGGATGAGCAACGGCGGCCGATCTTCAGATACGAATTCGACGATGTGACGGTGACGGACTACTTCGTTGATGCCATCGATCCGAAATCAAAGCAGCCGTTGATACGTCGATCATTGACGCTGCAATCTTTGCCAGCCGAACACCAAATTGCTTTCCGTGCTGCCAATGGCACAGACATTACGCGTGCCGACGATGGTACGTTCAGGATTGACCAGACGCTGCGAGTCCGAATCGTCTCTGATCAGGTCGGTCAGATCGTGGACACGGAGTCCGGTCAGCAACTGCAGGTTCCACTGGACACCAACGAAACATCTTCCACACTCGTGCTTGAATATCTCTGGTAAGGCGTAGAAATGAAATTGCGATTCGTCACATTGATCGTTCTGTCGCTGGCCGGAAATCTGCGCGCGGAAACGCTCGGGGAATACTGGGGCACGGCGGAAGAGGAAGCGAAGTACTATCGGATCGTGGAAGTGCCCCTCCCCGAAGGAATGGCTCTGGAAGCGGGCAGTTTTGAGGTCATGCCGGACAACCGGCTGGCGATCGGCACTCGGCGGGGAGACATCTTTCTGGTCAAAGGCGCGTTTGATGAACACCCGCGTCCGACATTCAAACGTTTTGCCAGTGGACTTGATGAACTCTTTGGCCTCTCGTATCGGGACGGGGCGTTCTATGTGACGCAACAGACCGAAGTCACACGAATCACGGACACCGATTCCGATGGTCGCGCCGATCTTTTCGAAACGTTGAGCGACGTTTGGGGATTCCGTCACTATCACGAGTTTGCCTTTGGATCGAAACTGGACAAGGACGGCAATATCTGGGTCGCGCTGTGTCTGTCCGAATCCTATCGCTCAAAAGTGCCGTTCCGCGGCTGGTGTCTGAAAGTGACGCCTGACGGTAAGACGATTCCGGTGTGCAGCGGAATCCGCAGTCCCTGTGGCATCGGCCCCAATGAACATGGCGTCATGTTCTACGCCGAAAGTCAGGGGCCGTGGAATGGTTCCTGCTCGCTGAAGGTTTTGCAGCAAGGTGGGTTTATGGGACACCCGGTCAGCTTTAACTGGTATCCACAGGCGAAAGAACTGGGGCCGGCGCCAGTGACTCCCAACAGCCGGTCTCGGCTTGAGGTGGAACGCGGCCGAGTTAAGGAACTGGTGCCGTACGCTGTCGTCTTTCCCTATAAGAAAATGGGACGTTCGATTTCCGGGTTTATGGTGGACAGGACGGGTGGCAAGTTTGGCCCCTTTGAAAACCAGATTTTCATCGGTGATTTCAGTTTAAGCGTGGTGATGAGGGCGACGACTGAGAAGATCAACGGTGTCTGGCAGGGAGCCTGCTATCCGTTTCGAGAAGGCCTGGCAACAGGATTGCTGGCCTGTGAGTTTACACCTCAGGGAGATTTGCTGGTCGGTGGGACAAATCGAGGCTGGCCCGTCCGAGGTCCACGACCGTATGCGTTGCAGCGTCTGGACTGGACCGGAAAAGTGCCGTTCGAGATCAAAGAGATCAACGCTCTTCCGGACGGGTTCCAGGTCACATTTACGAAGCCCGTCGACGGCAAAGTTGCGTCTCGGCCAGAAACGTATTCGCTGTCCACATACACCCACATCTATCAGCAGGGCTATGGCAGCCCCGAAGTGGACCACACCACGCCCCAGGTTGTCAGTGCAGATGTGTCGCAGGATGGTCTGCAGGTTATGTTGCGTGTCGCAGGCCTGGTCCAGGGACACGTACACGATTTCGACCTCGAGCCCATGCGATCAGCCGAAGGATCTTCTCTAGTCCACTCGAACGCCTACTACACTCTGAACGAAATCCCCTCCCCGTAATCGTGAAGCGATGCTGTGCAGCGCAAGCTGAGCAAAGTCATTGACGAGCAAGGATTCGTTATCGATCGGTCACACGCAGTTTGAACTCGTTGCTGTTGCCGACGAGTTCGGGGGCGTACATGCCTTCGATCTTTGCCGGTAAAGCAGAAACCTTCCGGCTGGGTGTTTCGGCTCGCAGTCGGTAGCTGACACTGTGTTGACCTCGGGCCAGCTTGCTCAGGAAGAAGCAGACTCGGTCGTCACGGAGTTCCCGATATGCTCGCAGACCCTCAGAAATGTAGCCGCTGCGCTGGTCGTCAGGTTCGAATCCGCTGGGTTTGCGGTCTTCCAGCATCAGGTACTCGTAGTCGTTTTTGCTGTCGACAATGAGTTCCACTTCGATCAAATCGCCACTGGTGACGCTGGACAGGTTTTTCAGGGGGACGCGTTTGAATTTCGACGTCTGCTGGCTGACCACCTGACCTCGGTCGCCCTGCACGCTGACGTCATTGTGGTCCTGTTCCAGCTTGTAGAACCGTCGCTGGACTTTGACTTCCAGACCGGCGGCCGTGATGGAATCTTCTTTCGTGAAGTTCGTGAGGTACGCGTTGAAGTACACCGGACCGCCGCCGGAACGACGCAGTTCGATTTTGTGCGCTCCTGTTTTTACAGCATCACCTTCCAGCAGCATGATGTTGTCGAAGCTGAACAGGTTCTCTGCGGTGATGCGGACTTTCTTCTGCAGGATCCCATCGACAAGAACTTCGACCGTCATGTCAGGCTTGTCTTCTCCCGTTGCGGCGATGTATTCCGCCATCGCTTCAATGACGATGGCCGTGTCGCGAGTACTGTTCCAATACGTACCGTGCTTGCGATTATTCAGCAGGTATTTCACCAGACGAGGTGCGGTTTCACTGTTGGAATTTGTGGCCAGCAGAAGTTGCAGATAGCGAGCCATCGCTTCATTTTCGCTGCCGTACCAATACCACCAGCTGTTTCCAGCCATCCGCAGGTAGGCCGTTTGATTTTCTTCGTCGTGCACCAGCGACTGCTCGATGTTTCGTAAGATCATATCGCGGCGTTTGGTGTCTTTCTGTCGATGAAGTACCAATCCAGTGAGCGCCTTCGCGTAGGTGGAAACGTCGCCTCGATCGCGATACAGATAATCAGTCATCTGTGGATTGTTGCCGTCGTGTGCCGTCAGCACAAAAGCAACAAAGGCGTCCATGTTGGTGGCCTTCGTCTTATATGGTTTCCGACGATCCTTTAGCTGCTTTGGATGCTCGCGACGCCAGTCGCCTTCCTTTAGTCTGGACAGTTCCTGAGCTTGATGTGTCTTGAGCCACTGGACACCTCGCTGAATAACGTCGGGCAGTATCGGCACGTCGTTGCGTTGAGCCACTGTCAGTCCGTGCACGACCTGTGACGTCAGGTGAGGGGTCGAATGTTCCCTGAATCCGCTGAACCAGCCCCAGCCGCCATCGCTTAATTGCATATTCGTCAGGTCGGTGACGCCTGTCGTGACAATGCGAGCCAGTTCTGTTTCGTCGAAGACCGGATTGCGGTCGTACCGTTTCCACTGTGCGGCTCGAGAGGCGGCGTCACCCAGTTCCTGAGCATTCAGGTTGGTGCGTTTCTTCTGCACATCGGCCAGATTGATGCCCATCCGTTTTAGTGTCTGCTGAGTAATCACAGCAGGCAGAAATCGATTGAGCGTTTGCTCCGTGCAGCCGTACGGATAGTCGATCAGATACGGCAGTGCATCGACCATGGCTCCTGCCAGAGTCGGGCTGAAACGAACTTCCAGCCGGGACTGTTCTTCGATACGTGCTGCCGGAACATTGATGTTGACGCTGGCGGAACGGCCGTCGGGGCGAATGACTCCCGTGAAACTCTCCGTTTTCAGGATTCCATGTACGTGAGCCGGCACCATCAGTTCGGTGGCGTCGGATTCCTCATCGGTCAGTGCCTGCATGCGAACTTTGGCCATGCCGGACGCAACGACCTGCACGTTCCAGTCGACTCGCACTTCGCCACCAGCGGGAATCTGTACCACCTGTTCGGCATCGCCCAGCGTCTGCAGCTGGCCGCCTTCGGTTTCCAGAACCACCGTTGCCGACTTGGTGTTGTCCAGGTAATTGTGGACGACGGCAGACAGAGTGATCAGATCTGATTCTGTGAAGAAGCGTGGCGTCTGCGGACGAATGATCAGGTCTTTGCTGCTGATGATGTCGCTGGTTCCGGAACCGACTCGGGTGCCATCACCAAGCGTCCACGCTTTGATTTTCCACGTCGTCAGGTTGTCGGGCACCTTGAACGACACTTCGACGATTCCGCTTTCGTCCGAGGTGACGCTGGCGACCCAGTAAGCAGTGTCGGCGAAGCTGGAACGCATGGTCGGTGCTGCGATGTCGGCCGCGTCCGTCCCGGCTCCCGCGGTGATATCGGCACCTCCCTGAAAATCGGCGTCGGCTGCGAGCGCAGCACCTT
>JBDONA010001042.1:0-2527 GCA_039831575.1 Fuerstiella sp. | reverse complement strand
CATCTTTCACG
Source organism: Fuerstiella sp. (assembly GCA_039831575.1). GTDB lineage: Bacteria > Planctomycetota > Planctomycetia > Planctomycetales > Planctomycetaceae > Fuerstiella. The sequence goes on along the minus strand of JBDONA010001042.1, from coordinate 2,516 downwards.
ACGGTCGCTATGCCGGCACATGGCAGCATGGACCCGTCGGCGGCCACATGTTCGGTCGGATAGAAAAGACAAAGCCAACCGCTGAGCCGGAGAAGTCGGCGGAATGACACGGCGAAGAAAAGCCTTAACGTTCATCGCCTGCTTGATGTGTGTCGCCGCGGCCACCTGTGCTGAGGGCCAGAATCAGCGGGACGGCAATGAGGACCTTCGTCGTCCACAGGACTACCGAAGTCGAAACTTCCTGATCCATACCGATCTGGCCAGGGACGACGCGGAAGCCCTGCTGCAGAAGATGGAGACGATGCTGAAGATCATCTCCCGTTACTGGGGCGCGCCCAATCGAAAGACGATCGAGTGCTACGTGGTGGACAACCTGGACTACTGGCCTGCCGGATCACTGTACCCGAACGTTCGCAACACAGTCCGTCAGGGCGGAATCACGATTGCTCAGGGATCGCGCCGCGGCAATCAGCTGAACATGAACGCCATTGTGTACGCGTCCAGCAAATTTGGCACGCCACAGCATGAAGCCGTTCATGCATATTGCTACCAGACATTCGGAGTGACCGGGCCCACATGGTACGCCGAGGGAATGGCAGAGTTAGGAAATTACTGGATCGAGGGCGATGCAACGGTCACCGCACCGGACTATGTGATTCGATACCTGAAGAGGTCGCCGCGCAAAAGCCTGGAAGAAATTACCGACTATCGACAACGCACCGGAGATGGCTGGCAAAACTACACATGGCGGTGGGCGTTGTGCCATTTTCTGGTGAACAACAGGAATTACTACGACCGGTTCCGTCCGATGGGTGTTGGGTTTCTGACGGGCAGGCCGTCGACTTTCGCCCGGTCATATGCCTCAAAAATGGAGGAACTGAATTTTGAGTTTGAGTTCTTTGTCGATCACCTGGAGCGTGGTTTTGATATCAATCGTTGTGTCTGGAACTGGAAAGCACGGTATCGGCTACAAAAAGGCACGCGGCCGGTGGTCGCAAGGATCCGTGCAGATCGGGGCTGGCAGGCCGGCGGACTGAAAGTCGTCAAGGGACAGGATTATCACTATACCGCAGAAGGAACGTGGCGAACGTCGGAAGCCCCTGAAGAAGTGCCCGCCGACGGCGGACCGACCGGCACTGGGCAGCTGATTGGCATCCTGTTCAATGACTACGAATTGAGTACGCCGTTTGAACTTGGCACTGACGGCACGTTTACGGCGACAGGCGACGGACAGCTGCTGCTTCGCTGCAGCGACGCGTGGAATCAACTGAGCGACAACAAGGGTACGATTTCAGTGGAATTCATGTCCGCCACGAACGAATGAGGACTGTTCTTTTACACGCAGGAAGCCGTGTCACTGAGCCAGTGGCACCACGGCAGAGTGATCGATTCAGTCTTCTCGGTTGAGGTCGCCCCCCAAATCCTGTGTCATGGCTGCGATGGAAGTTTGTGAGAACTGCGCAGAATTCAGGTTGTTGGGCTTTCGGCGAATCACAGCATGAGTTTAAATCAATCGCTTCAGCGAGATCGTGGCACAGTACCGTCCCTCGCAACCAAACGTGTACCCATTCCGGGATAGAATGCGTGAGTTCCTCACGACCGCGGTTACTGGTGTCCGGAGACTCGGACGAAGCCGCCAGTCAGTTTTGCAGGATAATGGGCGACAGCGTGGAACTTGTCCCACTGGGTGCTCCCGGCGTGCAGGCGGACGGAGTTCTGTTTGCCGGTGAGTTCGCAAAACGCAGTCACGACCTGCAACTGTGTGCGCACGGTTTCCTGGACAGTGTTCCGGATGCCCTCGTCCTTGTCGACGCCGATAACAAGGTCGTCTGGCACAATCAAATGTTTGTAGACATGGCCGGCAGCGATTCCTCGCTGATCGGCCTTTCTTTTTGGAAAGCACTCGGAAACCCGGAAGTGATCAGCCCCACCGTGCTGCCCACGGTGTTGCCCACAAATATGGATCCTGGTCCCGATAAGATCCTGAAAGCCATCCTGAAAATGGCTGAACGCGAATTCCTTGCGATTCGAGCATCGCGATCACCGTTGCCCCCTGGAAACGGGCAAACGCTGCCATTTACGACGATCGTGGTTCGTGACGTTTCTGAAGAAATCCTGGAGAACCAGAAACGCGAGGCACTGTATCGAGCGGGTATCGAATTAGGGGACCTGTCGCCGGAAGAGGTGACGGAGATGTCGCCGGAGGACCGTTCTGAGCTTCTGAAGGACAAGATCCTGGAGTATTCCCAGGATATCCTTGGCTTTGAAACCATCGAAATTCGCGTTCTCAACCCGGATTCGGGCGAACTGCTGCCACTGCTGGAGGTCGGAATGCGCTCCGAAGCGGCAACACGACAGCTGTTTGCAAAGGCAGAGGGGAACGGGGTGACCGGATATGTTGCCGCAACAGGAAACAGCCACCTGTGTGAGGACACGCAGTCCGACCCGTTGTACCTGAGCGGAGCCATTGACGCTCGCAGTTCACTGACCGTGCCGTTGATCATGCACGACGAAGT
>JBDONA010000384.1:0-11112 GCA_039831575.1 Fuerstiella sp. | reverse complement strand
TCCAGGCCAAGCATAGACCCAATCCTGGAGGACACGGAGTACGCGATTTCTTTGCCGTGTTGTCCGATCGCCGTTGAAGCATTGTCGCTAAAGACGAAAGCACTGTTTGGCAACGCGGGATTAATAAAGCTGAACGGAGTCAGGTTGACTGCAATCATCTGCGTGGACCATGCACCGTCTCCCCCAATAACCACCAGCATTGACTCTCCGTCGACCAGCACTGAAGGCGCGGGACGGGTACTCACGTTGACGTTGAATGGTCTGAAATCTTCCGCCACGCGATAGAAAATTTCCCGCATGGCGTTGATTTCAGCAGGCCCGAACGACAGCGGGTCGGCGTCCGTGTTATAGGCAGGATTCACAATCACCGTTGTACTGCTTTGGGCGATCCATGCCGCGTCAAACTCGATGTGGCCGTCGTAATCCAGATAAATTGTGACGGGAGCTCCGGGAAGGCTTTCCAGAAGCACGGGATTGCCCAGAATCTGCGGAGTGTCCACGCCCTGAATCGTAATCGTATATTCACCAAGGTTGCCGTACTGTCCGCCGTTCGAAACCTCAATGAAATATCCATCTTCAGCCAACGTTGCCGTAATTGAACCTGACAGACCGGCTCCGTCATCAATCGCAATCTCAGTGCCGGTTCCGTCAAGCAGACGAAGGACCGGATCGAGATTTGTACCGGGAGTCGTTGCTGCGATGTCGTTGCCCGTGACGCTCGTAAACGAGGTCAGATCCAGACCTGTCACTGTTATCGTGGCAGATGTGGCAGTCGTGCTGAAGAAGAATGCGTCAACATCTGTGTTCTCGGAAATTACACCAGTCAGCGTCTCCGTTCCGACACCGACGGAAATTGCCGTTGCGGTGCCAACAGCATCCCCATGATCGTCGCTTCGGTAGCGGACATTCGGATTACTGACAAGCGTCGCCAGGTCATCCTGGAGGACCGTCCCGGTGCCAGGTTCATTCACCCACACATCGCGAACACTTCCCGTGCCGTTTCCAAGAATTGGCCCCACGTCCGCACTGCCGACAAGGCGACTGTCATCCGGAGCCTCATGAACCGCAAGCCCCATGGAAACTGCAACCGCTTCACTCACACCAGCGGCCAGGTTCTTGCCCAATTGTCCGACCGGATCAGTGTATTCCGTCGGAAATACGAAAACGGTTTGCGGCAGATCCACGTCACTGAAGCCGCCGACGAGCGCCCGATTTGGCGGAGGTGTCAGCCCCACAGGAGTGCTCCAGTCGCCGTCACCACCAATCGAAACCAGAACCGTCTGCCCATTCGTGAATGTGCCCGGATCTACCGTCGTCACGTTGATGTCGAATGGCCGAAAGTCCTCAGCGACTCGCTGGAATACATTTTCGATGAGTTCTCGTTCTGAATCACTGAAACTTGCCGGAGTGCCGTCCGTGTCGAAAGCCGGCGTAACGATCGAGCCCGTATTGCCGTCGCTGCGAGCACTGGTCCAGTCCGGATCCGTTTCTGTGTGGCCGTCAAAATCCAGATAGACGGTGACGCCAGCACCAGCAAGGCTGCTGAATGGATCGGGATTTGTCAGCAGCAAACGCGCTTCCAGAGTTTCAGCGGACGCTCCGCCAACTTGTTTCTCACGGCGAATCCTGCGGGTAGATGCTCGTGAGCAGCGGAACGTGGACAGCAGAGATTGCAGAACTGTCATTGAAGAATCCTTGTCAAACCTGTGCCGATCAATCAGATCAGCGCAAGCGCTGTGGGCGGTGTGCCCAAAGATCGCGTATGAAATATGGTTTCAGGAGCTATCAAAACTGATGGCTGACCCTGATTCCAGATAGTTTTTCCTGTGGCACGGAAATGCCTGAAAACTTGCGCTATTTCGCCTACATGATCGGTGCACCCGGCCCCTGGCTTCCCATTACCGTCGAATTCCTGCCCAATTCCCGCTGTCTAAGCCGGAACGAACCCAGTCAACAAGGACGAAATCAGAAACTTCAACCAACAGGAAAAGCGAAAACTGTGCAAATGTACACGAGTCGGGCCCACAGATTAGTCTCCAGCGCACCGTAATACCCGTGGTTTTCGGTCGAATTGGCGAAGCGGAACTGAAGGTCGGCAGGTACTGTGGGCACCGGTTGCGGTCGTTTGAGACACAATGACCGTTTCAAGGAACCCAAGTCAGCGCCCATTAATGAATAGGGGAACATCAGACAGTCAGTACCCGGTCGTCGCCAGTGATCCGGCGACATGCTTGGGGTGACCCATATTCGCGCACGAAAAAGGGCGGGAGTCTATTTCCCGCCCTGTCAGCCCGTTAATTAATGCGTTTCGTGCGAAAACAACTCCCAACCCTCAGTTGTGCACGATTCAAACGGATTTGGACGTCATGGCTCCCGCAGCCTGGCCCCGATGCTAAAGATCACGATACCGGCGACCAGTGAAATCGGCATCACAATCAGTCGAAAACCGAATTGCAGCTGAAACACAATCAGCACGGGAAGCATCGCCAGAACAAACAGCTGCATCAGAAAGCCCAGTTGCTGTTTCATGCTGCTTCTTTAAACAAGCCAGATGGACGAGCGAGGCGTCACACGCGGTTGGTCTGGACGGATGTCACTTGCACCGGCAGGTCACACCAAGGCGGCCGAACAGTCACGACAATCAATAGTAAAGCCGCTGCTGCTGTCACCGCCCCGCAGTCTTGTGAGAAAAATGAAGATGAGCCCCGTGGGCGGGAGGATTCGCTGCGTGCTGGAATTCCACGGGGACCGTCGATCAGATCCTGCCGTTGGATCACTTTTCTTCGAACACACTTAATTCATACTCGATCGGCTCAACTGGCGAATTGTCGCCGGGCGACACACTGACTTTGTAGGCGCGGTCCAGGTAGCCCACGCGTTCGTGCCAGATTCGCAGTTCATGGTCGCCAACGGGCAGGTTTTCCATCTTGAACTTGCCTTCCGCGTCAGTGGCCACAGCATACGGGTGATCCAGAACCAGCCAGTGGGCCACCATCCACGGATGGAAATCGCACTTGACCTGATGCGGCACGATTTCTCGCACGACCGTCGCCACACCAACACCTTCGCCTTCCTTGGTATTGGGCGCGAGGAGTATGTTCGTGGCCTGGTTTCGAAGTGGATATGTGTGTGTGTTATGCGCGATAGGATCGCTGTTCAGCACTTCGACGGTCTGCCCTGCCTGTACGACCAGGACATGAGGAATGAACTTGCAGTTCTTCTGATCAAACTTCACCTTGGGTGCAGGCTTGGCAGCCTGGGGATGGATGTCCTTCGGAGCTTTGTAGATGTACAAAAAGACATTAGCAATGCCCTTTGTTTCCTTGTCAATAACAAGGTCACCCTTGTAGGTATCGACGTCCGCACAAATTTCGCCGTCTTTGACCGGCGCTCCCTTGGCGTGCAGCAGGACGGGGTCGGGAACATCCCCTTTCAGCACAACTCGACCGGAAATCGTTCCCCATTCGGCAGCCAGCCCGGCGGGCGCCAACATCAAAACAGTGAGAACAGTAAGCGTGAGATTCTTCATCAGGGCACCTTCAGATTTCAAGTTTGTCATGACAGGTTTATTGCTGGCACAGAAACCGCAATGCGTGGGCGATCCGATATCCATGTCTGGACATCAGACTTGAGGCCATCGCCGTGCCGGGTGGGACCGCCGCTTTCATTGAAAACTGCGGCTGGCGGCATTCTATGCTGGTTTGATGCAAAGTCGACGAGGTGCCGGTCGTTTCCGAGGATTCCTGCACGTTCTTCCCGACGGCAGGAAGCCGTGTTAACCCCATAATAAACACGGTAAATGCGAACATCGCGTCCACACGTCCGTGCCGTGATATTGACCGTCAGATTTCATGTTCCGAATACGGGTTTCCTTAATCGGCACAAAGCTCGGGAACGAATCAACACACTTGGTTTGCATAGTGAAAGGTCCCTTGTCAAACTTCCAAACACACCATGAAGGCTAAATTTAAACTTCCCTGGGGAAGTATGTCCATCATCGAACGCAAGCGACCGATCGGTGCCCGGTGGCCCGCTACCGGTGGCCCTGCAAGGATGCGAAAAAACCATCGAAGTTTTGAAACAAGACTCAAATGCTGTCACGTCTGGCAACCTATACCCTGTTGGGGATTGAGGCACGATCTGTCGAGGTTGAAGTTGATATTTCTCCGGGTGCTTTGCCCAAAACGATTCTGGTGGGGCTGGCCGAGGCAGCTGTCAAGGAAAGCACACATCGCATTGAACGAGCGTTAGTCAACAGCGGCTATGGCCGCCCGATGGATCGCGTGGTGATCAATCTGTCGCCCGCCGACCTGCCCAAGGACGCCGCATCACTTGACCTGCCCATCGCGCTGGGACTGCTGATCTCTGACGCACAAATCGAAGCAGACCCCGAGGTCGACGCCGTCTATATTGGAGAACTGGCGCTGGACGGCACGCTGCGTCCCGTGCGCGGCGCGCTGTCGATGGCGATTGCGGCCCGCGATGCCGGCAAAACGCATATCGTAGTGCCCGTCATGAATGCTCAGGAAGCAGCCGTTGTCGAAGGTATCGAAGTCATTTCAGTCGGCATGCTTACAGAGGCCGTCGGATTCCTGACCGGCAATCTTCCTCTGGATCCCGTTGTTTTCAGCTGGGACACAGCTCGCGATGACTTCGGCGCTTACGACGTTGATTTCGTGGACGTCAAAGGCCAGGAAATGGCCAAGCGAGCACTCACGGTAGCCGCGGCGGGCTGTCACCACATCATGATGATCGGCAGTCCAGGCACGGGGAAAACGCTGCTGTCACAACGGCTGGCAACAATTCTTCCCGAACTTGAACCTGAAGAAAGTCTCGAAACCACCCAGATCTACAGCGCAGTCGGACGCCTTGAACCAGGGCAACCGCTGCTGTTGACTCGTCCGTTTCGTGCACCGCATCATACGATCAGCGAAGCCGGTTTGGTGGGCGGAGGAAGTATTCCTCAACCTGGCGAAATCAGCCTTTCGCATCACGGCATCTTATTTCTGGATGAACTGCCGGAATTCAATCGCCGCACACTGGAAGTTCTGCGGCAACCGTTGGAAGACCAGTGTGTCACGATTTCGCGGGCCATGGGCAGCGTCACGTTTCCTGCCAATCTGATGCTGGTGGCCGCCATGAATCCATGCCCCTGTGGCTTTCGAGGCGATCCCAAGCGGCAGTGCAATTGCAACCCGACGCAGATTGAACGCTATCTCAGCCGAATCAGTGGCCCGCTACTGGACCGCATCGATATCCACATTGAAGTTCCGCCCGTGCCGTTTCGGGAGCTGTCAGACACGGCCGACGGCACGTCCAGCGAAGATATGCGGGTGCAGGTGATTCAGGCTCGACAGCGTCAGGCAGACCGTTTTCGGAACCATAAGACTCGAGTGAACGGAAAAATGAAACCACCCGAAATACGCATATTCTGTAAATTAAATCAGGATGCAGAGCTATTGCTGAAGGCAGCGATGGAAGAAATGGGGCTTTCTGCACGGGCACACGATAAAATCCTGCGAATCGGCCGAACCATTGCCGATCTCGTGGACAGTGAGGAAATTCAGGCACAGCACCTCAGCGAGGCCATCAATTTCCGTACGCTCGACCGAAACTATTGGTAGCGGTAAGCTGTAGGGGTCCTGCGACCGGGAAAACATGAACTCCGGTTCAGGATCGAATTGACTTAGTCAGGCGTGGCGATATCCTACGCGGTTCAATTTAGCCCGGAATTTGTTGAGAACTGAAAGAAACCAGTCAAATGGGACGATGTGAGCGACAGCGAGAACTTGCACGACGTCGTAAAAGACGAGTTCAACTGACCAAAATGCGCGTGAAATACGCCGCAGCCACATCCGATACGGAAAAAGCTGAAATTCTGGCCAAAGCCCGCCGAATGAGTCCGTTCGTCGAACTGGCCGCTGCGGCTGAATAACAGCCCGTCATTGAATTTAGACCGACCCAACGACGAGCGCCACGGCACTCGTCGTTTTGTATGCGCGCACATTTTTTGCGCACCTTCGCGTGGCTGAAGCATTCAGTCGCCCCTCCGCAGGTCAGGCTGTGCCTGACAGGATCCCGATCGCAGGCCACATCAGCATGAAATTTGAAACCAAATGTGTTCACACGGGGGTCCACAAGGATCAGCAGTACAACAGCGTCACCACTCCAATCTACCCGTCGTCGACATTCTATTTTAACGACCTCGAATCAACTTCAGGCTACGATTACACCCGCTCCGGCAACCCGACTCGCGACGCACTGAACGAAAACCTGGCAGCGTTGGAAGGCGGCATCAGCTGTGTGACGACGTCCAGTGGCATGTCCGCCGTTCACTGTGCGATGTCGCTGTTCAATCCCGGTGATCACATCGTCGTTCCCGCCGACGTCTACGGGGGCACGTTCCGACTGATTGATGAGTTTCTCAGAGAAAAGGGACTGTTATTCACTTTCGTTGATATGACAGACCTGTCAGCGGTTTCGGAGGCCATGCAGCCTTCGACAAAAGGTGTGTGGATTGAAACACCCAGCAATCCCATGATGAAGGTCATCGACCTGGCAGCCGTGGTGGAAATTGCGAAACAACAGAACGCATTGACGATCTGTGACAACACGTTTCTGTCGCCGTATCTGCAGCGACCGCTGGAATTTGGCGTCGACGTCGTGATGCATTCGACCACCAAATACATCAACGGCCATTCCGACGTAGTCGGCGGTGCGGTCATTTCAAAAACCCAGGACGTTGCAGACCGAATCGCATGGCTCTGCAATGCTCTTGGCCTGGCATGCTCACCATTTGATGCCTGGCTGGTGCTGCGAGGCGTCAAGACTTTGGGGTGCCGCATCGAGGCTCAACAAAGATCGGCGATGAAGATCGCTCGGTTTCTGGAAAACCATCCGTTGGTGGAACGAGTTTATTACCCGGGCCTGGAATCGCATCCTCAGCATGAACTGGCCCAGCAGCAACAGGACGGCTTCGGCGCAATGCTTAGCTTTGACGTAAAGGACGGACGACCGGTCGCGGAAAAAGTCTGTATGAATTCAAAGCTGTATGATGTTGGCGTATCACTCGGCGGCATCGAAAGCCTGATTTCATTCCCGGTGACGATGAGTCACGCGGCAATGTCGCCGGAAGGGCGCAAAGCGGCCGGCATCACAGAAAAAAACGTCCGCATCTCTGTTGGCCTGGAACACAGCGAAGACTTGATTGCCGATCTGAAGCAGGCGTTGGAAGGGTGACAGACTCCTAGACCAGCTTCCAGCCTTTCCGATACTCACGCCGGATAAACCGGTCCGCTTCGGGAGCATTGGTGGCCTGCATGTTTTCCGCATCCCATTCCAGTTTTTTGCCGGTGCGGAATGCGACGTTGCCCAAATGGTTCGCTTCGGTCAGCCAGCCGGCATACTCAAAGTTGCAGGTTGTCATGTCTCCCGTTTTGGCCGCGTGAATCCATTCGGCGTGATGTCCAAGTGACGGCCGGATATACGGTTTCGGCGGGGTAAAGTCCTTGAATTTGTCTTCCGGCAACAGGATGTGTTTGCCGTAATCGGAGAGCAGCATACCGTCGTCACCAATGAACAGGACTCCGCTGTTCCACTGAGGAATTCCGGCGGCCGTCCAGATCTCCGGCTTGTTGGCACCCTGATACCAGTTGACTTCCACGGCTGGCATATCACCTCGGGCACCGTATTCGTATTTCACCTGCATGGATGCCGGAGCGATTTCGGCGTGTGGTTCCGGACCGCCGGCGTGAATCGTCAGCGGTGCTTTCAGATTAAGAGCCCAAAACGGCAGGTCGAGCCAGTGACTGCCAAGATCCGACATCGTGCCGTTGCCAAAATCCCACCACCGATACCAGTTTGGTCCCGGAAAATAGACGTTGTTGAAGGGGCGATGCGGTGCCGGGCCAAGCCACAGGTCCCAGTCAAGGCCTTCCGGGATCGGGTCTTCTTTGCTCGGACGCTCCACCACATAGACTCGATCTCTATTCCGTTCAAAATCAGCCTTTGACTGTCGCCCCCATGCTCGGCCTACCCAGGTATGACATTCGCGGACCGGCCCGATCGCTCCCGACTGGATCAGTTCGACGACGCGGCGGTAGTTTTGGCCCGCGTGAATCTGAGTCCCCATTTGAGTCGCTACGCCGGCCGCCAAAGTGGCTTCACGGATCACTCTTGCTTCGTAGACGTTGTGTGTCAGCGGCTTCTCACAATAAACGTGTTTGCCCATCTGCAGTGCAGGCAATGTGGCAAAGGCATGTGTGTGTTCGCACGTACTGACGACCACCGCATCAAAATCATTCGCCTGATCAAAGAGTCGGCGAAAGTCGGTTTCGGTACGTGCCTGTGGAAACGCATCGGCAGCTCGGTCCAGGTTTTTCTGATTCACATCGCAGAGCGCCACAATGTTTTCGCTGGACACATTTTTCAGATTACTGCCGCCACGACCACCACAACCGATGACGGCGATGTTCAGCCGATCAGCTGCACTCTGTCGCTGCGAACCTGCGACAGCCGGCACAAAGGTCGGTGCGATGAACGCGCTGCCGGCAATCGTCGAGGATGTCTTGAGAAACTGCCTGCGGCTTGTTGAATGCTGAGACATCGATTGGTTTTCCCGTGAAAAATGGTGAGTTACAACGTATTACGCTGACTGGTGGCCGCGGCGAACGTCTTTCCACTTGCGAGAGTCGCTCTCCCGCGAGCCCCACGACCATATCTTTAAAAAAACTGTCTACTTCGGTAAGACCACGCGCCACAACGGCTGTCCGGATCCTTCACTGTTTACGTACAGCCGCTTGCCCGACCTGTCGAAGCAAATGGTCTCGCCCTGTATCCGAGGAGGCAGGGTGAAAGCCGTTGTGGGTTTGGCGAGGGCACTGGCCCACGTCTGGCCGGATGTTCGAGTGACCGCAAGTCCGTTTAACATTGTGCAGATGGCCATTGTCCTTCCATCCGGCGAAATATCCAGCGCAGTGGCAAAGGGGATGAACACAGCAGCGATTCTTTTCGCAACAGGCTTCTGCCGGACGTCACGCGTGTTCAGCGGCAGTCGGTACAGTCCACACTTGTGAGGCCAACTCTTGGTAAGCAGCAGAATCTCCCGTCGCTTCACATCAACAGCCACACCCTCGCAGTTTGCCGGACCATCTGTGTAAGAGAATGTAATTGTCGACGAAACGTTCCACTTAATTTTTGCAGGGCGTTTGGCCGCAGGAACAACGGGCTCCCTCAGCAGAAAGAGCTGGCAGGCAGGATGACCGTTTCCACGTCTTGCGAGGTTGTCGCCAACATCGCCGATCAGTAACCATGACTCGCCATCGATCTGAAACGAGCACACGTCTTCCCAGTCGTAGGCAGCCGCACCAGCGACTTCAACGACAGCCTGCGTCACACCATCCAGACCGACCAGAAACAGACGAGGTTTGTCGCCCGAATCATTGTGCATCCAGACGGCGTTTGGGTTCACATAACTAGTGGCAATCCCACTGCATTCGTTGATGCGTTTGTCTTCCACGACCGCGATACTGACAAAATCTTCAGCAGTACAGCACGAACAAACAGCTGCCACGCACAGAAATGCAACAACGACGTTATCGATAAAGAGATTCATTGCCTGATCATAGACAGGCCATTCGCCGAGTGCGATGCTCCCGGCCCGTTCCGTTTCTGTCTGCGATCGTTGAAAGCCCCGTTCGTGCCACTTCATCTGCTGTTTCCACTGTTCTCCAGCGTTGTGTTCGTGCTGGGAATGATGTTGGCGAAACAGGCGATTGATCGTGGCGCCAGTCCGTGGACCGGAACTTTCTTCGGCAATTTATGGCTGGCATTGATCTGGGTGGGGGTGGGGATCGTCCGAGGCGAGGTGATCCTGGTGGAAGCCTGGGGCGACGCTGCGTTGACTGGCCTGCTGTTTGTTCTCGGTCAGCTGTTCACGTATCTGGCCTTTCAATTCGGCGACGTATCCGTTGCGACACCGGTCTTTGGAGTCAAAGTGCTGATGGTGGCCGCACTGACTTCGCTGCTGGCCGGAATCAACGTGTCGGGCATCGTCTGGGCAGCTGGAGCAATGGCTTGTGTCGGCATCATCCTGATTCAATGGTCGGGTGGGCGTTCTGATATTAATGTGGCGCCCAGTCGCCGCGGACTCACGATTACGCTTGCTCTGTGTGCGGCGTTTTGTCTTTCATTGTTTGACGTGTCTCTGCAGAACTGGGCGGGACGCTGGAACAGCTATGCCTTTCTTCCGGTCATGTTCGGTGCTGCCGGAGTTCTGTCACTCGTGTTTCTGCCGAAGGTCGACGGACCAAAGCGGTTGCGCGAGTTGAAGGCCACGAAATGGATGCTGGGTGGCACACTATTGATGGCCATTCAGGCGATGAGCATGTGTTTCTCGCTGGCGGAATTCGGTGACGCGCCTCGAATCAACATCGTGTACGCGCTGCGTGGTCTGTGGGGCGTCCTGCTTGCCTGGCTGTTTGCGCGCACGCTGGGCTCGAACGAAGCATCATTAAGCAGGGCGGTCATGCTAAGGCGTTTTGTCGGTGCACTGTTACTGACGGCGGCCGTGTTAATGGCGATTACAGCGTGATAGGCGTTGTTGAGCATAGGTATCTTCACAAGTCACTTCACCCTCCCGTCTTTACGGGAGGGTCGCGAGGAACGAGCGGGGAGCGGCATTGCCGTAATCTCGCGACGACAAGTAGGCGAAATCGCAAAGTAAACCCTCCCCTCGCTTTGGCTCGACCCTCCCAAGAAGGAGGGTGAAATCTGTCGTGGCGATTTGTGTAGATACCAATGCGTTGTTGAGAGGGTCGGGAGTCTTTGCACTCCCGCAGCATTGAAAGAGTCGCGCTGCTGAGTTCCAATACGTGCTATTGCCATCCCCGCGACCTTCCCCCCGCTGAGAGCCCACCATGCTGCTGGACAGGTGTCAGTACCGACTGTGGATCGCCAGAATTCTGTGCGTGATAACGACAGTTTTCACTGTTCCATCGTTATTGAGTGCCCAGGAAGACGACGAAGACTTTCCGCCGGGGTTACTGGCAAAGTATTCCGCGGGTGAACACACGATCGAACGCGTCGACAAAGTGCTGAGCTTTGACTGGGGTG
>JBDONA010000626.1:0-11123 GCA_039831575.1 Fuerstiella sp. | reverse complement strand
AGGTGTTGCGTCTCGGAAAAATTGGATGAAGGGGAGACAACCCGGAAGCTGCGGACACGCGCGTGGTACCGCGTGTGGAAACTTCTCTACTTGACGAGTTTCGGCAGATTCTGCCGTTAGGTTGAGCGCTGGGCGGGCAATGGTGTTGTGTGCAGCAAGGCGATCGGAAAATATGCCGGTTGTAGCAGTCAGCTGGCTGCCTTCCGTCCGCCACGCTGTTTTGAAGCCGCCCCCGAGCACACTGTGGCTGCTGATTGTTTAATGCGCAGCTTCGAGCCGACGACTTCAGAGGGATCACAGGCTCAGTCGTGGAACGTGGCGTCAATGACGTCCTCGTATGAGAATGACAGCCGGACTTTGTCTTTTGGCCACGGTTTGCCGTCCACTTCGATACAGGGATAAACGAAGAAGTTCAACGGGTCGCCATCCTGTGGGGGTACCAGAACGATATCCCGACCAGTCGTGAACGCGACACGGTTTTCGCTCAGGTTACCGAAGTAGTATTCCTTCATTTCGGGGTGCTTGTCGGCCTCCGAGATGTCAACGGGAACCCAGCCATTGTGCTCGTCGTGGAACAGAGCCCAGCAATGGTAGCCACCAATCATGCCCTTGCCCGGGCCTGGTGGCAGCGGAAATCCAATTTCGAACCGCGCGGGGATATTCTTAGCCCGCGCCCAGGAAATAAACAGGCTATGAAAGTCCGTGCAGTTGCCAAAGCGACTATCACAGACCCACAGAACATCGCCATTGCCGTAGCCCGGTTTGGACTTGTCATAGCGAACATGGTCGTCGACTCTGTCGTACAGCGTGCGAGCGACCTGCAAAGAGTTGCCACTGAGTATCAAACCGCCCAGCAGGTCAAGTTGCCTGCCCTTGAGCGGCACTCTGGCGTTGGCAGACAGGAATTGCTGTCGTTGTTGATCGGTCAGCTTCACGGGGCCGTGGCCGTCATCGATGCCTCGGACTTCCTGACGGCGAATCAGAAACGAGACGGAATACGGCAGACTTGCGGCGGACTGGTTATTCGATTCGCAATATAGAATCCTATTTCCATACGTCGGTTCCGTGTTGATGCTGCCCTGTACGGGTAAGTCCTGGGCCAGCATCTGCACTTTCTGATGATCGCCGGCTTGCGGTAAGGGAATCCAGGCGCGAACCCGAGCTCCCACGGGCAATGCATCGACACTTGCCTTGTAATGGAAACGGAACGTACGTGACCTGGGTTCCTGTGTTCGCACCAGCTGGCTGTCCGTCGGCGAACCGGCCTCAGCATCGGAAGCGGTTCTGTCACTGTCGTTCTTCGTGCTGTGTCTTGAGTCGACAGCGGACACGCGGGAAACAAAGTTTCCCACAATCGTCGTGCTCAGCAGAAGAACCAATAAACCGGAATACGGATGTTTGGACTTCATCTCGAAGTTTCCATGGAATGATGAACGATCAGGACGCCCCGCCATAGTAGCGAGTCCCATTTTGGCAGCAAACTAAGCGAGATCCCTCAGTATTTGCCCAAATCATTTGCCGACGCCCCTAATTAGTGACGGAACTGTGAATCGCACAAGTGGCGCATGTCTGACGGCGCCGAAATGCCGTTTTCGACAGGAAAACTGGTTGAATGCGAGAAATTCCGGGTGAACATCGGCTACAAGTCAGCGGTCGCACAGCGCTCGGGAATTGTGCCCAGCCACAGTGACTCGGTTAAAAGGCGCCTGGAGAGGTGGCAGAGTGGCCGATTGTGCAACACTGGAAATGTTGTGTCCGGGTAACTGGACCGGGGGTTCGAATCCCCCCCTCTCCGCTCCATTTGAGATTAACCGCCTCGTAAGTTGCATGCCTGAAAACAAGCAACGTACGCGGCGGTTTTTTATTGTCTCAGTCCATCGCTGATGTCTATCGAACTGATTTTCCTGAGTGTCCTTCTGCTGCTGCTGCTCGCTCATACGTGGCACGGCGCAAGAAAAACGGACTCCCTGAGCGACTACCTTGTGGGAGGGCGGTCTCTGGGAGGTGTCGGGATCGCGTTGTCCTTTTTTGCGACCTTTGTCAGTTCGGTGACCTTTGTCGGACTCGCCGGTCGCAGCTGGGCTCTGGGGCCGGCATGGTGGATTGTCTGCACGATCCTGTTTACAACCGCGGTGCTGATCTCGTGGTTTGTGATTGCGCCGCGATTTCTTGAATTCGCATAAAAGTATCAGTTGCTGACGATTCCGGAATTTCTGGGAGTGCGTTATCAGAGTCAGACATTGCAGCGGATATCGGGAGTAGTCGTGGTCGTGGCCTCGCTGGTTTATATGACCGCGGTGTATGACGGTGCGGCCAGAACGCTGGAAGGATTATTGAAGATTGACTCGCAGTCTGTCATGGCAGTGGTCTTCATCGTTGTGACTGGATACACGTTGCTGGGCGGGTTTCATGCCGTTGTTGCAACGGATGGAGTGCAGGGCGTAATGCTGCTGTGCGGGGCGGTAACGCTACCCATCGTCATGTTGTACCGCGGAGGCGGACTTGCCAACGTGCTCAACACAATCCACGAACGAGCTCCGCTGTCGCTCGAATTTTCATCCGGTCTGCCGCTGCTGGGGCTCATCGGAACAGCTTTAGGAATCGCGTTGAAGATCATTGTCGATCCACGTCTGCTGTCTCGGTTTTATGGTCTGTCATCAGGCCGACAGGTTCTGCGAGGTCGCTGGCTGGCGGTCGCGCTGCTGTTTGTGACCTATTTGTTCGTGCTGCCTGTGGGACTGCTCGCCCATGCATTCGTCCCGGCGGGACTGGAATTGCAGGCTGATGAAGTCGTTCCGTGGCTGCTTTCGTCGGACGGGCACGTGCTGGGCACGATCGCAGGTTCGCTGTTTCTCACAGCGCTGGTCGCGGCCGCAATGTCGTCGCTGGATTCCGTGCTGCTGGTGGCGGCCGGCTCGATCGAACGCGACATCACGACACAGCGACGCAAAGATGGTGACGATGGAAGTGTTCGCAGGACGCGAATCTGGGTTTTTGTCCTGTCAGCTGTCGCGGCGTCCCTGGCACTGCTGCGAACTCGCGGCATTGTGGAACTCAGTTCGCTGTCGGGGGGACTGTATGCCGTCTGTTTTCTGCCGGCACTCATCGTCGGCCTGTTCTGGCAAGGTGCAACAAGGACGGCTGCAATCTGCTCGCTGGTGTCAGGCTTTGTGACGGCGTCCGCCTGGTTCGGCTTGAAGAAGGTCGTGCTGGGTGGGGCAGTTGCCTGGCTGCACGAAATCTACGTTGGACTGCTGGTGTCGATGCCCCTGTTTATCGGCATCTCGATATGGCAGCGGAGGTCGCAATCGACATCTCGCCAACGCGATGCCACGTCGTAATTCAGACCGGGTACTCAATGAGAATTCCATACCCTCTTGATTCCTGATCATCCCGCCGAAAGTCAGGATGGCTGGAAACCAGCTGCGCCCCGGAATCCAGATGAAACGACAACACCGGATCCGCAACAAGGCCCGATTCTGAACGACGCTCAAGATACTGTGCTATCGAAAGCTGTGGAAACTGATGAAATCGTACAGGCCGTGTGAATCCCAGGATCCGCGTGACACCGCCGATTCCCCGTGCGAAGTCGATCTGTCTGTCGATGAGCGCACGTCCACAGCCCATTCCCTGCCCGGCCGGCGCAACCCCGACACCGACTAACTGGTAGATTGGACCTTGCGACACATGCGTCGTTCGGAACGCTCCATGGTCAGTAACATGCTCATAGGTCAGCGGACAGATCTGCAGCTGTTGCAGACAGATACGTTGGGCGTACGCCGCTCCGACAATGCAACCGTTCAGAACAGCCACCCATTGTCCGGCGGCAAACACTGACACGCGGTCGGCGATGGCTTCACGTGGTGTCGCCAGCGAGCCGGGCCAGCTGGCGGCTTCGACCTCAGCCATCGCATCCACATCGTCAATAGTCGCCTGGCGGTATGCAATCATGTTGATGTCCGTGGATCCGTCGACACTGCAGATACGGCTGTTAAGAGGAGCAACGGATCAGGTCACTCAGAATCAGACAGCCAGCGAGACACTACGCTTGTGCCGTCGGCGCCAAGTTCCGGATACCGATCAGAAAGTTCGAGCGAGCACCCATCAATGCGGAATGGTGAACCGGCAGCGGTAAAGGACTCACCGCCTGCGCCGCGGATCTGATGAAACATACCTCGCTCATGAAGATGTTTGTCGTTCATCATGTCGGATATCGTCTGAATCGGCGCCGCCGGAATGCCAGCGGCTTCAAGCAGGGTGAGCCATGTCTCCGTCGGACGTTTTCGAGTTCGTTCGCTGATCAACTGTTCCAGATATGCCTGGTTTTCCGTACGTGCAGAATTTGAGTCCAGCAATGGGTCAGCAGCGAGTTCCGGAGCTTCCAGCACATCGCACAGTTTCTTCCACAATCCGTCGTTTCCAGCGGCGATGACAATGGTGCCGTCGCTCGTCGGGAATCCCTGGAACGGTGTAATCGACGGATGACGCGTGCCGATCGGTTCCGGTGTTTTGCCTGTGAGTTCGCAGCGAGCGATCGCGTTTTCCAGGATCGCTACGTTGCAGTCGAGCATTGCCAGGTCCAGTGTGGCGCCGCGTTTTCCGGGTTTATGAGCGTGGAGCGCTGCAAGAATTCCAATCGCCGTAAACATGCCTGTGACGATGTCGCTGATGGAAGCACCGACGCGTGCGGGGTTGTCGGCGTCATGACCGGTGATGCTCATCAGGCCGCTCATTGCCTGAATGATCACGTCATAGGCTGGCCGGTCGCGGTACGGCCCGGTCTGGCCGAATCCTGATGCAGATGCCATGATCAGGGACGGGTTGATTTCATGCAGAACATCCGACCCGATTCCCAAGGTGTCCATGACGCCCGGGCGGAAATTCTCGACCAGAACGTCAGCCTGTTTCGCCAACTGCAGAAACGTATCCCGATCTGCGCCCACTTTGAGATCGAGTACAATGCTCGACTTCCCTCGATTGAGGCTGGCAAAGTAGGCACTCGCCCCCGAAGGCAGAAACGGCCCGAAAGAACGTGCCTCGTCGCCGGTCTCCGGTCGTTCAATCTTCACGACGTCCGCCCCCAGATCCGCAAGGATCATGGTGCAGTAAGGTCCTGCCAGAACCCGAGTTAAATCCAGCACTTTCAGACCGGCCAGCGGAGGAACAGCAGTTGTATTCTCCGCTCGCTCAGAGGTTCGTGATTCCACCATCGATTCTTTCTCGTTTCCGATTACTCCCCAGGGAGCTACACGAATTTCGCTGACTCATGGCCGCAGTTCGCGTGTTTTGATAACAGGGCGGCTGCCCCACGAGCCAGTACCGGTTCCGTCATTCTGTAAACTGGTCCAGCCTCGCGTTCGATTGGCAAACAACCGGAGGCTAGCGCCTGGCCGCTCACACCAGGGCCTGCGTAACTTCAGGAACTGAGTCGTCGTGTCGTTGAGTGCCACATGGCTTATCGAATCGTCGATGCGATGTTAGACTCCTGTCCCCGGACGAGAGGCTGACGTTGCCTCAACATCTGTCGTTATTCGTTCCTTTCCGACAACCCATTATTGCGTGGTCATCATGTACCGAATTCTTCTTGTGGTTGCAATCGCCAGCATTTTTCCTGCCGTCAATGTGCAGGCTGCTGCTCAGCCTAACGTGCTGATCATTATGGCGGATGACTGCACATTCAACGACCTGCCACTGTACGGGGGACAGAATGCAAAGACGCCCAATATTGACGCATTGGCAGCGCAGGGCCTGACATTCAACAGGGCCTATCTGAGTTCTGCGATGTGCCAGCCCTGTCGATCAGAACTGTTCACCGGTCAGTATCCGATGCAAAACGGCTGCGCCTGGAATCATTCGGCCAGTCGCGATTCGGTCAACAGCATGCCGCATCATCTGAGACGGCACGGTTACCGAGTTGGCATCGCCGGCAAAGTGCATGTGAAGCCGGCAAAGGTCTTCCCCTTCGAAAAAGTGAAGGGGTTTGACCCCAGCTGCGTCCGCAATCCCACTCAGCCACATGACATCGCCCAGGTAACAGAATTCATGTCGCGCGAAGCGAGCCCATTCTGCCTGGTGGTTGCCCTGGTCGAACCGCATGTTCCGTGGGTCATGGGCGATGCTTCTGCGTACCCATCGAAGAAGATCAAACTGCCACCAAACATCGCCGACACCGCGCGGACGCGAGAAGACTTTGGACGGTATCTTGCGGAAATCACGTACATGGACGGCCAGGTCGGTCAACTTCTTAACGCGCTTACTGAAAGCGGCAAAGCAGACGATACCCTGGTGTTGTTCACGTCCGAGCAGGGGTCACAGTTTCCCGGCTGCAAGTGGACAAACTGGGATACAGGCCTGCATACGGCCTTGATTGCTCGCTGGCCAGGAGTCGTTGCGGCCGGCAAACGTACCGATGCACTTGTGCAATACTGCGACGTTCTGCCGACGTTGGTTGATCTTGGTGGCGGCCGCGCGTCGTCCGATGATTTCAACGGCACAAGTTTTCGAGCTGTTCTGGAAGGCCGCACGGAACAGCATCGCAGGTACGTCTACGGCATGCACAACAATCTGCCGGAAGGCCCGGCCTACCCGATTCGAACAATTTCGGACGGCGAATTTCGTTACATCAGAAACCTGACGCCAGGTGAGCTGTACATCGAAAAACACCTGATGGGGACACGCGGCACTGGCGCATTAAACAATCCTTACTGGGGCACATGGACGTGGGACACGCAGCAGAATCCTGCCACCTATCAGCTGGTGAAACGATACATGCTGCGTCCTGCCGAGCAGCTTTACCACACCGCGAAAGACGGCTACGAAATGAACAATGTTGCCGCCGATGCCAGTCTGGCCGACCGCAAACAGCAGCTCGCCGCCGAACTGCAAAAATGGATGGCCGCTCAGGGAGACCCAGGTGTCGACCAGGACACTGACCCATCGTTGCAGGCGGCTCGACGTGGTCAGCATCGGTATTATCCCGGCAAATAGAGTGAACCTCAGCCGCTGATGTTGGGTGCTTTGTCACCCTCCCGCTGGCAGGAGGGGCGGACGCAGACACAGTCGGGGAGCGGCCCTCTCAGGGCCTGATAGCCCGACTCTTCCGGAGGCAGAGTGACATTTCTTAGGGTATGTTCACATCGTTTGCTGTTTTTTCAATCACCCACAAAACACGAAATAGTGCAACTTCAATGACCGAAGTCGCTCTCGCGTGACAACGTCAAGGACGACGATTTCAAGGAGCGACTGTGGGCGTGCCACTTTTGCTGAGTGCTTTCAGCACGAGCGCCAAATGGGCAGGCAGCCAGTCCTGTGTTGTCGCGACTCCGTGCCCCAGCAACGTCTCTTCGATTGGCGATGCCAGAGGAGTTATGCGTCCACTTGGTTCGTACTTGACCAGCAGATTCCGGCCATCGCCATGGCAGCGAGTTCCGGTTTTCCAGCGAGCACACGTATCGCGAAGTTGTTGGGGCACGATAAATCGAGTGTCGAGACCGTGCTCCGGTGCAGTCAGACCTGCCTCCAGAATGGCGGCGACTGCTCGATTGGCCTGTGTCGACGTGGGCGGAGGAACATCTGTGCCGGCGATGCCAAAGGCCTGCACCCAGTCGCCGTACTTTGCAGTCAGCATATCGGTGAGACTTTGAGCCGGAAACATCGGCTGCGCCAGGAACTCATCGCCGTTGTCGTTCTGCCTGTGGTGCAGCACATGCAGCAGATCTCCGTAGCCGTCGATGTCCCACCCATATCGTACGGGCGTGCCGAAGGCGACAATCATGACGGACTTCGCCCACGGATGAGGCGACGGTCCGGACTCAAGAATCTGTCTGGCCTGGGCCCAGTGTTCTGCCTCCCGATGACCGGCCGCCGTGAAGAACTTTTCCACAGCGTCCCGATCGTTTGCCAGCAGATTGCTGAGGATCGCAAACGCATTGCCTGCGTGTGAATGTCCCCAGAATAGAATGGTTTCCTCGGCCGTCGGTTGCATGTCGTCCAGCTGACAGAGTAACCGGACGGCCAGGTCTGCCCTCGCCAGGTGATGATTCTGACCCGTCCATGTTGGCTGCTGCAGACGTACCATCGGGTCGTCACCGACCAGTCGCTGAAAGGCGTCGCGATATGCGAGTGTGTAGTTGCCGACATCCTGCGCCAGACCATCAACCAGCGATTTCATCTTCTCCTGCAGTATGTCGGCCAGTGTCAGCAGCGGTCCTTCCAGGACGCCGGCACTCTTGGCGATCGTACGCAGAACTTCAGATATGCCGAACGGGTCGTCGCCCATAAACGTGCCGTGCACCAGGACCACTTCACGCACACCCAACTGCGAATGCAACTGAGAGAAATCAACGCCATCGGCTACGTCAAGCTGATGAAACGTGGGCGGCACCGACGGCTCTGTCGGGTAAGATTGATGGCGAAACTGGTTTTTCGCGGGCATCTGGCTGTTGGTCCGAAAACAGCAAAGGGTCGGGAGTCTTTTTCGGCCGGAGTCGATTCACCATTATATCGTGTTCATCCGAAAAAGACTCCCGACCCTCTTCCCTGCCACCAGGACTATCGATTGTTGCCGTTTTCCTTCTGCTGATGCGCTGTCGGTTTTGTCGGCGGTGCCGCGGACAAAACCGCGATGCCGGCAAGTGCGGGGAGAATAAGGAACAACCACAGAGCGGGTTCGTAGCTTCCGACGAGATCGTGCGCCAAAGCCGGAGGCACTGGTCCCAGTGCGGCGGCCAGTACCATGATGGACATCGACACTCCCTGAATGGCTCCCTGATGTTTGCGGCCGAAGTAGTTGATCCACACGATGCAGCCAGCACTGCGAATTATTCCGCCATGAAGTCCCAGCAAGGCCGAATAGGCCGTTACCCACCCCGTCGACGGCAGGAAAATCAGCAGCAGAATCGCAAATATTTCCAGCAGCATCGAACACGCCAGCACATACCTGGCCTGCACTCGATCAATCAGGTAGCCAGCGACCAACGTCGATACTGTCGCCGCCCCCGCCTGCACTCCCAGACTTCCGAGTGCCAATGAACGGGAAACGCCGTGTTCAGCGACAATCGAAACCTGATGAAACATCAGCCCCGTCCCAACCAACGAAACTGTCGCCACAACTCCGGCGATCTTCCAGAAGGCGGAGCAGCACAATGCTTCGCGAACGGTGAATGATTCGTCGTCGGTGTCGATGATTGGTGATGCGATCGCCGCGGACGTTTGGTGTTCCGGTTCATCGCGAAATACTTCTGAACGATCATCGCTGTCATCGGCAGGCGATGTTCGATTGTCGTCTTCCGGAAACAGGCCGTCAGGCAGCAGACCCAGTGATTCGGGGCGGTCTCGCAGCAACAGGGCGGCTGGCAGAACGAGCGTCACAAGAACCGCGCCGCCGAGCATCAACCAGGTGTCTCGCCAGCCGTAGGATTCAATCAGATAATCGTTCAGCTGAGGAATGATCAGCACTGACGCGGTGCCACCGACAGCGCAGATTCCGGCGGCCCGGCCGCGATAGGTGTGAAACCATTCGCCGACGATCCAGTTCGCAATCAGCGTCAAAGACCCCTGGCCCAGACAACGGATCATCGTGAAACCAACGTACAGACTCACTGCACCTGTCACGTTCGACATCCATGTACATGCCAGTCCCAGCGCGGTTGCCACGATTGGCAGGACGAGTCGAGCACCAAAGCGGTCAACCAGGCGACCGACGAACGGCAGCAGACAGCCACCGATCAACGTCGCGATCATGTACGCGACTGAGTAGTTCGTCCGGTGGATCCCCAGATCGACCAGCATGGGGTCGACAAATGCTGCGACGGAAAATGATTGTCCGGGGGCGGACATAAAGGTCGCCGCGGCGGCAATGGCCAGCATCAGCCAGGCGGGATGAATCCGACTGCGTTTGCCGAACTCAATTGAACATTTTGTGCGATGTTGCTGAGGAGAGGGAGGAGGTAAGGTCGAAACGGACAACGATGAGCCAGACGGTTGGAAGGATGGAGTCGCCGTGATATTGGGCGTGGCGTGGCGTGGCTTGTATCAACCCAGTTCGCAGGCGAGTGTACGATTCTTTGGAACATTGCCACCTTCCCGAAGTGACACGGCCAGGTCAATTGCGGTTCGAGGCACTCAGCGGAATGTCCCGGAAGCGGGACGAATGAGCGCCGCAGCACGAAACCGGATCGGAAGCATTGATCATCGGGGCTCCCCCCGCGATTCGCCTTGCCGCCCCGTTGTCAGGGCATTGGTATCTACACATTTTTACTCTCCCGTCTTTACGAAAGGGGCGGACGCGTTAGCGGACGGAAAGGGCATTTGAAAGTCGACGTGCGGATGTATGGTTGAGGTTAAAGACCCTCTCCGGGCCTGATAGCCCGACTCTCCCGTAAGCGGGAGAGTCAGCACTTAGACGGTTGCTGTTACGATGTGAACAGAAGCGACGCCAGTAGCGCCAGCAAGACGCCATCTGCCAATACAAAACGATCGGATCTCGCGGAACGGCGAACGTACTGCAGCAGCCGGCCTGTCCCGCAGGCGTAACGGCAGTAGGCCATTGGCACGGCGGCGGAAAGCAGCAGCGATACCACGGCCAGAACAATGCTGCTGGCGCCTGCGACGTACCAGATGTAAGCATTGAAGGGTTCCCATGCCGCCAGATTCCAGTTCAGTCCCAGCAGCGTCACGACGACGGCGGCCCCCAAAGTCATCCCGGGCAACCACCTTAACCGCCGGAGCCAACGGATACCGTTCTTCCACTTGAGTCGACCTTTCACCAGCTGCTGAGCGGCTCCGTGAGGGCAGATGTGACTGCAGTACAGATTGCGTTTGGTCGCCACGGGAAGAATGAAACTGACGAGTAGTACGGCGGCCAGTCCGGGAGCCAGTCGCCATGCAAATCCCTTTGCCGCCCAGCCCATAACGAAGGCCAGAGAAATCAGGTTTCCGGTGACAAGGCCGAAGTAGCCGACAAGGACGACGTTCCAGCAGATTCGTACGCGTCGCGATCCTCGCAGTCGAGTCATGCCAATCACGATGGCTGCAAGCAAAACGAAGGCCGTGCCCGTGTCCTGACGGCTCCAGTGAATCCGGCGACGCCGAACTTCGGTGGCCGCAGCGGACTTTCGTGCTTC
>JBDONA010000493.1:0-2537 GCA_039831575.1 Fuerstiella sp. | reverse complement strand
TCGCTGTACAACCAATATCCTGTGCTCAAGCCGTTGCGTCCCATCGTGAACCTGATTTTTCGGCGAAAGTCCGCGTGAAAGATAAGAACTCGTGTTCAGGTGAACGTCTGCAGAATGGCGACTGCCGTGTACTGATTGTGTCTCCACAACCATGGGATGGCTTTCGTGTTTCGAAGCATCACTACGCTTGTGAGCTTTCGAAGCTCGGTAATCGGATTTTCTTTGTTGACCCACCGGATTTGTCCGTCCGCCGGGGGGCCATCCGACTGTCGCCAGCACGTACCGTGAATGTCACGGTTGTACGGTATCGTCCGTGGATTCCGTACAAAACGAAGTTCCATCTGAGAACTCTGTTTGATCCGGCGATGCGGCGGCAGGCCCGGCGAATAGCGAGAGCCTGTGGAGGCGATCTTGATGTCGTCTGGGATTTTGACAATGCCTATAATTTTGTAAGCCTGAAGGCGTTTGGCGCGCCCGTGAGTATTTTTCATCCAGTAGATCAACTGATCGCAGGGCAGTCGTCTTCCAAGGATGCTGATCTGGTTGTCGGCATTGCGGAATCGATCCTTGCTCGAATCGATTCCGGTGCAACGCCTTGTATCCAGGTCGGACATGGCCTGTCTCAATCATTCGTCGACTATGGAAAGCAGCAACTGCAGAGTTACAACCGTAATCGGGCGGCAGGAACTGTAAACGTCGGCTACGTCGGAAATTTGATGGCCCATGCCATTGATGGCCGAACAATCGTGTGTACTGTCCAACAGAATGCCGACGTTGAGTTTCATTTTTTTGGACCATTTGAATCAGGTGCTGTCAGGTGGATTCAATCGTTGCAGCAATGCCCCAACACTCACTTTTACGGTCTTTGCACGCAGGAAGAGATTTTGAGAAACTCTCCGGGTATTGATATATGGTTGTTATGTTATGAAAACGCTCGCGACATTAACGGTGGCGCAGATTCACACAAAGTTCTTGAATACCTTGCGACAGGTTCTCCCGTTGTATCCAGCAATCTTGATGCCTATGAAGGCCTTGGGCTGATCAACATGTGTGCCGACAAACTCAACGATGAATTCCCACGACTGTTTGCGAAAACCGTGGCTTCGCTTCCCGAAAAATCTGCGGCCAGAACACGACGAATCGAATTCGCGATTAATAATTCATATTCTTCAAGACTATCCAGCATCTGTTCCTCTCTGTCAGATTTGTCTATTCAGAACTGATGGCGCGGTTCGTTGTTCTACTCAGGCGTTACCTGGACTTTGTCATGCAACAGAATACTGCAGCGCGTCCGGTTGCCCTGCTGGTTTCACTTGGGCCAGTCGACGGTTATCCGCCGGTCCAGTATCAGGCAGTTCTTCTTGCCAGAGCGGGATTCGACGTTGTTGTACTCACTTGTCCACTTGCCGGCAGCAAACATGTTTCATTCGCTGGCGAGCACATCAGCGTCGTCTCCGTTCCACTTCAGTCTAAGTCACGCGAAACTCGCTTGTTTGCTCTGGCGAAACTGAGTTTGGACCTTGTTAAAATAAGATGGCAAAACCGGAATCGAATGGCGGTCGAAATCGCATACGAGCCGAATGCGGCATTCTACTCTGATTGGTGTCCAATTCGGTCACACCTGCGTGTGGTACATTTGCATGAAACGCTGATCGATCCTCAGAATCAATTCTACGAAAGGTGCGCGGTCAGACGACTTCACACGTTTGATCGGATCGTGGTTGCTGACGAGGACAGGGCCGATCTTCTGGTTTCACAGCTGGCTTTAAGGGAGAGACCAAGTGTTATCCCCAATTACCCGCTGCTCGTTGATTCCGAGGCGATCGAGAATCGGTCAGGAAAACACTTCGAAACTGTTTATGTCGGGGCGCTTGGTGAGAACCAGGCATTGGATTCCGTCATCCGATCGGTCGATGATTGGCTGCCCCACGTTCGATTGCACCTTGTCGGCGCCGATGACACGAATGCTGCGATGAAACTACGTGCCCTGGCGCAGGATTGCGGGGTCACGGACCGTGTCGTATTTCATGGTCGGCTGCCGCTCGCAGAAGTCCCCGTTTTTCTCCGGAAGTGTCACCTGGGATTCAGTTTTCTTCGAGATCATCATGACCAGTTGCGTTTTGCAACGGGAGCATCAAACAAACGGTACCAGTACATGCAGGCCGGAATGCCTCAGGTTTCTGATCTCAACCCGCGCGTAACAGCGTTGATAGAAGAACAGGGTATTGGACGTTGTGTGCATCCTGATGATTTGTCCGGGATCACGGAAGTTGTGAACTTCTTTGCAAGAAATCCCGGTGAGTGTACCAGAGCCGGTCGACAGGCTGAGGAGTTGTACCTCCGGCAGTACCACTACGAACTTCCGTTTCGTGAATTTGTGGAATGGGTAAACAGAGATTGGGAACGTCGTCAGGAAACCGTCACTCAACGAGACACACGTCATGCAGCAATTCATTAAGTCCAGCTTTCCACAAGCATGGCAGACACTGAAACGGTTTCGGCAGGGTGTACTGAACCTCAGATCGTCTCGGTCTGTG
>JBDONA010000043.1:0-43581 GCA_039831575.1 Fuerstiella sp. | reverse complement strand
CAACGAGGTGTGAGCACCAGCGGCAACAGCAACAACGACGATGGTCGCGATCACTGGCCATATTGCTACACCGGCATCATGGCCGGAGCCGGTGTCAAACGAGGGAACGTGCATGGCAAGTCCGACAAAACGGCGTCCGCTCCGCTGGAAGATCCGGTACATCCGCAGGAACTGCTGGCATCGATCTACCATTCATTCGGTATCGATCCGGAAACCATTGTCTACAACCACCTGAAACAGCCAAGAGAGCTGGTCAAAGCCGAAGCCGTGAATGCATTCTTTGCATAGACGATTCTGGCCTGAAGCACGAATCTTCTCAGCCTCGCAGAGCATCTGTTCTGCGAGGCTGTTTTCGTTTCTGGTAGAGAGTTTCGTTCAATTGAACAATCGCGGGCCGTCGTTGCTTAACACGTCAGCTCGCGATAATCTGCAGTCACCACTCCTGATTGCAATTCACTGTTACACAAGAGAGAGCACCCATGACCGGGTATACCGTTCACACTGGCACTTCCAAGAAGTTCGTTTCGGGCTGGGACCATATTTTCACCTACGACGACGCTCCCAGCAAAACAAAGAGCAAGGCGAAGAACAAGAAGAAGGCTGCAAAGAAGGTGAAGAAGTCGAAGAAGTAGTCCGGAACAGCAGCAGATTCGGGTGACTGCTCCTGTGAATTTGTTGCCGCCTATTTTTCCGGTTCACCGTCTGCCTGCTCTTTTGTCGGCGTCTCGTCAGCCGCTGCTGGTGCCTCTTTCGGTGGCGAGGCGATCACTGTCAGCCAGAGGCTGCTGGTCGTTGCGGTTGAGTTCTGAATGGGCGACGCCGCTGTAATCGTTTGTTTTGATTCTTCGGAAGTGCAGACAATTGTGACGGTGCCGGAGAAAGCCGCCACAGTCTCCCCCCGCGTGATCTTAAGAGTAGCGCTCTTTGCGGAATCGCCTTCCTTTTCCGAGTGAACCAGTTCGCACGCGACGCCTTCCGGCAGGCCCTCGACTGTTACGGCGATTTTCTCCGTGAATCCTTTGTCTCGAGCAATGGCCACCGGGATCTCCAGCGCCTTGTCGGCGGGCACCACAAACGCGTTGCTTTTGAGAGTCGGCTTGAATGTCAGCTTCGTTTCCGTGCAGGTCAGCACGTAGAAGAATCTGACGCCACCAGCGCTGAAGCGATCCGTGACCGTGACGGTGTACACGCCATCCGCCGGAACGGTGACCTGTGCCTGCGAATCCAGATCTGCGCGGCTCACATCGTCCGCTTCCTTCAACAGCTTTCCGTCTTCAGCAGTCACCTTCAGGACAGGATCCAGCGGTGAATACATCGAACGTGCATGCGCTCGCAGAGTCAGCTTCTGCCCCTTCTTCGCTGTAAACTGGTGTGCGTCTGTTTCGCCAGGCACCCCGATGACGCCGGTGACGGACGACGGTATCTGCAGCTGTTGTGAATCGTCGGTTTCCGCAATGCTCACGTGGTTGACGGCCGGGACACTGGCTGGCAGGGCCAGGCCCTCGGAAAGAACAAAAGATGTCTGCTGAAACACCGGAATTTGAAAGGTCTGCTGTTGTTCCACAAGGTTCCAGCCATGTGCGGATACCGCTGCACCGCTGCCGGCGTTCACGACTGCAGGTACGGTGTGATTGATGACCGGGCCGGTTGTCATCGTCAGCCGATAAATAAACGTCTTCCCGCCTGCCAGTTTAATCGTGCTGTTGGGCGTTGACGGAAACGCAAATGTGCGCACAAAGTAGGTGCCGTCCGTCGGCACATCAAATACAAGCTGAGGATCGAAACCATGGTCATCATCGTTCTGCATGACAACCGTTCCCGCACTGTCCAGTAACTGAAGGACCGCGTCCATCGGCGAACCCAGGTCGCGGTTTGCCAGCATGGAAACGACCAGCGTCTGCCCCATCTTTAGTGACACCGCGAATATGTCAACCTCGCCCGCTTTTTCCAGAACGCCGTTTACGGTGACGTGGGGACGCTCAATAGCCTGTGCTTCGCTGGGTTTGTTGTTCGGCTCCGCTTCGGCAACTTCGCCGATAAGCCCCACGATGAAGGGTATCAGGTCGGTGGCGCCGTGTTCGTTGTGGAATCGCACCCGGTGCAGCCCCGGCGTCGCGTCGTCAGGGACCGTAACAGTGACAGAGTCCCGCTCTTCCGAGAATGCAAATGTAAGTTCTTCCCGATCTGACCATACCATAACAGGACCGTCACCAGGTTTGCCGGTCACCTTTGCGTCGACCACTGTTCCACGCTGGCCGCCAGGTGGGAAAACACGTTCAATCTTCGGCGGCTCGGCAGCGACGACTAGTGAGCACGCCATGGCTCCGGTCAGTAGCCCGCACAGTACTGCTGATGCAGCACCTCTTTGAAGAATGGAACCGTTACGCGAGCAAATTGAATCAGCATCGGTCGTCGTTTCAGAAGATACCATTTGTGCAGTTCTGTCAGCGGTGGGATGAGTTGCTGGAAGGAGTCAAGTGCGGCGGGTGCCCGATCTGCCGCGCTCCGTCAGCATCGGTCAATCGCTACGGTCAGTGATTCAAGTAGGCCCTGAGGCAGCGAATGATTCCATCATCTTCGAATGCGGCACTGCACGCGACAGACACTTACTCAGTTGGCCTGCGATTTCAAGGAAAACCCAATACCACCGAGCCTAACGAAGGTAAGATCACTGGCAGACGTTCCAGCCTCACCGCAGCCACAGACTGCGCTTCCTGAAACTGCGCTGAGTCGTCTGAGAACAGAACGGTGTGTGCTCGCGCGCACCATTTTCCGGGCGAATCTTCCCCGCTGTGATCACAAATCGGCGCTCGCACGCACCTATCCCCACAACCGCGACGCAGATTTGATCAGGATCAACAAACGGAAAACACTGCCGTTTGAGCCGGGCCGCTATGATGAATCAATTCGGTTTTGCAACGTGGTGCGTGCAAGCACGCACCCTACGGGGCTGTTACGTAGCTTCGAACATTGTCCCGAGCCGAATCAAATTACCGGACGGGACGATGGTCACCTCCTACGGCCGATGACCACAATCCGTGACAGCCCTTCGCCGAAACGACCAGGGATCGTTTGAGTTGCCTCCCGCGGAAGGGTTACGTAGTCTTTAGACCCTGCACAATCATCAGATCATTTGGATTTATCACCATGCGCTTTGCCGTCCTCGTGTTGCTCACAGCTGCCTTCCCGTGGTCGAACATGGTCTCGGCCGAGCCATTGCGTGGTTCACGGCCTAACATCATTCTGATGATTACTGACGATCAGGGCTACGGCCCGGTTGGCAGACACGGACATCCCTGGATTAAAACGCCAGCCATGGATGCGATCTACGATGCCAGCACAAGGTTTACTCGTTATCTGGTCGCCCCCACCTGTGCCCCCACCCGTTCAGCACTGATGACGGGGCGGCATCCCATGCGGAACGGTGTGACACACACGATTCTGGAACGAGAACGCATGACGCTGGATGCGGTCACGTTGCCGCAGGTGCTGAAGACCGTCGGCTATACGTCCGGTATTTTCGGCAAATGGCATCTGGGTGACGAAGAACCCTATCAACCGCACCAGCGAGGCTTCGACGAAGCTTTCATTCACGGGGCCGGTGGAATCGGCCAGGCGTACAAATGCAGCTGTGCAGATGCTCCCGGCAACAAATACTTCGACCCGGTCATTCGCCACAATGGATCCTTCGTGAAAACGAAGGGGTTTTGCACAGACCTGTTCTATACCGCCGCCATGGGCTGGATTCAGAGCGTCAAGGACGACGACAAACCGTTCTTTGCCTACATCACCACAAACGCACCGCACGGCCCTTTTATCGCACCATCCGAAAGCCGTAAACGATTCGAAGATATGGGGTTTGCGGAAAAGACGGCCGGGTTCTACGGCATGATCGAAAACATCGACGACAACGTGGGCCGATTGGTGAACCAACTTGACGAATGGAAATTGCTCGACAACACCATGCTTATCTTCATGTCGGACAATGGAATGACGGGCGGCGGTTCGGGTCGAGCCGGTCAGATGATTGGCACCGGCGAAGACGGTCAAAAGCTGTTTCCTTACAACGCAGACATGAAGGGGCAAAAGGGCAGCACCGATGAAGGCGGATGCCGCGTTCCGTTCTTTGTTCGCTGGGACGGCCACGTGAAATCCGGTCAGAATGTCGACACGATCGC
Organism: Fuerstiella sp.; assembly: GCA_039831575.1. Classification (GTDB taxonomy): domain Bacteria; phylum Planctomycetota; class Planctomycetia; order Planctomycetales; family Planctomycetaceae; genus Fuerstiella. The sequence continues at coordinate 39,403 of JBDONA010000043.1, read as the reverse complement.
GGCACACATTGACTTGCTGCCCACGCTGGCATCTCTGGCTGGCGCAGCTTTGCCAAAAGATCAGGTGGAAGGCAGGGATCTGCTGCCGCTGATTGAGAACCCCGGCGGCGATTGGGCCGACCGTTACCTGTTCACCCACAAGGGCCGTTGGAAGACGGGAGCCAATCCGGATGAACATCAATGGAACGGCTTTGCGGTACGAAACCAACAGTATCGATTTGTCGACAACAACTCGCTGTACGACATGGAAAAAGACCCGTCTCAGAAGTTGAACATTATCGACGATCATCCTCAGATCGTTAAACAAATGCGTGATATCTACGACTCATGGTGGCAGGAGACCCGGCCTTTGATGGTCAATGAATCGGCTCCAATGTCACCGGTCCGCCCTTTTCATGTGCTGTTCGAAAAGCAGATGAGCGATGGTGGAATCCCCGACTGGCAGGCGCCGGATTTTTAGGCATGGCACCTCGATGACTACTGAGGGCTGGGCTCCTGCCTTGAATCCAGATGCCAACATCTGCTCACGAACCAACTCCGGAAATGATAGCGTTCTACGAACGCCGCACATTCCAACACATCAAACGTGTTCGAATGTGTCTTTCCGCGCTGGCAGCAGTTACCGCGTACGGCGACGCATTGAACGAACGCGCCCGGACGCATGACTTGTCCAAGTATGGACAGGAAGAACGACTGCCATACATCTGGCTGACGGAATTCCATCGCTGCCGCCAAATCGGGGAACCGTTCGACTATCCCGTCGGCATGCATGATCGGGTTCGTGTCGCAATTGAACACCACGTGACATCCAACCGTCATCACCCGGACTTTCACGCCGATCCAAACGATATGTCTGAAATCGATCTGATCGAAATGATCTGCGACTGGACGGCGATGGCGCAGGAATTCCAACAGGATGCAGGTACCGCTCGCGCGTGGGCCGACAAGACGGTCGGCACTCGTGTACACTTCAATGACAACAACCGTCAGTTCATTTACCGTATGATCGACTTGCTGGATCGCCAGCTCGGCTCTGCATAGACGGAACGACAAATAGTCTCTGTCTTCAATGTGAAGGATTCCGGTTTTCAGCGGAAAGTGAGATCTGATTGTCCGAAACAAAAATGCGTGAACGGCGGCGTTCTGACGACTCAGTGCTGTTGCCAGACAGCACTCGCGATCAGCCATCAACACGGTGGTGCCTTGGCACGGCTGGAGATCGTCCGTATGTGTCGTAGCGTTTTTCGGTTTCCATTACGCTGCAGAAGCTGTGGATCACGCGCATACCGCTAGCCCTACTCCGCTGGCATTGAAGTCGATAAAAGACGCCCTGTTTGATGACAGCATTATTTCCCGGAATGTGGTGTTCGTTCGTGCCCGGGCGAAGATTCTTGCACCTGCCGATCGCTACGATTTTCTGCTGAACTGCGTACTTCCGTCCGATACACACGCTGCTATGCGCCTGTCAGCTATGCTGACACCCGGTGATCCTGTCGTGCCACTGATTGGTGATCACCCGTTCGACGTTCAGCGACAGAGCATCGGCAAGGCACTGGGACAGCGACGAATTCATACCGGCGGCAATCTTGTCTCTCCGGCGTATGACCTTGTTCGTACCGCACAGCAACTGGGCCGACTGGATAACCTGAGGTCGTTAATCGACAGATGCGAGGCAACTGCCCCCCTGCAGAAACGCTGCAAGCTGATCTTGCAATGCTTCGCCGCGATGGCAGACGGAGATGAACAGGCTGCCGGGCTGGCAGCGGATCAGCTGTCCCTGGCATACCACACGCCGACGTCGCCGAGTATGGCAGATCGGTGGCCCGAAACAATGTTCGCCTGGGCGGCAGTCGAAAACCAGCAACTGCTGACCGAGGCTGAAACAATCCTGACCAGAATTTTCGATGATCAGATTTGCAACGAAGACATCGTCGCACCTGGGGAGTGGAAACGCCTGATCGGGAATCTAAGAGGGCGTGTACAACATCTCGGCCAACAGGAAGCGGCTGGCAGCATTCCTTACACACTGCAACCGGCTTTGAAGAACTGGCACGCCGTGAGTCTGACGGAATCGTGGGCCAGCGGAAACGGAGTACCGGCTGCTCACTGGCAACTCACCGATCGCACGGTTGTGAATCTCTCAAGTCACGGCGCTGAATATCTGATGTTTGGCGTGCCGTTGCGGGGCAACTTCACATTCGAATGCGAATGTACCGGCTTTGGATACAAAGACTGCCATCCGTCAGTTGCGGGATCGTGGATTGCTCCGGTGTATGATCATGACTCGTTTTAAATCGGCAATCTGCTGACTGAGCGTCCTGCCGGAAAATTCAGACCAAAACTGTCGCAGGTGGACGAATGGATTCGTTATCGAATTCAGATCAAGGACGGAGTTTGTTCGCGATTCATTAATGGGCGACTCACACACAAAGAACGACTGCTAAAGAATGACGATCCCTGGGTTGCCATTCGCAGTCCAAATTACGGCACAGGCCATGTTCCTGACATAAGGATCACCGGCAATCCCGTGATTCTGCGTGAGGTGGACCTGACATCACTTTCCAGGGCGATGACTAAGCTGTCGTCAGGATACCAGCCAGCGGAAAACGATTCTGAGACCTCCGCCTTTCCCGAGGGGTGGATGCCATGAATACATAGCCTGAGAGATCCCGTCGGATGTTCATGGCAGACAGAACAACAGGTCGATGGTGCGTTTTCCATTCTGGGTCGCAGGCTTCCGGAGCTTTCCGGCACTGCTGCCGAGCGGTTGCTGCGATATCATTGGCCGTTGGTGAGCGATTGCGAAATCAGCTACGAATTCTTTTACCGCAAGGGAGAGTCTCATGTGCATCCCGCAATTGGACGCCGAGCTTTTCTGTTGAATGCAGAACGAGTGGAAACTCACTGGGTGACAAACGGGGCCTACGATGCCACGGCGCTGGATCCGCAGAATTCGCATCCTGAGCCGAGCACCGCGGTCAATCTTCGCGAAGATGAATGGAACCATGCGACCATCAGGATCACAGGCGATGCCATATTAATCATCGTCAACAATGAAAAGGTCTACGCCGGCGATCTTCATCCTGCAAACGACCGAACCTTCGGATTGTTCCACTACTGTGACCTGACGGAAGCTCGGGTGCGCAAGGTTGTCCTGAAAGGCAACTGGCCAACAGAACTTCCGGCAGTTGATAAACAACAACTGTTTGGAATTCAGACGTTCGAACTCGATCAACGGCGTGGGAAACTTCCGGCATCCCTGGAACACGACTTCCGCGACATTGACGCGGACTTTTCCCGGAGCTACCTGAATTATGGACGTGACGACATTGCCCAACAGAAGAACGATGGTCTGCATGTCAATCATACTGCGGTTGCCGGTAAGACAGATTGGGTTCATCTTTCGCCTGCGGTCTCACTTCACGGTGACGTTGACATCATTGCTGAGTTCGGAGATTTGAGTCTGAAGCCTCCAGACAGCGGAACCTGTAATGTTTATCTGGAAATCGTCTTCCCTCCCCGAAACGCGAACGAAGCAAAGACATATTGTCGCGTCCTGCGCGGTGCCGTCCAACGCCGCGAAGAACCTCTACGACACATCACGCAGGTGGAATTCTACGCGTACGACGCGACTGAAAAGCGTCCGGTCTTTCAATGGCTGGGCACTCATGCCGAAGCCTGCACAGCGGGGCGTTTGCGGATTATGAGAGTCGGGAGTGCCATGTCGTTTCTGATGGCTGAATACGATTCCGACAGCTTTCGACTGCTGCATTCTGAGGAAGTTTCTGAGAAACCGCTGAGTGTCGGCGACATCCGACTGCGCAGCAGATGCCATTCAACGGGGAATGGGGACTTGTCTCTCGGTGTGGTCTGGAAGCAGCTCAGCGTGAAGGCAGAACGAATTGTTAATTCGGCTGAGTGACGGATTTTGCAGAGTCCATCGGTCGACACTGACAGAACCCTGCCGAATGGACACGACTGTCAAACCTGGCATGAGTAACGACACAGATCGCGACGACAGATTTCACCCTCCTTCCAGGAGCACTGTACCACACAAGATAATAGTATGGGACGAATCCAGGAGCGCAGCGACGCCGCTCCGGCAATGGGATTATCACAGGAACGGGCTGACGATGCCGGAACAGCGTTTCGCTCGGTACGCCTACTTTCTATTCCTGGCGTCTTTTGTGCCTTCCGTCGTCAAATGCATCTGGGAGTCCAAAGGCGTATGCGACCACGGAATACACAGAAGACACGGAACGGAGGTGGTCTGACGACGGACGTGTTCTTTAAGAACCGAACGCATCAGATTCGTGGAACGTTTGCTGGGCGGGGGTCTCACCTGAGTGTGGTGTGAGTGGCAAAGGGAGACCTGCAGTCGTTTGTAGGGCGAGGTCAGGAGACATGCGCCCTGCACGCGAATCATTCGGTCGCACGGCGCGAACACGTGCATGATTATTTTTCCGTGTTTTCTGTGCCTTCCGTGGTCAAGAGATTCGATCCCTTTCCCCAGGATCGATGGGCAAATCCTGAACAGAAGGCAGCAGAGAGAACAGAGTTCACGAATCCGGGCTTCTCGGTTTCCTCTGCGTCCTCCTGTTCAAGTTGCGCAGGCCGGGGTCTGTCCTGGCGATAATGGGCGCGGCAGGACAGGTCCTGGCCTACGCGACTTCCCGCTCGTTCGTCGCGACCCTTCTTGAAAAGGAGGGTGAAGTGATTCGTGAAGATACCAATGCAAACTAAGGCAGGCCCTCGGAGCAGAGCTGTCCTACTCACGGGACGATCCATTACTTCTTCACGTCGCCCTCATTTCTGTCCGGGATGAGAAACAATACAACCTGTCCGTTGCGTACCTCTGACCCCACGAGAACAGGAATCGATCCGGCTGCGGCAACAACGCCATCGTGAGGAGCGACAATCATGCAACTCTTCAGGTTGTCCTGCAGCCGCTTCAACTGTTTGACGCTCTGTTCGACCTGATTGCGGTGGACGGACCGGTTGGCCTCGGCCTGTGCCACGTCCGCCAATCCCAAACTTCGGGATCGCTGTGACCCACGTTCGGCGGCCGCAACTGCGTATTCCAATTCTTTGATCGTTTTGATCGTCGTGTATTTTTCAAATATCTCGAGTTCCGCCTCCGCTATTCTGAGGTCAATTTTCAGCTTCTCCAACGAATTGGCGTCGCCTCTGCCAGCCTCGACCGTTCTCTCCTGTTGTGTCAGTTTCTGTTTTGCCTGCTGCAGGTCTCTGCCGAGAGCCAACTGTTGCAGCGGTCGAGTTGCTTCGCTGAACTTGATCAGATCCAGCTTTGCCAGTTCGACCTCTACTTTGGCACCGGCCAATGTCGACTCCTGTTGCAAAAGTGTGTTCTTCAGGGTGGTCTCACCTTGTGCATTTGCGGCATTGCCGCGTTCTACATCCATCTGCTGTACGTCGACGGCGGCTTCCAGCGACGTCGTATCCAGCGCAAACAAAAGGTCGCCTTTCTTCACGCGTTTGCCGATTGGCACGACCGACACTACTTTCAACGGCGTACCCTTCGGAGATTGGACTTCAACTTTGATTCGTGTGTCCGTGAGCCTTCTGTCACCCTCATCTTGCGGCAGTGCACGTGAGACGCGGCTGAACGGATCCCGGCCTCCCCGCGAGGCCCGATCTGCACCGGAACGAAGCTGCTTTATCTCCATTTCAAGTGCCTCGACACGTCGACTCAGCTGCAGATCAGTTGTTTTTTCCCGTACGGTCTCCTGGCTCTGCGATGCTGGCGTATCCAGCCGCTCCATGAGACTTTCAATGACGGCAAGATCGTCCGGTGCCCCGACGACAATCAGTGAATTCGTGCGCTCGTCGAAGCTGGTGCGTATGGGTGAGGTGCGTAGCTGAGGAGAGTAAGCCTGAGGATTGTCATGGCGGTCAAACAGATCGCCCACGATCCCAAGCATTTCTTCCGCATTAGCGTGTTGCAGCGCCAAAATCCTGACGATCTGCGTCGTTTTCTGGGCGGCAGGTGGGACGAATCACGTCCTGAGCGTGTGCGCCATTGGCGATGAAACCGAGAACAAAGACCTTCGCAATCGTCGAGTCGATGAAACGCGACATGGCTGCCCTCTCTGACTAGCGGTTTGCTGGAAGGAACGACTGTATCCTATCAACCACCCATCATCACGATGGTGCCGTCCTTCTCGAAATAATTGACGATTAAGAATCGCAAAACATTTCTTTGAATCGGTATGGAAACGTCGCACCTGTTCGGGACGGCAGGCGGCCTGTAATCACAGCCGGGTGGATTGCCCCGTTCGCGGATGCAGCAGGACGGACTCATCCACGCGCGGATAGCGATGTCCGTTCCGAATCCACCATTCAGACCACAGGTCGCGCCCCGGGTCAATTCCTTCCGGCATGGGTCTCCAGTCCTGAGGACTTCGGCCGAAAGATTCACCAGTCAACCTTTTCAATGCGGTCGCGGCCAGAACACGAATCGCCGGATCATTGTCAGCCAGCAGCTTAATGAGGTCCTGGATATTCCATGACGGTGACACGTCTGCCACAACCCTCATGGCCATCAGTCGTCGAGGCGGCGTCGTCGCGGAGATTCTGGACTGCACAAAACGCGTTAGCGGCAGCACGCAGTGTTCGCCTAGTCCTCGCAGTTCTCGTTCGTGCAGATACGAAGCCTTGCTTTGCCCGATTCGAGCCAACAACGCGTCAACACGAAGTTTCAGATCCGGGTCATCGGGACGTTTCCTCATCAACAACGCATCCATCCATCCGGCCGCCAGCAGCGCGTTTCCGACCTGTTCCTGCAGAACAACGCCGTCACGAGTTACTCGGATGCCCTTTCCGGGAGCAATCGGGCGATCTCCATCGGGAGTGACCAGTGTGATTTTCCCTGCGGCGGCATGTAGTTGTATGGCGTCGTCGTCAACGGCCACCAGACAACTGCCGCGGGCATCACAACGACACATGTAGGACGTATCCGACACTTCGGGCTTGTTGCTGGTGTCGGTGACAACTTCTATCAACGCATCTGACTCAGACCGACACCACAACTGGCCCTCCTGAATCTTCACGCGCTGCCCGGATTCAATTGTCAGTTTCGTGTTGGTATTCAGCCGAAGTGTGCATCCCCGGTCAGTCATGATTTCGCATTGACTGGATTCACTCGTCTGAATCTCAGTCGCGGCGTCACAGCGGAAGGCCGACTCGTTGTTAACGGACGTCCAATCCGCGGTTCCGCTGGGCCGAAACTGGATCGGCCCGGTCATTGCCACCAGACTGGCCATAGGTGCCTTCGGGACAGTCGAGTTTCGCCGCATACCCGACGGAGGACCCGGCTGCGACGACGGTGAATCATCCGTACGTTCTACGATTCCGTGATTCGGCGACGACTGAAAGACGATCGCGGCAACAAGAAAGCCAACGGCACTTGCCGGCACAAGCGTCAACCAACCGCGACGTTGTTCCCAACGACCGGTATCCGGCCGCACGGTCGCTATGGATGAATCGTTTCCCACGGGCAACTGGCCAATCACAAAACGGGCAAGGCGATCGGCCGACTTTCGGTGTTCGCCGGATAGACGATTCAGCAGACGATCATCACGTTGCCAGGCCAGTTCCGTTGCTCGACAATCTGCACATTCGACAAGATGTGCCGCCAACTTCCGGTGGCACTCGTCTTCAATTTCGATCGCTATTCTTGCAGCCAATAGTTCTTTTGCGTCGTCACAATTCATCGCTGTCTCCTGATGTCAGCAGTCGCTGCCGCAAAAGGGCACGAGCTTTAGTGAGTCTCGCATTGATGGTTGCCGGTGACACCATGAGTTGTTCGGCCAATTCCTGGTACGTGACATCGTCGCAATAATACAGGATCAACGTTTCCCGCAATTCGTCCGGCAGTCGGTCAACTTCCCGCAGCAGCTGAGCCCGTTCTTCCTGTTGCTGGACGGTAGCAATAACACTGTCGTTGGTCGCAGCAAACAGCTCCGCCGGTGGAGCCCCTTCAATCGCAGAAAACGACACCTGCGACGACTGTTTCGCCTTGCGATGGTCCATGCATACGTGATGGGCAATACCGCAGATCCACGATCCAAATCGGTCGGGCGCTTCAATCGAACCCAACGAACGGAATCCCCGCAGCAACGTCTCCTGAGCAAGCTCTTCAGCAATGGCATGCCGACCCACGCGTGCATGACACATCGCCAGCACCTGCGCAGACCATCTTTGAACCAACTCGCCATACGCAGCCGAGCGGCCGTCAGTCGCCTGACGTACCAAATCACCGTCTGTCATTGTCGTTACAGGTTCACGACATCCGGTCGTGCCTCAGGGTATCCACCAGTGTATTGGTAGATCGAAGACAGAATGTCACTACAACAAAGCCGGTAACTTGTCAGAAAATTGCAAGATCTTCGATTTGCGACGGAATTCGATAGTCGATTCAACCGTCGATTCTACCTATCAACTGTTCCCGGTGGCGAACTCCGCTACAGCAGGTCCGACGCAAACACCTAGCTTGTACGAAGCGCCGGTCGCCGCCTGTGTATCCCGTTTCGATCCAACGAGTCGGTACTTCGAAATCCTGAACTCAACACAACGTTATCCAGGAGAAACATAATGAGACGTTTCGTCACTGCCTTTGTTGCCGTAGTGCTGGCCTCCATCGCATTTCACATCTCACACGGACACGCCGGCGATACGAGCACGGATGGACGCCTCGTCGTCCACGAATGGGGAACGTTTACGAACTTCTCAGGTTCTGATGGAGTGAAACTGGAGTACCGCCCACTGATCGACAACGACCTGCCGGATTTCGTGCTGGATCGGGGATGGCAGGCGGGGTTGAATCCCCGGTACACGAAGGCCTTGCTCCGTGGTCGCCAACGTATGGAAACGCCGGTGACCTATTTCTATACCGATAAAGTCCGCGACGTAAACGTCCGCGTTCGTTTTCCTCAGGGGCTGCTGACGGAATTCTATCCACCGGTTCAGAAGATGCTGCCAGAGTTCACGCACGACCAGTTTCACAAGCTTCCCGCGCTCAAGGATTCTCTGTTGGACTGGGGCAAAGTGACGTTGATTCCTGAATCGTTATTGAGCACGCAACTGAAGCCATCGCCCCTTGCGGATCGACTGAATGCGGAAGTGATGAATCGGCTAATTCCGAGGGTGGGAAACCATCCTCACTACGGCTACGCCCGTGAGACGGATTCCGCCATTGTTCATGTACGAAACGAAGCAGACCAAAACCGCCCCCGCATGCCATCGGGCAACTTCTTCGAAAAATTCCTGTTCTATCGGGGCATGGGAAACTTCAAACTACCGCTGCATCTGACGTCAACGGGCGAAGACGTCTTCACACTAACAAATTGCGGTGCGGATCCCGTGCGATCGCTGTTTCTTGTGTCAGTCAACAATGGCGAAATTCGTTATCAGTCGTTTGATGCTGTCGCTGCCGGCAACACGATCCGAATGACACAGGCCAGCCAGAAATCGACAGTCGCCGCACTCAGTGGCGCTATCGCGGTTTCGCTGGTCGCAGAAGGTCTGTACGAAAAAGAAGCCGCGGCAATGGTCAGGACATGGCGAGATTCGTGGTTTGAAGAAGAGGGAACTCGGCTGTTCTACATCGTTCCTGCGGCAGTCACGGAAGAACTACTGCCTCTGACCGTAGAGCCTCAGCCCGACGAAACCGTTCGTGTTCTTGTCGGCAGGATGGAAATCATGTCGCCGGAACAGGAATTCGCCATTGAACAGCTCGTGCGGAACAGCGTGAAGCTGAGAACCGAACACAACGCAATGGGCGCCGAACTTCACAAGCAAAACAAAAAATCACCGGCATTCGGTATTCCCAAACAGATCGCCGCCATGGGACGTCTTGCCGAACCGGCCCTGATCCGCGTCATCAATATTTCAGACGACATTGCCGTTCGCCGAGAAGGACGCCTGCTGTTGCAGCAATGGCAGCAAACGCTGGAGGCCAGAAACGAAGTATGGCGGCTGCATGCCGCACTGCCGCAGTAGTCGCTGTAGCGTCATTTATGGTCTCGAGCGGTGTGACAAGCCGACGGCTGCAAACGTGTCCCTTGGTAAACACGCATCCGTGTGATCGTTCGGTTTCAGCTGAACCCTCTCACATGCATTTGTATTTACACAACTCCGAAGACTACCATCGAAGCATCTGCAAGCAGTTCGGTGCTCGTGTTTACTCTCCCGCTTGCGGGAGATTCGGGCTATCAGTCCCGGAGAGGGTCGTTATACCTCAAGCATACATTCGCACCCTGACTTTCGGTCGCCCTCCCCGGCCGCTACCGCGTCTGACCCTCCCGTAAAGACGGGAGGTTGAAGGTGCGCAGCAACCTTCGTCCCCTTGCTTCCTTAGCGTCGTTCTCTTCAAAACCGTGTCCTCAAACGGCTCGTCTGCGTGGACAGTGACGGAAGTCACAATCCCACAAAAGCTTGCAACGGAAGCAAAGAGAAACAACCAGCACGGCCTCTTCTTTGCCATTTGTATCCACACAACTCCGAAGACTACGATCGAGCCTTCAGCCAGCGGTTCGGTTCACGTGTTTATCCCTCCCGTAAAGACGGGAAGACAATGCCGTATCGATACCATTACCCTCGGCAGAGTAAATCACTAACGACATTGCCACAAAATCAGTTGAATACGGCAGCAACACTGCGTCCCCTCCAATTGGCGGATGCAGCAGTCAGAACGTTAAGACAACTTCCTCCATGGTCACATCCATTGGCGCGACTTACAATTTCCGGGTCGTTGTCATTCCCGTCGCCCCCCTTTTTTTGAGAGCGATTCATGAGTATTTCATCCAGTAAGACGCGGTCCTCGGCCGTTCTGGTGACGGTGTCTGCCGTTATTCTCGTGGTTCTGTCCGTCTCGCTGCCCGTCGTGCCCGCCCCGCAGCACGCAAGGCCACCTGTGAGTGAGAGTCACGCCCAACCACAATTGGAGTGGTGTCAGCATTGGTCCATGGAATCCCGCGTCGGTCAGGCGCAGCTGGTCCTTGTGGCACGCGTGAGCAACATCAGTGCGGTCAACATCGTGCACGGAGCGAAGGTCAACACAACGCTACGCGAATACCGTTTTCAGCCGGTGTCCATTCTGAAAGGTGTGTTCACACGTGACGAATTGTCGATGACCGATTCGGACCTTGGCCTGCCCGCCCCGGATCCGGCCGCTTCGCCTCCGTTCCGACACGGCGAACATATTCTGCTTATTCTGACACGAACCCGGGGGAGTTTCGGCTGCGTTGGTCTACCGCGGGGTATTAACAGCCCGCGACAGCTGATCCCCCGCCTTGTTGACAACGACGATCCCATCGTGTCAATGACGCAGACCATGATTCAGATCTCCCAAACTTCGTCGCGTCTGCGACGCGTGCAGCTGAGCGTCGACAGGTTGGGTCAGACGACCGGACCATCCGCCGTGCCACTATTGATGAGCCTTGGCACCAGAGGTTACTGGGTCCAGACCACCCAGGCCGCAAAGATCCTGGCCGGTTTGACCGCGGACGACTCGCCGGCCGTTCGGGCTGCAGCGGCCAGTACTATCAGCTACGTGCTGGCGTCAGGCGCACCAATCAAGAACGAAGCTCGCACGATCTTTGCGGGGGCCCTGAAGAATCTTCTGGCGTCTGACGGTGTGGAGACACAGCTTCGCGTGACTGCGTTACAGGCGCTGGGCCGTCTGGACGAGTTCGGTCGCAACACGGAATGGGTCAGCAAGCTGTTGGTCCATCATCTTCAGAATGCTCAAACCCATGCCGAACGCGGCGCCGCCGTGACAGCCCTGGGAAGTCTTGACGATGCAGGGAACGTGGCTGTCGTGCTCAAGGAACTGGCATTGCTGCCGCTTGATGAACGAAAAGAGCGAGAGACGGTTTTCATTGACGCAGCCGTGCGTTTGGCCAGGGGTGGTGCCGGCCCCGTGTTGCTGAAACGCCTGCAGCAGAAACTCAGCGCCGGACATGCGGCCCACCAGGAGATCATTCGCCTCGGCCAGCTGAAGCACCACGCTGCGATACCCGTTTTGATCCAGTCGGCACATGATGGAAAACATCGCGACGAGACTCAATTGGCCGGTGCGTTTCAGGTGCTGCGTGATGAGCGGGCTGTTCCGGTGCTGGCCGAATGGCTCGCCAGCACCAACGTCAATACGCGGTGGGCGGCGCTGCGTGCCCTTGATGCTGTCGATGGCAAGGCTGCGGTGGCCGCAATTCGTCTCCGTTTGAAGTCGGAAGCGGACCTGCGTTTGAAGCTGCACATGGCGGAAGTGCTGGGCCGTCACGGGATTGACGACGGATACGCTATTGCTCTTGAACATCTGGCCGATCCAGGTATGACGCCGTACGCCGCCAGCGCCCTCGCAGCAATCGACGACGACCGCACTCCAGGGCACCTTTGGAAGACCGTCAGGACAAGCCATGACACACAATGGAACGGTGCCGCACTGCAGGGGCTGGCGACACTGCGAGATCCGGAAGTCGGGGATCGGCTGGTCGAGATTCTGTCCGACCGGCGCAACCCGCTGCTGCACGCCGCCATTCTTGCAACTCACGAGTTAAACGACCCCGCCTTGATTCCCGCGGTCGCCCCCAATCTTCTGTCACGGAATTACGAGGTCGCCGATCGCAGCATCGCGGCGATCAGTCATCTGGCCACGACAGCGCAGGGTCATGCGAAACACCGAGAGAACGTGGGCCATGCCGGAACGGCGCTGCTTGAGGTCCTCAACGATCCCGACATCCACATGAAACTGCGCATCGCCGCGTTTGATGCCCTACGTTCGTTGCGGGACAATCGTCTGCCCCGGACACTCAGGACTCTGGCAGACCACTCGCAGCTGGAAAATACAGAACTGATGCGGCGAATCGATCAGGCTCTGGCAGCATCGTAAGTCAGACAAAACGGCGCCAGCTTTCGTTTTGCGCGACGTAGCGTTTTTTTTGTGTTGACCACATGCGGGCGGGATGGAATCGATGCACTTCTGCGGCCGAATTCGGACAGAGCAACGGGTGCGGTAGCGAATGGTTGTAAGGCTGCCGAGTGTGGCCGGGGTTGGAGTGAGGTACGAGTGAAACCCCGGGGCTTCCTTCGCAAGCTCAGTCCAGCCCCGGCCACCCATCAGTTCTGAACCACAATCCATTACTTTACCGCAGAGCAACATCAGCCGCCCGTTGCATGGCTCTCAACGTCTGACAGCGATATCATCAACACAGACACTGCCTCCATCCTCTGCCGGGAGCCTGCGATGAAACCGATTTTCTTTGTCCTGATATTGGCGGTCTGTGCTAACGTCGGCCGAGCCGACGACGATCTTAAGGATAGAATCAAGGACGAACATGCGAAGGGCGCGGACCACTGGATCTACAACGACATTGCCGCCGGGTTTCGCGAGGCCAAACGTACCGGAAAGCCGCTGTTCGTGACGTTTCGGTGCGTGCCGTGCCAGGACTGCCTGAGTTTTGATGGTGAAGTCGCCAGCGGCAGCAACAGGGTGAAGGCTCTGGCCGCTGAAAAATTCATCTGCGTACGGCAGGTGGAAATGAAGGGCGTCGATCTGTCACTGTTTCAGTTCGATCACGACCTGAACTGGGCAGGCATGTTCCTGAATGCGGATAAAACGATTTACGCACGCTACGGAACTCAAAGCGAGCAGGGAGCTGATGCGTACAACTCGGTGGATGGTCTGGTCAACACCATGCAGCAGGTGCTCAGGCTGCACGCCGGATATCCGGGGAACAAATCTCTGCTGGCTGGAAAACGGGCGATGCAGAAACCATGGACGACAGCATTGGACATGCCAACGCTGCATCCAAATCTGCGGAAGGGTGGCCAGACGACTCGCAGCAACTGCATTCACTGCCACAACATTCACGATGCAGAACATGAATACTGGAAACAGCAGGGAACGTTGTCTCATGATCGCCTGTGGCGCTACCCATTGCCGGAGAATCTGGGGCTGAGCGTTGATCCGAAGAATGGCCGAACCGTGAGTTCCGTCGTCGCGGATTCGCCGGCAGGTCGGGCAGGTGTGAAGAAAGGCACGAAGCTTCAAACCGTCAATGGTCAGGCAGTGTCTTCTGTGGCCGATCTTCAGTGGGTGCTGCACGGACTACCCAACACTGACGGCCAGAACGTCACCATGCGATTTGAAGGTGAATCGACAAAAACACTGGCGCTGCAGGCGGGTTGGAAGAAGACGGCGATTAGCTGGCGGGGCAGTATGTGGTCGCTCAGCCCCAAGCTACGGATCTGGATGCCGCCGTTGAACAGTTTTGAAAGGGACGAGGCCGGTCTTGATGAAGACGACGGTGCTGTACTCGTGAAATGGATCAACCAGAAAGAGAAAGGTGGGAAAGCCGCGATCAGGGCGGGGCTGCGGCAAGGAGACATTGTTATCCGAGTTGACGGAAAACCAATTCTCAGAGGACGGGGCAGATTCAATGAGTTCGTGAAGCTGAACTACAAAGTCGGCGACGAAGTTGCCGTAACGGTCCTGCGAAAGGGACAAAAACGAGTGGTGAAACTGCCGCTTGTTGAGTAGCAGTATCGTCGCGATGTCCACAGATCCACCGCGCACTACCCGACGTCACACCCGGATTTCTGCCAAACGGCCTGCAGGTCACAGCAGTCTGGCCAGGACGTCCGGCAAGGGCGATTCGAACTCCAGCAGGTCTCCTGTCAACGGATGTTTGAGTTTCAGAGAAGCAGCGTGCAATCCCAGTCGGCGGGCAGGGTTCGTGTGGGCCTCATATTTGTGATCACCGATGAGCGGGCAGTTGGCATCGGCCAGGTGCACGCGTATCTGGTTACGTCGGCCCGTCTCCAGCGTCAGCTCCAGCAATGTCCGGGCTGCGATTCGCTTCATCACACGGTAGCGAGTCACCGCGTATCGTGTCCGTTTACTGCGAGGAGCGCTGAAGACCTTAAACGGGCCAGTCTCATCCAGGTGTGATGAAAACACGCCCTGATCAGCCGGTGGCTTCCCTTCCACAACTGCCAGGTAGCGTTTCTCGACGTTGTCCCAATCTGCCTGCAGCGCGTGCTTAGCTGTCTCCGTCTTCGCAAACACCATCAGCCCGGACGTTTCGCGGTCCAACCGGTGGACAATCCACACCCGGTGCTGACTCTGGCGTTGCCCCCGTCGCACATAGGCCGTCAGAAAGAAGTACGCGGTCTTTTCCCGCTCCGTCGCGCTGGCCATGCTCAGCAGATTCTCGGGCTTTTCGATGACAATCAGCGACGCGTCCTCAAACAACACCTTCATGCCAGGAGGCAACAGACCAGCTGCTCGCACTTCGCCGCCCGTGCCAATCGAAACCACATCCCCGGCTTGCAGGGGATGGTTGGTCCGCGTAACAGACTGTCCGTTGACCTGAACGGCCCCGTGCTTGAGCCACTGTCTCACCTTTGTCCTCTTGACCTCAGGGCGACAGGCAAAAAGAAAGGGCAGAAGTTCGGCAGGATCTTCGACAGTGATAGATGCGGACATAAGGCAGTTTTACTGTGAAACAGGCTCCCACAGCAAACGAACACGTGGAGTACGCGATGTCGACGACAGAAAGACCACACTTTGAGAATTGATTCCTACAACGATCCGAAGACTACGACCCTGGCGTCTGCAAGCAGTTCCGTTCATGTGTTTGCTCAACCGCTGCCGGGATGGTCCGGCTGTCAGGACGGGCGAGAATGGTCTGGATGCACCGGAATCTGACATTGCGATGTCCCGTCATGCATCACGGGCGGCTGACACGACTCGAGGATTTGGATTCCCTCGGCATTTGGCAAGGATTTCCGGAAACTTTCAGTTTTCTGGCCGCAAAACGTGCCCCGGACGTCTCTGATTCCTGAGGAACAACAGTGTCACCGAAAGCCAATCGTGCAGACGAATTCCGAATTGATCCGGGCAATTCTGGCCCGAAATGACCAGCAGGCATTTTCACGCCTGGTGCTGCGCTACGAAAGACTTGTGTGGGCCAGCGTCTGGCATGTTCTTCGTGACTACCACACGACACAGGACGTAACTCAGGAAACGTTTCTGAAGGCGCACGAACACCTGAAGGAACTGCGAGAACCCGATGCTGTTGGAATCTGGTTGTGCCGGATTGCTCGGAGAGAAGCACGTCGCACAAAAAGAGGCGGACCAAAGACGTTAGGGATGGATGACGTTGATCTTCCCGTTCCGGCACCAACGGTCCTGATAAGAGACGAATACCAAACACTGATTGAAGCCGTTGGCAGACTTCCGGAGCACGAACGGGTGGTCGTTGTGCTGCGTTACTTGAACAATCATACCGTTGCTGAAGTGGCCCACCTGACGGGACGTCCGGTAAGCACGGTTACGAAGCAACTCTCGAGAGCCATCAAACGGCTGCAACAGTTTCTCAGCCACCAACGTTCCAACGAGACCATTTCTCACTGCGAAAAGGAATGACCTATGTCATCCCACGAAATCGAAGATCAACTTGAGCGTCTAGGGCAGACATGGCCGGGCGAATCCGTGGCTGATCGCGTTGCAGATCGCCTGCAGGAAACTACTCCGCCCATCAGATCTCGCCAATTGACAACGTCGCTGGTCTATCGGGCGATTGGCGTCCTGGCGACGACCATAACTGTTGTTGCCCTGGGTTTCTGGCTTCGTATGCCGCAGACACTTCAGGCTGCGTTACGCCAGAGTTTACAGAAGTCCAACAGCTGGCATATGACGTTTGAGACCTTTGATGATCGTGAAGTGACGCGAGGGGAAGTCTGGTTTCACCGCGATCATGGATTCAGAACCGAATTGAAGGGCCAGGTAACTGTTGATAACGGAACCCATAGCTACACATGGTCACGAAAGGGTGATAACTCGCCGGTGTTACTGCGACCGAGTAAGGATGATGTCGCGATGGTTTCTGAGATGTGCGATTTGTCAAACATTCCCTCGGACTGGACGAAACAACGTCAGCCAAAACTTGACCAGGAAGTTGCCGGTGATCAGTGCCAGGCCTTCCTGCTTGGCCGAGAGGCGAATCCAGAAGGCGAAGTTCAGGACGCACGAATGGTTGCTTTGATAGATCGCCAAACACGTCCGCGGCTGATGATTCGGCAACGGCTTGTTCACGGCGAATGGGAAAAGCAGTCGCAGATCACTATTGACTACGAACGGCCCATTGGTGCAGCCGTGTTTGAACCGGACTATCCCCGGAATGCAACGGTCGTGAATGTCCAAACGGCCTTGAAGGGACGATTTCCTCTGGCTGAAGCCGCCGCGACTCAGCAGAAGGACGGTTTATTGTTTGCCGTTCACGACCTGATTCCGATCGATGATGGCACCTGGTACGTCGTCTCGTCGGTACGCGGAACACCAGAGTATCTGCTGAAGTATCCGCCCGAAAAGCGGCGTTTGAATCTGCATCACACGGCTTTCGACGTCGCATGGCAGCTGGGGTCCCATGGCTCGGCTGGCAGCGCCACTCAACTGCTTATGTTCAAAATGGAATGGCAGGGTGTGGAATATCTGTGGCGGCTGGTTTACTGGCCCCACAACGTTTCACAATCGCACGGTGCTGCGCCCGATAAACTCCGTGTCCCTCTTAGCGCTGTTCACATTCACCCCGATCGCCGCAACTCCGGAAACGTGCAAATCGATACAAGTATCGACCTGGACGTGCCGGTCGTTCATGCTGATGAGTCGACTCTGGAAGAAGTGATCGCCAAAGCAAGAATTGACATGCAATTGGTCAGCAGTGTCTTTGCAGAAACCGAATCACTGGCAATCGCACGGTCAATGGACGAAAACTCGGTGCTGTTCACATCGTTTGACGACATCACGGATCAGGCTTACGCGCAGGAACTTCGAAAGGCACGCTGGCAAATGCAGTCCGACGATTTCTCCGGTGCCGATCCTCCTGCAGATTGGGTTGCCACCATTTCAGACTCCAGCGACCGTGGCACAGACAGTATTCCCGGAGGTTATGTATCAGAATTTCGTGATAATCCGGTGCCTCTGCCCGGACGGATATTCGGCGGCGTCGTTGATTCCGCCGAACAGCCTGTTGCGAATGCGGCAGTGACAGTCCTGATCAGACGCTTTTCGCATAAGAAAGACGAGACGTCTCGGGCGCCGGGGCCATGGTCGGCTGTCACCGATGCCAGGGGGCAGTATTCGATTGCTCCCAGCGGCACAATCAGGCCGAACACGGATGAAGTGCGAATCAAAGTTATCGCGGAAGGGTTCGCGGATGCACTCGAGGACGACTATGAGAAAACAGTGTTAAAGGGGGCGTTGCCACGTGTCGAAATGCTTGCCGGGCGACAAGTCAAGGGGCGGCTGGTGGACAACGACGGCAAAGTCGTGGCAAAGGCGATTGTTAGATTTCAATTCTGCAACGCGGAGCTGACCGCCAGCTGGGATTCGGGGCCGTTCCCAGTCGACCAGGACGGCGGCTTTTCGTTGTCAATTCCCTGCGACGGGATGGCCGTGGCCGCCGTCTATCCCACGGGCTTTGCTCCACGATTTATTGATGTGACAAGAGAGATCGATCAAGGCAATATCGTGCTGGAAAAAGGTGTTTCGCTGAAAGGCCGAGTCGTTGATCAGAACGGAACAGGAGTTGCCAGGACCGTTGTGGGCATTCGCAACACCGAACACCGCATGCTGCATGCGTATGTCGCAGTCATCGGGACTGCGGTCAGGACCGACGATACAGGTTATTTTCAACTTCCTGCGCTGCAGGGGTCTTACAAACTGTCGGTTGGACAGTCAGTGCCGGATTACTCACGGCAAATGATGCTGACAGGTATGGAGCCTCCGTCAATCGAACCGGTGACCGTCGAGTTTAATGGCTCCACATCCAGCGACCTTATTCTTCTGCGAGAGTGAAATCCGAGATGCGGATCAAACTTCGACCGTAAACCACCAGCTCCGCTGGTGACCACTATCAGGCATTGCCGTTTTTCATACAAGCACGCAGCGCAAACAAGTGTGTTTCACAAGCACACGAGACTCACTCGCTGGCGATTCGAGCTTGTATTGCGGCGCTGAACAACCAGCGGTCATCAGAACCCTTGCGTTACTCGCCAATGCAATACAGGAACCTGTCGCTCCGCAGGAACAACTTCCCGTTGGCGACGATCGGACTGGCGTTGAACGTACTGCGATCGTCGAGTTCGTTGTGCGCCAGTTGTTCGAATTCAGGACGGGCTGCCAGTACGTATGTGCCACCGTTGCGAGTGACAATGTACAGCTTGCCGTCACCCACCAGTGCGGACGCATAGGGCTGGTCCGGGAACCGTTCAGCATAGACAACCTCGCCATCCGAAAGCCTTACGCAATAGGCCACCATGTTGCGGTCACTGACCCAATACAGGTGACCATCGTGAATGACCGGAGAACAGACGTTTGCTCCGGCCCTTGCCCGCCAGAGCTGATGCGATTCCGTCACATCGCCTCGACCTCCCGCGCGAATAGCGATGGCCCTCGATTGGCGGCCGCCGATAACGTAAACAACGCCCTCCTGTGAAACGATGCTGGGGCAAACGTAGTCCTGAATTCCGTCACAGTTCCAAAGTTCCTGACCCGTTTCGGGGTCAAACGCAAGGATCCTGTTCTTAACACTGACGACCAACTCCTGTCTGCCGTCGGCGGTTTCGACCAGATGAGGCGTATTCCATGAGGCCTTCATCCCTCCCGTCCGCCAGACTTCTTTGCCGTTGATTTTGTTGATCGCCACCAGCGAACCACTTTCGACACTGGCGTTGACGATGACCAGGTTCTTGTACAGAACTGGTGACGTTCCGCAGCCCCAGCCGTGTGTTTTTTTCCCCACGCCAGCCTGCCACAACTGGTTGCCATCCAAATCGAACTTGAACACACCGGTCTTCCCGAAAAAGACATATAGGTGTTCGCCGTCTGTCGCCGGAGTCTGCCCCGCGTAGCCGTGGTCTTTCACTCGTTCAGATTCGGGTTGGCTCGGCCGAACCTGTTTGTCCCACGTAATCTCTCCCTGATCGCTGAGACAGACGATGTGCAGCCTGAGGTCATCCAACTCGCCAGGCTCCTGCCGGTCCAGACCGTACCCGCTGTAGCAGGTCACGTACAAACTGTCGCCCAGCGCGATGGGACTGGATGCCCCAAAGCCTGGGAGTTTTGTCTTCCATGCGACGTTTTCTGTGCCGCTCCACGTGAGCGGCAGGTTCTTTTCACTGGTCGTCCCCTGACCGCCAGGACCACGAAACTGCAGCCATTCGGCGGCAGACAGCTGAAGAGGAGTGGTCGCTGCGATCAGCAGCACAACGAAACGGGAGAGCATTGTTCTCATTGGGACTTCTCGTTGACGGTGGAGCATCACAATGGCGACTGACCGGTGAGAATCGGTCTTGTTCGCCGCTGTATTCAGGGAATGCGGGCAGGCCTTACGCTGGTGGTGAGTAGCCAGCCCACAACAAGGCCAGCCGGGGAGCGGCCAAGTGGGTACATGATTCTAGCAGCAGCGGGGACCGGTACGAGCCAGGGTCGAAAAAAATGGATTCTGTGTCAGAAAACGTTGAGATCGGCCACTTGTCACCGAAGTCCACACCGACCACCACAAGGAAACACAATGCGCTCGGCTCGAACAGACAAAAGAGTCAAACTGGCACGGGAAGCGTTGCCGCAGAAACCAGCACGCGACGGCCGACGTGAATTCGGTACTTCTTTCGAAAATGTCTAAATTTCCGGGAACCAACCGAGCACGCCACCCACTCTAATTGTACGCGGTTTACCACACATTGCAGATTCTCCTGCATGTTCGACTATTTGGTTTGGAGGCTATTCGATGGTCACTCGACTCACCCTGATGTTGGCGTTGTTTGCATTCACGGCCTCGGCGATGGGGCAGGTACCAATCGTAACTCGCGTACCGGGGCAGCCAGTGGGCACGGAATTTCGCATTGGCAGCGTGGATGTGAGGGCTGACATCGACGATCAGGTGGCGAAAGTCCAGATGGCTCAAACATTCAAGAACATCAGCCGTCGAACCCTGGAAACACAGTTTCTGTTTCCCCTGCCCGACGGAGTTGCCATTAATGGTCTGACACTTATTGTTGACGGCAAAGAACTGCCTGGAGAACTCAAGGCGAAAGATCAGGCTCGCCGGGAATACGAAGCGATCGTCCGAAAACAAAAAGACCCGGCCCTCCTGGAATACATTGGGCAGGGCCTGTTCCGTACCAGCGTCTTTCCGATCCCCGCTGGTCAGGAACGACGCGTCGAGATCCGTTACACGCAACTGTTGAAAAGCGATTCCGGACTGGTCGATTTCACATTGCCACTGGGAACAGTGAAACACACAGGACAGCCGATCGACGAACTGAATATCACCGTTCGAGTGAAATCGAAACGGGAATTGAAGAACGTCTACAGCCCGACTCACGACTTCGACATTACTCGCGCGAATGACAACAAGGCAGTCTGTCGGCTGACTCTGAAGAACGTCACTCAGCCAGATGACACTCGTTTGCTGTATGGACTTCGTGGCGGCGAATTCGGGATGAACCTGATCAGTTATCAGCCCGATGAAGACGGTCAGCAGGGATGTTTCATGCTGTTGGCCAGTCCGAAAGTCAAAGCGGAAAAAGGCAAGGAAATTTCCAAGACGGTCCTGTTCGTCGTCGACCGGTCCGGCAGTATGTCTGGAGAGAAAATCGAGCAGGCGAAGTCTTCGCTCCGACTGATGATCAACCAGCTGGGAGAAAAAGATACGTTCAATATTGTTTCATACGCGTCGGAAGTGGATCTGTTCCAATCCGAGTTGGAGCTCGTCAGTGACGACACTCGCAAGGCGGCATTGAACTACGTCGAAGACATCTATGCCGGCGGCGGAACCAACATCGGCGAGGCACTTACTGTGGCGCTTGGGCAATTGCAGGACAAAGACCGCCCTACCTACGTACTGTTCTTTACCGACGGCCTTCCAACCGTCGGCGAGACCAACGAAAACGCGATTGCAGCCGGAGTTGACAGGGCGAACAGAGTCAACGCTCGAATCTTCAGCTTCGGAGTCGGCTACGACGTCAACAGCCGGCTGCTGGACCGACTATCAAAGGATCAACGTGGCACTTCGGTCTACGTAAAGCCGGACGAGGATATCGAAGTCGCGGCCAGCAATTTGTTTCGCAAAGTAAGCTCACCGGCCATGACTGACGTCCAGATCAGCTTTGCCGGAGCCAACTACGACGGACCTGGCAATCTGGTAAGTCGCACGTATCCCTCAGACCTGACGGATCTGTTTCGAGGTGAGCAGTTGATCGTGGTCGGTCGCTACCGAAAAAGCACGCCAGTAAAAGTGACACTCAAGGGCAGAGTCGGCGGCAAAACGCGGTCAATGAGCCTGGAGACAAATTTCGGCAACGCCGCCGAGACTCGGAAGAACCAGTTCGTTGAAACCCTATGGGCGACTCGCCGGATCGGTTCGATCATCGACGACCTTGATTTGAAGGGACAGAATAAGGAGCTCATTGACGAGCTGGTCGCCCTGTCGTTAAAGCACGGCATCATGACTCCCTACACATCGTTTCTGGCTGACGAAAACACGTCATTCGGTGATCGTCGTCGCTTGATGACAGAAGCCAAGAGTCGGTCAGAAGGTCTGTCAATGAGTTCCGGGTTCGGCGGGTTCACTCAACGCAGCTTCAAATCCCGGCTGAAGAGTGCTCCCCGGGCGAATTCAGCGGACCTTGAAGAGGCAGCCGAGGAGGCAGATGGTGCGCTGGCCTCAAGCCGCCGCCGTCTCTCTCTGGGCACCAACCTCAGTAGCGCGGCAACTCCATCGCCCGCGGGCGCACCGGCAAGCGGTTTCCGCGGTGGGCTCGGAGGCGGGAGCGGCCGCGGTGGACGAACCGGGACGTCGCAGCAACAAGGAGGAGCCATTGACAAATTCGGCGTTACCACATTGGGCGGCCTCGGCAGGTTCGACGCCCTCGGTATTCCCGCCGACCAGGACGGACAGAAACGCCAGGTTGCTCAACGAGTTCGCCGCATCGGCACAAAGACGTTCTACTGGAAAAACAACGAGTGGCAGGATTCAGAATACGGCACACTGAAAAAAGAGGCTCTGAAGAAAGTCATCGAAGTAGAACAGTTCAGCGACGACTACTTCAGACTGACAAGGCTAAACAATGGACGCTACGGCAAGTACTTCAGCGTTGCCGAGCCAATGCTGATCCGTATTGATGGCAAGAACTACCGCATCGTGCTTCTGAAAAAGAAGTGAGCCGGGGGCATTCGATGATCGTGGGATTGACCCTCATCGTTATCAGCACGTCAGATCGCTGAAGTTCCCGGCGCGAACGGAGAACGACCGTTTGATCGTCCAGTGATGGAAGGTCCCTGCCGTCGGTGACGCACGAATTCCGCGTCGCCGCACCCATTGATTTCCCGGGGCATCGGCAGTCTCTGTTTGATTCCAACGATCATGGTATCGCCGCTCATAGATGGAAGGCAGTAATCGTAGTCCGACAGGGCTATGCCGGTGAGCCGAACGCGGCCCAGCCATAGACGACGGTCTGCCACAGAAATACCATTGTCAGCCCGTGGTATCCCAGCTTCAAAAGGGTATTCCGCAGATACGGTTTTGCATCAAAGAAGAACAACTGAATGACCAGACGAATCAGCCAGAAGATAGACACGTAGCCGCAGAAAACACGAGCGATCACAGTCTGTTCCGCCAGCTCCGAACGAAACACCAGAGAGATCACTCCAAAAGAAGTGATGTTAAAAATGATGTACCCTCCTGCAACCAGTACCCAGTGGCGCAGCAAAGGGTTCAGCTTTGGCAACTCTTCTCTGAACTTCAGTTCGCGGGGAACCTGCGCGCTTCCGAACAATGTTCCCAGATGAATGATTCCGGATATTGCAATCAGCACTTCAAGTGTTGGCATTCGAACAGCACTTTCTCAACGGATTGATGCGATGAAGTCAACAAGCGGCAGTACGACCGTTCGTATAAACGGCGGATGAAACAACAACAGTGCTCCTGGAGCGGTGATCGCCGCAGTCCACACCCAACCGCGAACACCTGACGTGAGCGCGAAACCGGACTTAACGGCAGCACGTTCCAGAATAATTCCGGTCCCCTGCAGCATGAAGTACAGTGTCGGCAAACCGAACCCAGCTCCTGCCGGAGCTGAAATCGCGATCTCATGAATAATCCCGGAGAACGAATACCCAGCGACCACGGCAACCAGCGGACTGGTCCTTCTGGCGAGCGGCAGAAACACAAACGGCGAAGCGTAATCGCGAAACGCCAGGTTCCAGCGTCGGCTCCAGAATTCGTTGACCGACGTCGCACAGATCGGGCAGTTCATAATCGGACGAATATCTCGCCCCTGGTGGCGCCAAAAGAGAGCCGCCAGGTGAAACACTCCGAAATGCAGGAAAAACACAACTCCCAGTAACGCCGTCCATCCCGATACGAGGTCTCCAATTCCGCGCAGCCGTGGTGCCACAAGCAAAAGCACTACCATGCCGAAAGCGGTCTTGCCGATCGCCCAGCACCATTCTTCGAGCGATGGCTTTGTGACATTCTGCTTGCGAAAAAATCTCCCGGCACTGAGTCCTGGCCACCCGATGAACCATGCAAGCATATCCGACCAGCTCGGTCGACCGTTTTGAGAGACGTAGACCACCAGAACGTGAAGCTTGATTGTGACAAACAGCGTTATCGCGATGACACACATTGTCAGGAATGGAGATAGCCCCGGCACGAAGCACCATGCGCCCGCCGACGGCAACAGGAAGACCCATGCCGTGGAGGTGGCGGCTTTCGATGGATTTCGTTCCCTGGTCATGGCAATTGGCGTCGTAGCTGTCGATCTTCCTGTTCTGGATTAACCGTAAAGCGCGGGTCATGTTAACAGACCGTTATCCTGGCAGGAACGGCGGATCACCCGACACGCATTGCGACGAAGCGTCATGCTCGCCTTTGTCCAGTCCGCCTTGTCTTCAATCGATGCCCCAACTTGATTCGTAGACCGCTCCTGATCCAACACCCCCAGACAACACGATCAGCGACTTGACCTGCAGTCGGAACGAATTGGATTCGTCACAATACCGCAACAGGCGATTTGGCACGGTCTTTCACCACACGGCGATCAAGACCGGACGGACTGTGGGACTCTCAGAATTCCGATGGATTAACATGTTGGCCGCGTGGCGCCCAAAGTGCCATTCAGGGGCTCACGTACACAAGGACTGGTCTGGACCGACTTTCGGCTCCAGTAAGCAATTTTCCGGCAATCCCCGTAATGCCCTTACAGTGATTGCATACTGACCCCTGAAGCGTCACGCTACGGACAGGGGGACTGTCATGGCAAAACAGAAATGCAAATGCGGTAAGAACCTCGTACTCGACATGGACAAAGTGCGTGGAAAGTGCCATGAGTGTCAACGCCGGGATGGCAGAGCAAGCCAGCGAGATTCGCATAATTTGCTGCCGGCGATGAAATTACACGCCGTGCGCAGACTCGAAAGCGTGGAAAAGTATATCCTGATGACTGCTGAACAACACGAAGACACGGAGGTCCTGAAAGCGGCGTAGAACGTACGAAGGGCCATCGACCTTTTGGCTGAAGAGGATGGATAAACATCCTTCGCCGCGTCCCCCCTTCATCATTGCCGGCGCCGGTCTGTTCCTGGCCACGGTAGCCTGGATTGCGAGAAACCGCTGGCGTGTTCTTGTCAGCGGCGGTTGCAGGATGTGGTCGTCAGTGTCAGACTCGGCGGGAAGGCGTTTGAAGCCGGTGAGTGCCTGATGTGTTACCGGTGGTGTACGCAGAGTGCTCTGTCGCGTCGCGGAATCGAGAGTTGCTTCCGTCGGTGCAGCACGTTATCAGACGATCGATTTCTAATGTTAAGAGACGAATCCATGGACTCAGAGCCCTGGTATGGTGTTCGCCTGGTTTACCGCTTGGCCGATTCCGCGGCGGCAGCGTTCGAAGAACGCATCCTGATCGTTCGCGCAGATGACTCTGACTCAGCAATCGCCAGAGCGGAAGACATCTCGCAGGAAAACTACGAATCAGAAACAACGATTTACACTGACTGTGCTGTCGCATTTCACATTTTTCATAACAACAGCGACGGACTCGGCGACAGTGTGGAGGTGTTCTCCTTGATCCGCAAGAGCGACTTGAGTGTGAACGAGTACCTTGATCGATTCCATGACACCGGCAATGAATGTTGGCAGACGCAATCCTGAGTCGCGATTCTGGCGGACGGCCGTTCCAAATTGAAATCGGCAATCGCTTCTTGACTATTCCGTTGTCCCGCACGCATTGCTTATATCAGGCTCAGTCAGAAAACCGGGCCGTCACCTTGCTGTCGTGACGTGGCCGGATTCTGCAAACTCTGCCGGGGCCAGCAGCATGCAGGAAAGGCTGTGTGGTCGGTGAATCGCAACATGGCTGGAATAGGAAACGGAAGATGTCAGACGACCCATTCCAACCCCCTCTTGAGTCTGCCGAACTATCGGACAGCCATCAAACGTGGGGGATATCGGTCTTTGTCTTCCTTACCTTCTGGTTGTTGGTCCTGGCGGCACTCATCGGGCTGGTCTTCGTCAGTGAGTCGCCGATCCGCGCTTCGGCACGGACGCCAGCCGCCCATCAGACGCATGCAGAAACCGAAGCGGGGTGAGGACGATTTCATCGACAAGTCCGTGCCTGTGACGAGCCACAACTCGTCTATTCGGCCATGACCGGTTCCGCGACCAGCAGCTGCGGAATCTGCGGCTCGGCCGCGTCTTCGTGCAGCCACCGCGCGGCGAATCGTGTGATCAACACAGCCAGCACGGCCACCAACAGGCCTCCAATAACGTCGATGCCGTAATGCCAGCCGGTGGTGACGGTGGAGATTGCAACCCCGATGTTCAGCAGAAGCATCGGCAGGAACAACCGTCGATAGTGTCGCAGAGAATATGCGATCAACAACGCCCACGTTGTGTGGAACGATGGAAACGTCACCAGGCCCTCAAGATTATTCATAGACACAACGGGAAACTGTCCGGCTCGCAGCGCGTGGAAGTGTTCGATGAAGCTCAGTTGAGCCGCCGTCTGACCATAGCCGAACGCCTGCGCCGGCGCCTCGGCAGGCACCAGAAAGTAGATCAGCGTGGTGATGAGTCCCGCCAGCATGTAGTGCAGCACAAACTCGCGCAGGCGTCTGACGTCGGAGTCCAGACCAAGCACGATCAATGCCACCAGCGTTGACGGCAGGACAGAATAGTAGATCAGGTGAAAGGTCCTGTTCAGCGTCGGGTGCAGCTGAAACCAGTCGACAATTGACGGCAGGTGAATTCCCAGGGCCGCGTCATATCGCATCAGCAACGAATCAGCCAGCGGTACATTCAAGGGAGTTCCAGCGTACGTCAGAATGGCCAGAAACAGATTGAAGACCACCATGCACAGAAAGCCGGTCAACAGGTTCGAAAACGGTCGTAGATTTCGTCCTTCGAAACTCACGGCGAACGGCGTCAGCAGCCCAACCATTCCCAGGGCGGTGCCGGCGGAGTAAAAGTCAAAACGCATCTGATGTCGAATCAACAGGGCAAACGCAGCGCAGGCAGTGATGGAGATCAGCAGCACTTTCAGCTTCAGGTCTCGATTCCACATGCCCGGAAGGCTTTCGCACAAGTCGTCAGAATCTTACAGAACAACAATGATCTGCTGGGGGCAACTCCTGGAAGCGACCAAACAGTAGTGGCCCCGCACGTCTCCGTCGGCGGGCCGATCCTGCCTGCGGCCATGCCGAAGGAGACGATGCTTTTTCGAAACATAGGCCGATTCCTGTCACCTTGAGCGGATTACTTGCCGGACGGACAACTCGCAGTCAAAGATCTGTCCTGTAGACGGGACTGCTACGCGTACAAGTCGCACATTCATCAGAATCCTACGTCACCTGATCGCTGACGATTGCCTGACTGCTGAATTCGAACGACAAATTCACTATTGTGCTGCATCAGCGGTGCCGCGACGAATCGAAGGACCCTGTGTCGCTTTCCAACACGCAAACGGAAGTGCAGTGATGACAAATTCTCAAACCCCCTCGTTTTATCTGGGCATCGACGTCGGCGGAACCAATATCAAGGCGGGAATCGTCACTGACGAAGGCAACGTCATCGCACAGGCAAGTGTCCCCACCGAAGCCGCCAAAGGACCCGATCACGGGGTCAAGCAAATGGCTCAGGCATCTCGGCAGACGCTGAAGCGGGCGTCCCTGACAAACGATCAGATCTCCGCTGTTGGTCTGGCGACTCCCGGCACGATGGATATTCCCGCGGGCCTGTTGTTAGATCCACCGAACCTGCCCGGCTGGAACGACTATCCTGTGCGGCAGAAAGTTGCAGATATACTCGGACGCCCGACCGTTCTGCAGAACGACGCTAACGCCGCAGCCTATGGTGAATACTGGGCCGGATCTGCCAGCAAGGCCGATAGCCTTGTCTTCTTTACGCTGGGAACTGGACTCGGCGGCGGACTGATCGTAGACGACACGATCGTGCAGGGAGAACATTCGCACGGATCAGAACTGGGCCACACGATCATCGAAATGGACAACGGTCGCCTGTGCAAGACGGGGCAATACGGCACGTTGGAAGCCTACTGCAGTGCCACGGCGCTGCTGGAACGCTTTCATGAAGCGATGGAGACGGGACGTCAGTCGTCCGTTTCTGACCGAATGGATGACGTCACGGCACTATCTCCATTGTTGATGGCAGAAGAAGCGGA
This sequence comes from Fuerstiella sp., assembly GCA_039831575.1. Lineage (GTDB taxonomy): Bacteria > Planctomycetota > Planctomycetia > Planctomycetales > Planctomycetaceae > Fuerstiella. The sequence goes on along the minus strand of JBDONA010000043.1, from coordinate 10,642 downwards.
AAAGGGCGATGAGCTGGCTATCGAGTTGATCCTGGAAATGGCTCGCTGCCTGGGAGCGGCCACCACGTCGATCGTGCATGTGATCGACCCAACGATGGTTCTGCTGGGCGGTGCGATGACATTCGGTCGTCATGAAACAAGAATTGGCCGAGACTTTCTGACATGCGTCCGGGAAGAATTTCGTCGCCGTGCATTTCCGGTATTGGCCGAGAAAGTCACGATTGACTACGCGGAATTGGGCGGTAACGCCGGTTTCATCGGAGCCGCCGGCTGTGCCCGACGTGCCGTCATTCGCGGTTTGATTTAGCGGCTTCGACGGCCCGCTTCACTGGGCGAAAATCCAGAACAGGGCCGCCGGCCAGTCACGGGTGCCTTCGAACTTATGGTCGTTGCTGTCAGCGCGACGACATTGATCGAGGTCCCGGCGGGATTGCCATGCGTCGGGAGAGCCCTCGCGAACATCGTGAATCATCGATAGTCGACGGTATCGAGGACGTTAGACGGACATTTCAAGGGAATTCCCGACACCCGACTCCGCCCACCGGAAACCCAGCAGAAAACACCCGACGCACACTTTTTTGCTGTAAAAACATGAGGGTTATCGGTTCGGTGACATGCGGTAATTCCGCCATTCACGGTCGTCGCCGGATTCTGCTCTTGACGGCGGGCTCAGGTTTCTTATCTTTGGGAACTACCTATCTCTGGTTCGTCACATTCTCCACCTAAAGAGAGCCGTTCATGCCGTGATCCGTCCGCCGCACCGTGTGGTGGAAGCCCCTCCTCCTGTCGCTGTAAAGGAACGTCCCATGGCCAAAACCTTCCATGTATCACAAATCTCTACACTCGCGCGGTGCAACGAGTTTCAATACTTACTGTTGGGGGACGTGCGAGATCTACTTGAAGAAACTCCCGACGAATCCACACGGAAGTGGCTGCTGGCAGTTCTGGACACGCTGGTTGACCTGATGCCGCGGGAACGCCAGTTGCATGCCGATGGCGGTGGCTATCTTATGGAGGTGCTGGAGGAATTCCCCAGCTGGAACCGTCAGGTCATGCGACTGCACCTGAAGACACTGCATCTGGACTACGCGCTCAGATCGATGCGAAATCGTATTCGCGACGAGAAGTCATGGGGCTCCGTCGCCGATCAACTGAGTTGCGAACTTCGCGATTGGATGCAGTTGTTCAGCGATCTGCACCGCGCTGAGACCTCACTGGTGATGGAAGCCATGCTGCTGGACATTGGTCCAGGAGATTAGAGCGGTTTGACTGCTCTCGTGAACTGTTCCGGCTCGCAGTCGAGCCGGTTTCGCTATCTGGAACGAGTTCATCACGACAACGCCCCGGCGTTATACGCTGTTGAGCGGTATCGGGTCGAATGTGCACACGGAAACCAGTCGCGATGGGCCACCTGTTCCCACGACCGGACGTGTGCAGACCGATTTGCAACGTGCTGCTGTCGACCAGTTACCTGTCAAGTTCGATGTAGAGCGGCAGATGGCGGTAGTAGACTTCCAGCATCAACAGGTTCAGACAGGTCACGTAATGTCGGCCACCGGATCGGCCCCATGTGTCTTTGGTCGGCAGTTCAGAACTCCAACTGCCACGGACGGGGCCACCTTTTTCCTGCGATTCGACCAGAGTATCGCGCAGAACTTCATTCCATGCGGCCCAGTGTTCGCCCTGCATGTGAAACATCACCTGAGTTGCATAGTACCAGTAGTAGACGTCGCGGGATTCAGCACGAGGCAGTCGCTGCTGTAGGAAGCTGGCACCTGCCTGTACGGCGCTGTTGTCGCGCCGGGCACCAAGGTACTGACGCATCAGCAGTCCTTCGGCCGTCATCGAGGACGTGACTTCTTTTGTCGGGTGATACGAAAACCGCCCCGCATTCTCGTCGTCCTCCACGGAATCAAGCCACGTTCTGACACCGGCGTACGCAGCATTCGTTACCTTCAGCCCCGCCATTTCGCCGCTCTTGAGGGCCATTAGCTGCCAGCCGGACACAGACGTGTCCGATTCAAACTGCGGATGATAACGCCAGCCGCCGAACTTCGGGTGTTGTGAAGCCACGATGTAATCGATTGCCCTTTGAGCCGGTTCACGAAGCTGCGCATCTTTCGTCATACCGAAGGCCTCACACAAGGCGATGGCCGCAATACCATGGCTGTAGAATCCGGCAAACTCAGATTCAGCCGCAAACAGATCGCCCGCAGACGTCTGGCGTTCGATCAACCACTTCAGCCCACGGTCAACCACCGTTTGATATTTGCCCGTCGTATGCGTATTGCCGGCACCCAGAAACGACAGCAGTGCCAATCCGGTTGCAGCAGGATCGGCCTGATAAATGCCGTGCCCGGTGCAATCGTGGTCGCGGCAATTCATTTCGTGAATGCTCCAGTTGCCGGCGGCATACTGATGAGCCGCCAGCCACTCAAGACCCCGCTCGACCGCCGCTTCCGAAATATCGTTTCCGCCTAGCTTGTCAACAGCCTCCGCCCGGGCCTCCGGCGTCCGCATGGAGAAACCGGGGCTGACACGCTCTGTGGCAATGGCACTAATCGCGGAAATAGTGCGACGAATCATTCCGGTCACGTCACTTTCGGACGCTAATCGCGGCCCCCCCGCGCGTGACGCAGCACGCGATGGCAATCCGGCCGCGCCAACTGCACCCGGAAGGCTGCTGCGAGTACGGCCGACGCTCGTTGAACCACCTCGGCGCATACCAGGCAGACCCGCGGAACTTCGCGCCACTGATGCGACTCGCGGACCATCAAGTCCACTGCTTCGGCCGCGTCCACGACTGCCTCCCGACCTTCCACTCGCAGCCTGGGGACCAGCGATCACCAAAGCCCCCACCTCTTCCGCCGCCAGCATGCCTGATGGCAACGAGGCAGCAGCCGCACTTCGGCCGGACGACATCCCGGTTGTGCCTCGGCCACCCAGAACCCCACCGAGTCGAGCAGCCGCGTTTGTTGATCTGTCACTTAAGCCACTGCGGCCCTCCGTACTCATGGCCACGGACACCCCGCGACCGCGCGTGCCGGCAGGCACAGCCGCGAATGTCGTTCCGGATCCTCCAGTCCCGCTCGCCGGCAGTCCGCCCCTGTTGCGGGCCACATTCGACGCAGATGTCGCCGGCCCCGATGCCAGAACCCGCCCGGCCGCTCCGGAACCGGAGGCAACTCCGGCAATCTGAACCTGTTTCGCCTGAGTCCCCACGGCACCGACCTGCGAACGCTGTGTGCTGCGCTGTCCACCGCCACCGCCTGATGCCCGGTTGGCCACAGACTGACCAAGTTGCGGCCCTCGGCCGGTCCCCGTACCGCGCCCCTGACCGACGGACCCAGACTGCAGCGCCGTGACTCCACGGAGAGACGAGCGCATGGCAGGAGCACCACCGGCCCCCGCGCTGCCGGTCGGCACGGACGAGCGACCTCGTGCGATGTTGGATGCGGTCGCCGCTGCCACCAGTTCAGGCCTTCCGGAGCCCGCTGCCCTCGCCACGCTCACCGACTGGGCAGAGACTTCTGCGGCAGACGTGCTTTGTCCGGCAGAGGTTACACTACGCAGCAGCGATGTTGCTCCGCCACTGGAGGGCACGGCGTCCGTTGCGGCCATGTCTGACGAAGTCGCACGCGCCGGGCTTAGACTTGCGACCTGCATCGCAGACGACGATGCGGGAGCACTGTTATCGGTACGTTGGCTGGAGACCAGATCAGCTTCAGACTGTCGCCTGACATCCAGCCTCTGAGCTTCCGTCGTCATCGGCCGAGCGTCTGCCGCTGCCACCACGTCGATGGCCTCTGCGGTGGCATCGGCGATCGCAGCTTCTGCTGTAGCGCGTTCGGTGGGTGTCATCTCTGCACGCAGCAAGTCTGTTGGCCGAACTTCGGCGCGAAAACGGACGGTCGCCTCACTGACTGTTTCATTAATCCGGCGTTCCACAGTTTCCATGCGGCGCTGACTGTTCTGTGGATTGGCCTGTGTTTTGTTATTCCGGCGAGCTTCCAGTTCCGGTTGTTGCGACTGCTGTGTCGTGATCTGAGGAGTCTCCAGCGTCTCTGGAACATTCGCTTCGGCCTGCTGCCTCTGACGTTGAAGTTCCAATTCCCGTTCCTGCGGCATCCGTTCCTGTTCCCGCTGTGGCAACGGCACGTCGACGGCGGCGACGCGTTCCTGACGCTGCACCTGCTCGGGTTGCACATCCATTTCTATTTCCGCGTCCTGACGTTCCAGTTGCTGTTGTTCCGCTTCCTGAACATCAACGTCAGTCTGTCGCTCCCACTGGTTTTCCTGCTGCGATGTCAGCGATTCGGCCCCGCCGTAATCCGGCATCGTCAATTCCTGCAAAGGCAGGTTGTCCGTCCCGATTTCTGCCGCAAGCACGACGGGAACGTTCACCTGAACCGTATGCAATAAGACACAGAGGATCAGGTGTATCAACAGGCTAAGCAGGACGCCCCACTGCAGTCGCTTCATGATAACACTGCGAACCATCCACGTCGCGACGACCATCGACACACCCAGAGTACCCGCCAAAGCGCATTGTCCGCTGAAGTTGTCCATGCCGGCGAGTGGAACATCGTCGCCCGGTGAATACCTCAAGACCATGCCGGCCAATGCAAGGACGGAAGTTGTCGCAGCGATGCCGAACGCCGGCTTACTTCGAAAACCGATTCCGGCGTCGAGCTTCGCCAACTCGTCTTCAGACATCCGCAACACGCTTTTCATTATCTGTCTTCCGGAATCACAGCGACTCGGTAGTCCTGAATTTGCGACTGATTGCAAAGGCTCATTACTCGAGCAACGAACTTCCAGTCGGCACCTTCGTTACCGCGAATGACGACCGAGTTATTGCCGGGGTTGTTCGTTTGAGCTCGCTGAAATCGACTGGCAAGCGCTTCTTCGGTATGCAATTCTCCGTCCAGGTAAAACTCGCCCGTCGAATCGACGTTCACAATCATCTCCCGTGGTTTCATCACCATCGGCATGGCCGAAGCCACCGATGGCAGACTGGCCCCCAATTCTCCTTCGCCGGAAATGCGGGCCTGCTCCTGAAAGTTGCTGGCGACGAGGAAGAACAGCAGCAGCTGGAACACACAATCGATCATGGGCGTCATGTCGATTCGCCGCTTCCCGCCGGTCTTTTTGAGTTCAAATTTCACTGCCCGCCCCCTTCCGACGGATGCGCTGTCTCAACCCGATCAAAGTTGGCTCGCAACGACCCTGTCTTCGACTCCTCGCGGGCGACGGACATCACTGTCCCCTGCGGCGGTGAAAGAGTTTCCGCGGCGACTGTCGCAACGTCACTCGGTAGTGTTCCGGCAGTGGGACGCTTCGACGGCCGTCTCGGTCGAGTTTGCTTTGGCTTTTGTCGTTCAGGATCAATGGCCTCAGTGGTTTTGCGGGGCTCAGGTGCGTCAGGATTGCCGCCCTGCTGATGGCCACCATGTGAAATCGTTTTGACACGCAGCCCCGGTTCGTCAACGGACATGGACTCGCTGATGCGAAGGCGACCTTCGTAACGTTCAAGCTGCGGCAACAGGTCCAGAAACAACGCTTCCATATGTCGCAGCAGCCGTTCGATGCGGCCTTCCAGGAAGTTCGCCAGAACTACAGAGACAATGGCCACGCTCAAGCCGGCGAATGTCGTCACTAATGCTGTGTATATTCCGTGAGCCAGTTCCTGTGCTTTGGCCGTGCCTGTGGATGACGTCGTGCTGGTGACCATGAACGCCATGATCATTCCCTGGACGGTGCCCAGCAGCCCCAATAACGGAGCGATGCTGGCGACGACGTTGATAGGACGCATGTTACGCGTCATGGCAGCCGTTTCCCGAGACACCGCATCTTCCACCGATTTTTCGACTTCTGCCTGAGGTCGGCCGGTCTTCAGAACGGCCGCCTTGACGACATTCGCCAAAGGAGACCTGTGTTCTTCACACGCCTCCCACATGCGCCGAGGATCAATGCCGGAATCGGACATCAGGTGTCGAAGTTTGTGAATCAGTTGTTTGGGAAGATTTCGCCCCCGCCGTAATCCGACCAGACGTTCCAACGTAAAGGCCATGGTCACAATCGACGCCACGCCGATGGGAATCATGAACCAACCGCCCTGGATCGCCAGATCCCACAGGCTGGGCATCGGTGGCCCCGAGGCACCGCCGTCGGCCCCCACTTCCTGTGCCAACGCCACCGCCGGCGACATCACCAGAGCCGTACCGGCAGTCATCAGCTTGTTCGCGGATGTATGAAATAATCTCATTCTGTCTTTTCCTGTGCGGGACGGCCCGACAGCCGATCCGAGCGATCGCCCGGAAGTCAATAGTCCGTTCCCGCTGGTTGCTCCAAAGATGCCTGCGACAAAAACCGCTATATTCTTAACACTTCAACTTCTCTTCAGTGCCGAAAGTCTACGTTGCGCGTCTTTGACTTTCGGGTGCTGAGGATGTTTTGCAATCACTTGCTCGTAACAATTCCTGGCCTGCTGCGTGTCTCGCAGAACTTCGAAACAGCGACCTGCTTCAAAGTAGGCCATCGCCGACCATTCCGGATGGTTGTACAGAAACACAGTTTTCAGAAAGTGTTTCGTCGCGTCTTTGTGTTTCTTCTGAGCAAAGCAGCACTCACCGATCATGAACCTCGCTTTCGCGGCTGTCTCTGTGTCGCTTTCTTCCGTGACCTGTTCATACGATGCAATCGCCCTGTCCAGCTGCCCTTCATTCTGCAGCGCCCACGCCAGACCGTAGCGTGCTTCCGGCCGCATTTCGAAGTCAGCGAATTCGGCCAGCACCTTCTCATGCAGCTGCCGACTGGATCTCCAGTCTTCCAGCGATGCGGCACATTCGCCCGCATGAAACGTGGCCAGCGCCAGATAGTTGCTGTCGCGACGGGCCATGACTTCTTCGTAGGCCGCCTTCGCCGCTGACCAATCCTTCCTGCGGAAATGGCACTCACCGGCCAGAAAACGAGCGTCTCCGGCCAGCTCCCCGCCGGGGTATTTCGCCAACTGCAACGTGAAGGCTTGGCCCGCGGCAGCGATGTCTTCGACTTTCAGGTAACTCCAGCCAAGCTTGTGCATTGACTTTTCCCCGATTTCAGCCGACGCCGACTGCTGTGCGGATTCGCGATACGCTGCGGCCGCTTCGGCAAACTTATCGGCGTCATAGTACGCTTCGCCGACGCGAAACAGACTCTCTGCAGCCAACGGGCTGCCGGGCCAGTCTTTGGCAAGACGATGAAACACCGCCACGGCTTCTTCCGTGTTGCCGAGTTCGATCCAGGCCCAACCGAGTTCGTAGGCCACCTTGTCAGCGGCGGGATAAGTATCGGATCTGCTTAGAATCGTCGCGTATGTTTTCGTTGCCGCTTCGAACTGTCTTAGTCCGGCCTGAGCAAGTCCCATCACGTACTGCGCATCCAATGCGGCGTCAGAATCCGGTTTTGTCGCAAGAAACGACTGCACGTTCCGGATTGCTGTGGGGTATTCTCCCAACTGGTAGGCCGCCATTGCTTTAACGTACAAGCCCTTTGGTGCTACGGGCGAAGTCCGGTAGCGGGCCACCAGGTCTGTCATGGCGACCGATGCCTCTTGATACTCGCCGATGGTGAACAGGGTCCAACCAAGACCGTACTGAGAGTGCGGAGCAAACTCACTGTCCGGCCATGCCCGAGTGACAGCGCTGTACCGTTCCAAGGCATCGTCAAAACGTTCTGCCGCGAAGGCCGTTTCGCCCAGACGAAACGCGGCTTCGGCGGCCAACGGGCTGTTCGGGTACTGCGTTAACACGCGCCGCCACTGTTGTTCGGCTGCCGCGACTTCGCCAAGCTGACGATAAACATCTGCGAGCGCCAACAACGTTTCGTCGTGCTGTTGGCGGCCCGGGTCGACGCTGATTGCCCTCAGCAGCGAGTCCCTCGCGCTGGCGAAGGACTCCTGCGCCAGTTGACTGCGACCGACGACGCTGAGCGCTTCACTTCTGAGACTGCGGTCTGAGAACTGCGCGACCAGCGGCTGCAGCCATTCAACGGCTCGCGCATACCGGTCGGCCATGTACAGAGCCACGCCCCGTCGAACTTGCGCCTGCGGAGCGTTGTCGTGATTGGGAGCCAGCTGCAGAAACTCGCGATATTGCCGCTCGGCATCGTCGTGTCTGCCCAGCAGCAGTTGGCTTTCAGCCAAGAGAAACGACACGTCGGCCTGTAGTTTGTCGCCCGGGTAATCGGCCAGAAACTTTCTGCCGTGCCGTGCAGCTGCGTCATAATCCTGAACGGTCAATGCAGCCAGTGCAGCCATGTATTGTGCCTGTGAGGCGAGTTCGTGCTGACCGTTCCTTCTGGCGAAGTTGGCATACAGTTTCGCAGTCTTTTTCTTCTGATTTGGAATTTCGTACAACGCGTCGATGTACACCAATTCCAATTCGGGGCGATAGGCATCCCCTCTGAACTTCCGCAGTCCATGTTCGGCTATTTCACGTGCTTGTGAAACATTTCCCTCCTTTAGATAAGTCCGTGCCAACCATTGTGTGGCCTCAGCGGCCTCAGCCACATCGCGGTCGGACAGCAGTTCGAGTCCCGATCGTGCCAGCTCAAACTTGTCCTCCAGAAAATAGCACTTGGCCCCCGCGAGAATGGCAGCATCATAGTGCTTCGTGTTCTTGAATTCACGAGACACGCTCCAATACAGCTTCGCTGCGTCGTTGTACTTTTCCTGTTCGTACAAACAACGGGCGTGCCGCAGCATGGCCACGTCCGCCAGTTCAAAGTCCCGATTCCTCGTGACAGCGTCAAACACGGGCAGCGCCAAAGCATACTTGCCAGCGACGAACAACAACTCCGCCTGCCGCATCTGTACTTCCGTGAGCAGCGGATGTCGCGGATACTTTGCAGCAAAGTCAGCGTACGTCGCCTGGGCCTTTACCGATTGCTTCAGCGTTTCCTGGGACGTGCCCAGAGCGTACATGGCGTCGGCAGAGAATTCGTTCTGAGGATACTTCTGCAGGAATTTTTCATAAGCTGCTGCCGCGTCAGCTGTGTGATTCAGTTGAAACAAACACTCGCCACGATAATACATCGCTCGCGCTGCGTACTCGCTGTCCGCAAATTTCGTCAGCATTCGAGCGAACGCCTGCTCGGCCTTTGCGTAGTCTGTATCCCTTTCCGAGTCCTGTGCCTTGCCGTACGACGCGATGGCCAGATTCATCATCGACTGATCCATCAGTTCCAGCTTCGGATACTTCGTCACGACGGTCGTGAAGGCGACAATCGCATCAGCGTAGCGCTTTTCCTGAAGACAACAGGTGCCCAGGTAATGATGGCCACGACCTGCTCGAGGATCGTTCGGGAATTTTTTCAGAAAGGTCCGCCACTCATCGATGGCGGAATCAAACAGTTTCTGATTCTGAAACCCCACGGCAACGGCGTACTGGCGTGTCGCCGCTTCGGTTTCCTGTGCCGAACAGGCCGACATTCCCTCAGACAACACCAGACCGCAGATTACCACGCCAACGCACAGACGGATTGATTGATGCAGCAACAGCGCACTCCAATTCCGGTATGACAGGTCCGACACAAATTTGAACAAACACGCTATGCGTGCGCAAACACCACGCCACTCCATCTCAGACTCCTTGGATTCCAGGAGAAATCGCGTGCGTTCCGAAATCGCGGATTCAGAAACGACGCTTCACTATTTGAACGATCAGCGATAACGACAGACGGAAACAAAAGGAAGTCGCCCGTTAGAAACGGCAGGAATAGATGGACGATGTTTGGGTCACTATTCGATACCGTGGCTGTGTCGTTTTCAAGTCACTAATCCTAGAATGACGGCTTTCACAGCGTCCGTTCACGGCCTGTCGACCATTTTTCCGCCGGAATCACACCATGACCAGACCTGCCCCCGATCCTGTCGATCCTGAACGATTGCCGGAACTTGCGCAAGCCGTTCTGCAGGCAGACCATTTTCCCTATCTCGCATCCATGGACGGAGATCAGCCACGCCTGAGACCAATTTCGCCGGTCAGGACAGATGGTTTCACGGTCTACGTGGCCAACCTGCGGGCTTATCACAAGACCCGGGAGATCGCCGCCAACCCAAGAGTCGAACTGTGCTACCTGGACAAGACCCACAATCAGGTGCGTATTACGGGAACGGCCGTGATCGTGGATGATCGCGAATTGCTGCAGGAGATCTGGAGCGACAATCCGCTACTGCAGCAGTATCTCGGTACGGTCGACAACCCGGACCTGATTGTCTACCGCATCGACCCCAACTGCGTCCGCTACATGCGAGAATGGGCTCTGGAGTATCACAACGTGCCGCTGGATTCCGTTGAAAACTGAACAGAATCGCCGACCACGCCCTGGATCGTCAACTTCGCTGAGTTGGATGCCTGGTGCGTGGTCAAGTCTAAGAACTGGAGTTGTTCCGTAGCCGAACTCGTCAGAGTTTGGAAGTTTTTCTCTATGTCGTCCAAAGTCTGGCGACTTCGGCTACCCCAAAACAATCAGAACCACCGGCAGAGCCGGTGGTATGAGGAAGGCCCCTGGACAGACTGTCCCGTTATTTGGTGAGGCGAGGCAATCTGCATTGTTTCGTTCGTATCATGCTACGGCCGTAAGTGTCACCACGGTTTTG
>JBDONA010000201.1:0-2550 GCA_039831575.1 Fuerstiella sp. | reverse complement strand
ACTAAGTCGGGATGACCCCGATTTGCTCGTCGCCCGGGCTATGGTTCAACTTGAAGCAGGAGAATATTCTGAGGCACTTGCACATACCAACGTCAACTCACCGAAAATGCGAATGATTCGTGGTGACGTATACGCCCGAGTCGGTGCATACGCCCATGCTGAGCAGGAATACCTGCAATCTGAGAAATCTCAGAACGAAATTGATCTGTCGCTGTCACGTATCTATGCCAGCGTTGGCCGCTTCACACTGGCGGCAACGATGGCTGAGCAGATCCTGCATCAGGAACCGTTCAACAAAGCAGCATGGAGTCAGCTTGTCGAAGCTAAGATCAAGGCGAAACGTCACGAAGAGGCCATCGTGCTCCTGAAAGCAGGGATTTTAGAAAACAAGACCGCAGAAGTCTTCGCACAATTCCTCCATGCGTTACTCGGACGAGTCTATCTGTCCCAGGAACAGTCAGCAGCGGCACTTCAGGAGTTTCAACTGGCGCGTCTGGACGAGGGCAACAATATAACCGAACCCGACATTGCCTATGACTACTATCGCGCGTTGCTCTCCATACGTCCGTCCCAGGCAGCAGACCATCTCGCCATGGCCCTGAAGACTCCACATATTGTGAATTCCATCGCCAGAATCGCCATTGGACATCACGACATCGCGCTCGCACAGCAGATCATCCTCGACACCGCACGACAATACCCCAACAATCTCATCCTGACACTGACGCTGGGAGACATACTCGCCGCACAGGATTCGCCGTATGCAGACGCAGTCGCTGCTTACCGTCAGGCACTACAGATGTCACCCACAAACATCAAGGCTCAGGTCGGACTGGCGACATACCACTGGAACATGAAATCATTTGAAGACTCGGACCGGCATTTCCATCACGTGTTAAAGAATCTGCCGGACCACCGGAAAGCGGCACGCAACCACGCTCGAATGGTGAACCAGTGGAAAGGGAAAGAAGCTTCGCTTTTCGCATACGAACAGTTGTTGTCCCGCATGTCGCGGACCCTGGCTCATCAACTGTTCCTCGAAGATCCACTACTTCTGAAATCGAGAAACGCACCATCAACTCTGTCCGACCTGGAGACCCTGTCGGCGACCCTTGAACGCAACGCCATTCAGTTGTCAGACTGGCGTCCGGACAATGCTTCGTACGCCCTGGAACAGCTTAAGGATCTCGAACCTCCTGATCACTACGTCTCCTTCCTGTTGGCCGATCAGTACCAGCGTATTGGCGAAACACGAAACGCGATTGCGGCATACGAAAGTTTATTAAGCAGAGAGCCCGCGAACATCGACGCATTCACGGCCTTGAAACACGCAAGACTCACTTTGCGGCCTCAGATCGATGGAAAAGCAGAATACTTCGAGCAAGCAGGCCGGGAGGGCCTTTCGGAAATCACGTCCTTTACTTTTGGTGCGCAGACGGTGCTGCCGATCGCTGATGAAGAGGAGTTTGTCAGTTTCGGCTACCATCACCAGATATTCATGTCGAAGAGTTCCGAGCAGACCACGGGTGATGCTCTACTGCTCTCGGGCCGATCCGAAGTTGCTGACAGGCTGTTTCTTTTTGCCGATATGGAAGTCGCACAGTTCTCTACGGGCTTCTCCACCCGCCCCACGTTTCAAGCGGGACTTGACTATGGTTATCTGGACGGACTTAATCTTGGGCTGGAGTTTTTCCTGCACAACGTGGCCGAGAACACGGAGACGATCCAGCAGGACATTTACCGCTACGGACTGCAGGCACATTCCAAATGGGTTCCGGCACCGAACTGGGCCCTCAACGGTTCGTACAGATTTCAGCAGTACTCGGATACCAACCTGTCCCATGCGTTTGAGATTCTTAATGTCATCGATCTGATGGAAGCACCTCGACAGTTACAACTCACTGCAGCTTATCACTTCGATACTTACAGTGAAGAGACCATAAGAAATCCCCTTCTCGCAACACTTCAGGGCACCGTCCATCCCTATTTTTCACCTCAGATATTCGGGTACGTCAATGTCGGTGCGGTCTGGCGTCACTGGCTGAAGAGCATGCAGTATGGGCATGAACAGTTGTACTATGAGCTGCGTTACGGGCTGCAGTGGGACTCGGAAAACGAGTTCTACAATATATTCGGGGGGGGCGTTCACTGGGACATCTGTCACTATGCAACGGTTGGGGTGGAATCAAACTTCCTTCGGTCTGGCACCTATGACAGCGCAACTGTCGTCACTTATTTAACGCTGTGGTTTCCCTGACGGCTTTCGCAAAGATGTTGAACGTGGAAAGTCCGGAGGCGGCTCTCCGGACCTTTCCAGCTGCGATCGGGTGGTCATTTGAAACTTGTTTCAAGGAACCACAACAATGTCTGAACGCCGTCAGATTCTCGTTTCCAGGTCGCCCGGTCTGGAGTGCCACCGAAAAAAAATCCGTGTTTCACCCGTTCAAAAGGCTGTGTGTGCCGTTCACGGAGCCGAAGCAAACCGGAACTCTTCCTGCCGCTCTCCCCCCGACGACGTCACCTGCCCTGTGCCGACTCCTCCCTGAAAAC
>JBDONA010000194.1:0-2556 GCA_039831575.1 Fuerstiella sp. | reverse complement strand
CGGACAGCGCGGGCCGACCTGACCTCGCCGCTCCTCTGATCGAAAACGTACATCGTTCCAGGGAACGTCACCACGTACAGGTGCCCGTCCGCGGCCACCGGCGTTGTCATGCAGTCTCCATCGACCCATTTTTGCCACAGAACTCCGCCGGTTTTCAGATCCATGCAGATGCAGACGTAGGCTGGCACAGGCTGCTTTGGCTTCTGCTTTAACTGGTCTGGAGGAAACAGGGCCGGGTAGACCGTGAAAACGCGACCATCTGAGACCGTCGGTGTCGACATCAATGGATTGCCCAGATACAACGACCACAGCATATTGCCATTCTTTGTGTTGAGTGCGAACAACGTGCACGATTCGGTGTTACAAACGACGGTGTCGTCTGACACAACGGGGGCACTGGGACCGTCGTCGCTGACCGTGCGTTGCCAGATCGGCCGATCGGACTTTGCGTCAAAGCAATAGAATTCCGTCGAACTGAATCCGCCGCCAGTGTAGAGCCGACCATCGGCGATGGCGGGAGTTGGAATGGGGCTCTGACTGGGCATCCGCAGAACAAAACCATCTTTCGTGTTCTTGATCTCGACGTTGTTGACCAGCTGGTCGACGTTTCCAGCGGAGAAATTGCCGTCCGGCTTAGGGGAAGTCTGGCTCGTTGAACGTGTGCAACTGCCTGAAGGCGGAATCCTTCGGTAGTTCTCCGTCGTCTGTTGCACCACCGGGGCGGGCAAAAACCAGAATCAGCACACTGCACGACATCGTCGCAGGTTGGCGTATCATTTGTGGCTCCCACATAGAATTGGCGTATTCGAAGGCATGAGATGATCCCGCAGCTGGGAGTCTGGATTTTGCCACCGCCCTATGCCCGACCTTCAACGGCCGAACTAACAGCGTTGACTTCATGTGGGGGCAGTGTGATCTCGGAGTAAATTGTCGGAGCCGCCCGTCGGGTTGTCGCTCCGTCAAGAACTCACCGTATTTATGACGCACTGACAAAAGCTCCAGTTCCTGGAAACTCAGACGTATTCTCGCTCTGTCAAATATTCACCCATTGATACCACATTCCCCGAATTCCCATTCGTTTGATGACGGACGAATTCCGTGTCATCTGGTCCAGACGTTTTATCGGAATTCGCCATCATTTGGCGAGGTGAGCCCGACCGAGGAGAATCGTCGAATCTGCTGAGCGATCAAACCAAGGTTAGTTGCGACACGTTCCTGGACAGCTTCTAATCAACCCCGACGCACATCGGCATGGAGACGATGCGTACCAGTCGCGAAGTCAAGCCGTGTTTTGCCATCTGGCACGTCCCAGGTCCACTCATCAACGCCCGAATACCGGGCCGCGGGTCACGAGACCGTGGTGGTGGTTCTTCTTTCCGATTCCTACTTTTCGACTTACCTTTGCCGAACGCTGGCGTTACGAGGACAACGGCGATGATGATCGAAAGAAACGTGTATGTGATGCGTGTTCTCGTTTCCAGGTTCCTTGGTTGTAGACGCGCTTGACCGCAGCTGAATTTGCTACCACCTATCCTCCTCGATCGGCCTGGATTGTTCCAGTCCCCACTCGGTACGATTCAACGACGGCCCGCCAGCGCCGCAAGTCAGCTATAATAGACAGATGACTCGAGACCACGCTGAACCGATCTGCCCGTTGTGCCTGAACTCTGATGCGATGTTATTCGACCGCGATCATCGTGAGTATTTTCGTTGCTCGAAATGCCATTTGGTCTTTGTGCCTCCACATCATTTCTTGTCCCCGGACGAGGAGAGAGCGCAGTATGACCGTCACGAGAATTCTGCCGAGGATCTTGCGTACCGACGCTTTCTGGGCCGGCTCTTTGAGCCGGTGTCGGAGCGTTTGGCACCTCACAGCCAGGGCCTCGACTTCGGTTCGGGACCGGGACCGACACTGTCCGTCATGTTCGAAGAGGCGGGGCATTCGATGGAACTCTACGACCCGTTCTATGCACCAGAACTCAAACCGCTACAACAACAGTATGACTTCATCACGGCGTCGGAAGTGGTCGAACACCTACATCATCCGCGACGGGAATTGGATCGGCTGTGGGCTTGTGTCAAACCGAACGGATTGCTTGGCATCATGACTAAACGTGTGATCGACCAGAAAGCGTTTTCACGTTGGCACTATAAACACGACCCAACCCACGTCAGCTTCTTCTCGATCGAAACGTTTCACTGGCTGGCGGGTGTGTGGCACGCGACGTTATCGGTTTATGGAACAGATGTTGTCCTGTTCACGAAGCGCAGGTGACCCCGCCGATATCGCGAGGTCGACAAGGCTCAATTCAACAGGCATAGTGGAACTCGACAATGCAGGTGAACGACAACGACGACCATCCGGACGAACTGCCTGGTTTCTTGTTACGTCGTCCAACTCTTCAGTACGTCCTCCTCGCGGCCCTCGTCCGATGATCGTCTGGGCCTTGCCGGTCGCTACAGCGTGGGGACTCAACGACTTGCCTGTTTGGCAGCAGTCAGCTGGTCGTACGACATGTCGTCCGCACGACTGGAAGAACTGTGCGGTCTGCGGAT
>JBDONA010000712.1:0-43960 GCA_039831575.1 Fuerstiella sp. | reverse complement strand
CAGTAGCTTCTTCAGTAGCTTCTTCTGTAGCTTCTTCTGTAGCTTCTTCTGTTACTGCTTCTTCTGTTACTGCTTCGACCGTTTCCGTTGTTTCACTATCGTCGTCATGCATGGTTCCACCGCCAACGCCTGAACCAGCTTCCATGGCCATTTCCATGTCGTGCTCAGCATCCGTTGTTGGACCATCGTTTGCAGCTCCGTCATCACCTTCGCCGCAACCGACGATCAGGGCAAAACCGAGTAGAAATACACTCACCAATTTAAAGTTTGTCATACCAATGTCCTCCGAATCATGTTCAATTTTGGTTGTTCTCAGAGCATTCGGTGAAGTCTTCACCAAGCCTTTGCGCGGTAATCTTTCAGATCTCAGACGAAATGCAAGAAGGACAACCAATAATCCGACAAACTTTGGAAATTGGCGGTTGTCAATGCGGAGAGAAGTGGTTTTGCCTCAAAGAATGTGGCCGAATCCCTGCGCGATACGCTAACTACCATGGCTGCGGCAATCACTCACGCAGCGACGATTCTTTGACGTGCTTGTCTGCTGCGCCGCCGCCGGAGCGAACGCCTGCGTCTGTCGGCTCATCTCGCAGGATGTCAAGTAGGCGTTTGACGCCCGCATGACCTCTCTGGAGCCAGAACGGTTCACGGGAGTACGTAAACTGCTGTAACTGGGCGGTATCGCGGAGCACATGAATTGAACTGAACCGTGGGACCTGACAACTGCTTGTGTTCAGTGTCATGCGGCTAACGCATAATTGCCTCTATTTGCTGATATGGTGACGAGTCTGTGTCGATTCACAATTGTCGTATTCTGGCCGTGGTCGTCGACGGTTCCCGTAAAGCTGTGTTGTAAGTGCCAACGATTGAAACACCGCTACAGCTATCAGGGACACGTTGTCAGCAGCAGGAAGGGTAGAGTAGAGGATTCCGCGCGTATTCGTCACAATACGCCGTTCGGGCAACGCTGTGCCCGATGAAGCCCGAAAATCGGCCTCAATTTCTGCCCCGCGTCTGATCTTAGGAAGCTCCCGCTGTGAGCACTGGAAGTCATTATACGGTCTTAGCGCGGCGTTTTCGGCCGCAGGCGTTCGACGACGTTGTGGGGCAGGAGCATGTTGCCCAAGCGCTGCGAAACGCAATTCGGGCAGGACGAGTTGCGCACGCCTATCTGTTTACCGGGGCACGAGGTGTCGGCAAGACGTCGACCGCGCGAATTCTGGCAAAGGCCTTGAATTGCCCGGACGCCAACGATGGTGTTCCGTGCAATAACTGCGAAATCTGCGACGGCATCTCCGCCGGAAACGATGTCGATGTTCTGGAGATCGACGGAGCATCCAATCGCGGGATCGATGATATCCGCTCGCTGCGAGCGAACGTCAACGTGCGATCGATGAGAACGCAGTTCAAGCTATACATCATCGATGAAGTTCACATGCTGACTCGCGAAGCCTTCAACGCGTTACTAAAGACGCTGGAAGAACCGCCGCCGAATGTCAAGTTCGTGTTCTGCACCACCGAACCGAACAAAGTACCCGACACAATTCTTTCTCGCTGTCAACGCTTCGATTTTAGTGCCATCGGTGAAGAATCAATCGGTCTTCGGCTGAAGGAGATCGCGGCAGCAGAAGGATTTGAGGTTGAAGAGGAAGCTATTGAACTGGTCGCGCGGCGGGCCCGCGGGTCGATGCGCGACAGCCAGTCGCTGTTTGACCAACTGCTGGCGTTTAGTGATGGAACTGTCACGGCGGACGACGTTCATTGCATGCTGGGGACCGCCAGCGATGAGATGCTGGTATCGATGTTTGAGGCCATTACTCAAAATCGTCCCGGTGAAGTGCTGAATATTCTGGAGACGGCGCTGACGGCCGGAGTGCAGGCCGGCGAATTACTCGACCAGTGCGTCGGTTACGTACGGGATCAAATGGTGACGTTGAGTGCTGGTGCCAAGGCGAGTCTGTGCAGCGTCGGCGCGGCGCGTCGGGAATCTGTGGCTCAGCAGGCTCAGACGCTGGGAATGCCAAACGTCATGGCCGCGTTTCAGATTCTCTCGGAAGCCAAGGGGCGAATGATGCGCAGCACGTTTGCCCGAGTGCTGCTGGAAATGGCCCTGGTTCAGATTTCAATGCTGGAGAACCTGACCGCGATCAGCCGTCTGCTGTCTGGCCAACTGCCGGCTCTCCCGATGGCTGACAACGCGCAGAGTTCCGGAGTGGCCGTTGCCTCCGGGCCGACCGACGAGGAAAAAAAAAATCCTGAAGTTTTAGAAGTGGGCAGGCCAGCCGCCACTGAACCAGTCGTAGATACCGGTCCGGAATTAGAATTCTCTGCCCAAAATGCGGACCGTCTACTGGCGGAAGTTATTTCTGAAACTGCCTTTACATTGTCGTCCGCGATGAAGTCGGTCGAGTCAATAGCAATTTCCGGACCAAACGGTCTGGAACTACGTTTGGGGGCGGCCTATGATTTCCAAAAGCGAGTCATCGAGCAGTCGGAGAGCCGTGCGGCAATCCAATCCATCGTGAGTCGCCTGACGGGTGTGGATCCCCATGTCACGTTAAGAGTTGTGCAGGACAGTCCGCCCCCGAATCCGCAGTCAGAAGTGCCTACAGAGCGTCCCGCTCCGGCACAGAAAGCTGCAGAATCACGGAAGGACACACCTTCTCCGGTAAAGAATCCTGCACCTTTGCGGGTCCGTGACGACATTGATCCGGAACAGGACGCCTTTGTCCAGCAGGTCGTTGCAACGTTTGGAGCTAAGGTCGTTCGCGTCACGGACGCGCCGGCCAGGCGAGACATTCCGGACGAACAGAACTGAAGAGGATATTGAATGTTTGATCAGCTGAAAAACCTCGGATCGATGATGCAGCAGGCGCAGCAGATCCAGGGGCGCATGGCAGAAGCCAAAGAAAAAATCGGGGAACTGCGCGTCGAAGGCATTGCCGGCGGCGAGATGGTCCGCGTGGAAGCCACAGGCGATATGAAAATCGTCGCTGTGCATATTGAACAGTCGCTGGTGGAGACACAGGACCGTGAAATGCTTGAAGAATTGGTTGCGGCGGCCACCAATCAGGCACTTCAGAAAGCCAAAGAGGCGGCGGCGTCCGCAATGTCAGACATTGCCGGAGACATGAACGTTCCGGGGCTCAGCGATGCGTTGTCCAAACTGGGATTGGGTGGTAGCTGACCATGAAATCAGATACTCCGCAGCACCCGTATGGGCCCACGGTGGGCCGGCTGATTGATGAATTCAGCCGTTTGCCAGGCATCGGTCGAAAGTCCGCCGAACGACTGTGTAACTATATTCTGTCATGTTCTGCAGGTGACGCCAATGCATTGGCAGACGCGATTCGCGATGTGAAGACCTCAGTCAAACGCTGCACCATGTGTTTCAACCTGACAGAGAATGACGTGTGCGGTCTTTGCCAGGATCCTCGGCGCGAGGCTCATCTTGTGTGCGTCGTTGAGCAGCCGAAGGATGTCGTGGCGTTGGAATCCAGTGGAGTCTTCACAGGGCGATATCACGTCCTTGGTGGACGAATCGCTCCACTTGACGGAATCGGTCCGGAAGATCTGACGATTCATCAACTCGTGAAACGTATTCGGCAGGACGGCGTGACGGAACTGGTCATGGCCACGAATCCAACGCTGGAAGGCGACGGCACTGCTCTGTTTATTACGAATCTTCTGGAAAACGATGATGTAAAGATTACGCGGCTTGCGCGAGGCATCGCGTCGGGCAGCGTGCTGGAATTCGCCAACCGCGAAATGCTGGCGGACGCCTTGCGTGGTCGCCAGACCTACTAAAACGTTGGTTTGTTCGGCACGCCGCGGCTCTTTGGGACCGAACTTCGTCGGAAAATGAAATGTTGGCACTGTGTTTGCATATTGTGAAGTAAACTCTCTCTCATGCACCTGAACATTTCTCAGCAAATGAAGATGAGCCAGCAGATGAAGCTGGCCCCGCGGATGATCCAGTCCATGGAGATTCTGCAGCTGAACATGATGGCGCTGAACGAACGCATCGAACAGGAGCTGGTTGAAAACGTGACGCTGGAGATGGTCGACAAAGACCGTGACCAGCCGACGCCCGAGGGCGATGAAATTATCAAGCCGGATGACCCGGCCGAAGCCCGCGAACTGAGTAAGGACGTTGAAGAGCGAGAGCTTGTCGCCGAAAACGAAACCAACAACGAATCGGACTTCGAACGTCTGATGGAGATCGCCTCCGAATGGCCGGAGGACAATGTTGGTTTTGGGGGCTCGCGACCATCGTCCAACCAGGTGAGCGACAGCATGGATCGTCAGCACGATGCCATGGCCAATATGACGGCTCGTCCTCAGTCACTGCAGGAGTACCTGCTGGAACAGTTTTCGTTCAATACGCTGGATGAACCACTTCGTCAGTTTGGCGAATACCTGATTCAACACCTTGACCACAACGGTCGGCTGCAGAGTCTGCTGGCGGAAATCGGCCAGCAGTTCAATCGTGTTTACGATCAACATCTCACTCAGGAACACGTGGAAGAAATTCTGGCCCTCATCCAGCACCTTGATCCGCCAGGCGTGGGGGCTCGTGATCACAGTGAAATGCTGTTGCTGCAGATTACGGACAACATGCCGTTTCACGAAGTCATGCGCGTGCTGGTGCGTGATCACCTGGAAGACATCGCCTTCAATCGATTGCCAATCATTCAAAAGGCCACCGGCTACAGTATCGATATGATCAAGGTTGGTATCGAGCAGGTACAGACTTTGAATCCGTATCCCGGCCGAGGCTTTGAGCAACGCCCCGTGCAGCGAGTCACGCCGGATCTGGCCGTCGAAAAGGACGACAAAGGTCGCTACATCGTCAGTTTGCTGGACGAATACGTGCCGGAACTCAGAATCAGCCCGCGTTACGCAAAAATGCTGCAGGAGAATCCAACGCCGGAAACGCGCGAGTGGATCAAGAAGAAGGTCGAATCGGCACGCTGGTTGATCGAATCGATTGAACAGCGGTACAGCACCGTCAGAAAAGTTGCTCAGCAGATTGTAGATCATCAGACGGAATTCCTGGACAAGGGGCCGGAGCACATCTCGCCGTTGAAGATGCAGCAGATCGCTGACCGCGTCGGAGTTCACGTCACTACTGTATCACGGGCCGTCGACGAAAAATGGATCCAGACTCCTCGTGGACTGTTTCCCCTGAAGCGATTCTTCGGTGGTGGCACACAAACAGCACTCGGCGAAGATGTTGCGTGGGACACGATTCGCATTAAGCTGCAGAAATTGATCGACGCAGAGAATAAGGCGAAACCACTCAGCGACGATGCGCTGGTCGAAGCACTCGGAAAACAAGGCCTGACACTGGCCCGCCGTACGATCACGAAGTACCGCAAACAAATGGACATCCTCAGTTCACGCCAGCGTCGCGAGTATTAGTGGCGTTTTCTTTTTCTCGTGAACCAGCCCGTTCCTGCTGTCAGAACGCGTCCCGCGCGTCGTTGAATCAGCGTTCCACGTCGTCATCGCCAGTGACCTTGTAGACTCGCCAGGTATCGTTCTGGAAGACTGGTGCTGCTTCAAATGGTCCCAGTCGCCGCGTGAGGACGTAGTTGCAACCTGTTTGGCGTTGTAGTCGCTGCAGATCCGCGTCGTCAAACCGGCCATCCTGAAACGATTCTCTGGACCAGTCGTGAATCGTCCATAGACGTTGATTCCATCCCAGGATCCCCGCCGTGTCCTGAGGGCAGTCCTTGATGCAGACATATTCGGCCCGCTCCGCAAACCACTTGAACGCGAACGACTCGCGCGGTGTGAAGACCAGAGCATCCGGCGGTGTGTTGTGGCGAACCCAGTCGCAGGCAGACTTCCAGTCGGCAAAGTGTTTGCGGCTGTAACTGGCAGGCGCCAACGGCCGCTGCCGTAGTGCCACCATCATCACAAGACAGACGCACATGAGAGTCACGACGCCATATGCCCCATTCCCTCTGTGGTTCGGTCTTTCAGTCGCAGCACTCGCAGGGAACGGCTCCGGGGTGCTAAGTCTGTCCCCACGTCGTCGCACAACAGCGTCAACAAGACTTGCGACCGCCAATGCCGTCGTCATGGGCAGCAACGCGTCAAATAGTCGAAACGGGTAGAACTTCAGTACAGCAGCACGCCATTGCCAATCGGGCATGTTGCTGGCGAGGCCGGAGTGCCAACCGACAACGACACCCGCCGCCGCAATGATCGCAGACGCGGCCAGCAGGTACAGACACGGCTTCCAGCCAGGGGACCGTGTCGATTGAGTCTTTAGCTTTCGCAATCCCACAAATCCTACGATCCATACACAGGAAAGCACGAAAGTGTGAATCCACGCCCTCGCGGGAAACGTGCCGGGATCAAGATGGTGCGCAAGTCGCCAGAAAACCTGAATGTAGTTCGCACGTTCGATTTGAGCGGCGGGGGCATCCCCGGATGTGAGCAACAGCAGTGCCGGTACCAGTCCCGGCAGAGAAATGACAAACGCAGCTGCCGCAAACGACAGACCATCCAGTAACAGGGCTGTCATGGTGCGTTTTGGCGCACCCTCGGATTGAACACCACGAATCGGAAACATGGCCACTTCACTCAGCGCGATGCCTATGCAGAACCATAGACCAACCACCGGGTGAAAGGCGACGCTCAGGCCCGCACACACGCCAGACACGGCGTAACGGGCTCGGGAGCCTGCCTGCAGTGCGTCCAGCCAGAACGACATCGCCAGCAGGGCAAAGCCATAGGCTGCGACCTTGCCTTCCAATCCGCCGATAACCCACTCGCCGGAGAAGTTGCCGGTCATGGCAATGCCGCAGAAGCAACACGCTGCCAGGACAATGCCGCAGGATGAAAGTGACAGACGCCGACCAAGTGTCACCCAGGCCAGTCCGAACAATGCCAGACTGAGGATTCGTCCGATAATGGCAACGACGGTGAATGACAGAACCTGAGTGGCTGCTCCGACAACCGCGAAGAACACGACATGTGCATTCGCCGAATGGAGAAAGTGATCGCGTGAACACCACTGCGCGTCGTAGAACGCGCGGGCCTTGCACAGATAATGCGGCTCGTTGACACCGGGAACCGGCACGCGGCAGAATGAATATAAAACGAAGATACTACACACCAGTAAAATGGTGGCAGCATCTCCTGCTCTGCGGTCGGGACGCGTCGCGTCGTTCGGTGAGTGGGCCTTCATAAATTCAGGTGCGGATCGAGGGCATCACCGCAAACCTACTTCTTTGACTTTTTCTTTTTCTTTGGCTTGCCAGCCTTGGCAGCCGACTTCGTTGGTGCCTTGGCGGCTTTTGTTGGTTTCTTAGTGGCTTTTGTCGGTTTCTTGGCGGCCTTCACCGGTTTCTTGGCGGCCTTCACCGGTTTCTTGGCGGCCTTCACCGGTTTCTTTGACGCTTTCTTCGCTGCTTTAGCTGCCTTTTTGGGCTTTTTCTTTGTGGCCGTGCCGCTGCCGCCACTACCGCCGCCGAATGCCTGGTCCCAGTTTCTCCAGAACTCGGGTGTGGTACCTGTACGAACAATTGGACCGCTCATGAGAAAAACGCCTTGCTGCAGAACATGAAATCTGAGGTTCAGGAAATGGGCTGAGGACAGTTGATAGTTTCGTCCTGCGCGGGATTGTTTTCGGAGTAACAGTCGGCGTCAAGGACAGGACAAACTATCTGTGAAGTTCTCACGACATTCACCCCACTCCGCAGTTTGTGCGGTTGAGTTTGCAGCAAAGTCTTGCCCAACTGCCGTATTTGTACGTAAAATGGGTCTGAACTCAGTTGGTTGATCATGCTTGATGGGTCGCCCTGATCGGGAGCAACAGCAGTGCGATTTCGAACAAAACAACGACCACGGGGGGCACTGCGTCCTCGTGACCAGCGACGCCTTGCAGCATTGATTGCTGGCGTTGGCGTGATCATGCTGTGCTTCAGCGTCGTGCGTCGACCACAGTTCTGGCACAGCATGTTTCCGGATAAGAGTGCACAAGACGAAGTCATTTCGAAGGATGCCGTCCCAAACAGTGGCATTCGGCTGCAGGATGTGGTCGCGAACAGCGGTGGCATCATGCATGACGAGTTTCTGTCTGGTGCTCCGTCGTCCGATCAAAACCCAACGTCTGACGTAGTGACCGTCACAACAAATCGTCTGCCGCTTGATATTGCGGAATCTGAATCCAGCGGCGGCGTTCCGCGGGTGCCGAAAGACTTGTTAAAAACGGTAAAGGACGATGTTATCGGAGTCTATTCAACGGAGTCGAAGGCGTATTATGCGACCTTGAAGATGGCGACTATGATTGAAAGGAAGAAGGTCCGCACGCTGCCGAAGGGTGCTTTCGCCCTGTTCATGGACTCCCCAAACGGTTCACGCGGCATCGCATGGCGGGTGGAAGGACGTCTGCGGCGACTGGCGGAGGTCAAAGAGCGACCGAATCCGTATGGCGGCGGCAAAGTCTACGATGCGTGGATCACCACACATGATTCCGGAGATCAACTGGTCCACGTCGTGGCCATGGACGCAGATGAGACGTTGAAGAGGCTGCTGCCGCGACAGTCGACAAAACAGAGAGATCCGCCGCGAGCAGTGGTTGAGTTCACCGAAAAAGACTCTCCCGACGTGAAATTCACGGGATACTTTTTCAAGCGGGAAGGATACGCCAGCCGGCAGGGTGTTTCTTTGGCTCCGTTGCTGTTAGCGGGCACACTGCACGAAATTCCCGAGATTGTGATTGCCTCCACGCGTGCCGAGCAACTGACTCCGTACCTTGGTTGGCTCACGATGGCCGTATGTGCGGGAGTCGTCCTTATGGGGTGGAGCTTCATGATGAGTGACGCCGCCCATTCCCGCACGCGAGCACACTCACTCACTCGCCTGCCGGCCTATGCGTCGTTCGAGAATGTTACTGCGACGACGATCGCGGAAACGCTGGGTGAACTCGAAACGTAAGTCGAGCGCAACGCCGGACGCGAAGTTTCGATATCCTGAATGAGAACGGTCAGTGGTTGACCGTGGCGAGGGGGATTACTGCATCGACCCTGCGCGGTGCCACCCGACCGGTCGAATCTCCGAGGACTGGCGGATCGGAACACGACGTGGTGACATCTGACCGGTCACTGGCGGCAGAAACTGTTCCTCTTCATAAGGCCGCGGTACCGGAGCAAATTCACGCGGTGGGACAGCGGATGGTGCGGACCTGGGCGGCAGGTATGGGAGTGGGTTTCGGAGAGCGCTGCTGTATGGTGAGTTCGCCACAGGTGGTGTCGGAAAGCAGTCGATTCGTTGTCCCGGTGGACAGAATGTCCCGGTGGCGGTAGGGAGACTCGGTTCCAATCGACGGCGGTCCACCTCAAGCAATGGTCCATAAACCAATGGTGCATGCGCACGTTGGAATTGGGCGCTGTTCTCCGATTGTGCCAACGGATCATTGTACGGCACGATACGTGGCAGCAGAGTGATAATAATCTCACTGCGTTCCTTCACTTTGACGCGACGTTGGAACAACCTTCCGAACCCCGGAATGTCGCCAACATAAGGAATTTTGGTTTGTTGATCCCTGTTCTCCTCCTGGATGAGGCCACCAATGACCATGCCCTGGCCGTTCGGCAGAAGAACGGTTGTTTCCACGTCCGTCGTTTCCGCATCGGGGACGCCGGTGGCGGGATTAATACTACCACTGGATATTTCAGGTTTCACCGTCATCAGAATCTGTCCGTCCCGACTGATCACCGGCGTGACCGTCAGGACAACGCCAAGATCCATAAACTGCACATCCTGGAGAGTGCTGGTTTGAGTGGTCGTCGTTGTCAGGTAGCCGAGTCGTTCACCAATCTGAATCCTTGCTTCCTGACCATTGACGACCAGCACTTTCGGTGCAGCAAGAGTCTTGGCGTCTGTCGTGGATTTGATCATTTCCACAAGCGCCTTCAGGTCAGTGCTGTCAACGTTCAACAGAAACGCCGGGCTGGCCCCTGGATTTGCCATGCCATTGGATGACAGGCTGATGTTCGCGCTTGCCAGCCGTGCCAGCACAGTCAGGTCGACGCCGTGCTGGTCGTCGTCACGTAAGTCAACCCGCAACACATGTGCTTCAATGAGAACCTGCATCGGAGGACGGTCGGCCTGGGTGATATACGCGTCGACACGAGCCAGATACTCGGGCACGTCTTCCACAACCAGTTCCTCGCGTGTTCGCAGCTTGTCTGCCTGAATGACCGTGACGGAGGAAGTTCCGATCGGGGACAGCAGTTTCTGAACCGTTGTATCAATGTCTTCGGCCGATACAAAATTCAGTTGATACACCCGTACTTCCCGCCCCTGTACTCGGGGCGATAATGCAACACCGCCCGACAGGCTGGACACCATAATGATGTTCTTCTGCTTCACCCATCGGTAGCCGTTCACGTTCAGAATCGCGTCCAGCGCGTCGTCCAGCGGAACGCGATTGAGCGTAATCGAGATTTGGGCCGTCAGTGCGCCCGACGAAACGATGTTGAGATTCATCTTTTCCGCGACTGCGTTCAGCACGGCACCCAGCGACGCGTTGCGAACCACCAGAGTAAGCAGACCGCCCGTCGCCTCTACAGTAGCGTATTCCGGGAGTGGAGTTTCCACCAGGGGAACATCGACCGTTCGCGGCAACTGCAGCTGGTCGTCCGCGTCGATTAATTGCTGTAACACACGGGCCACATCCGGATCGACGAGTTCCCCGCCCGGTCCGGCAAGATCTGATGTTGTAAGTTTGTCGATGATCTGAGGCGCCAGCAGATCGTTGACCGTGCTGAGGATGTTTTTCTGGTCCTCTGCTGTCAGCTGCTTGTCACGCAGAGCCTGTGGTAAGAACATCCGCTGACTTTGGATTGGGCTTTCACTCAAATCCGAAGGGAGCTCTTCCTGCCACGCGCCGAGCTTTCCCGAGCTCAACAATATCACACCCATCAGCGCGCAGCTGCACAGGACGACATGTCCTCGCGGCAGCCACTGCGGCGTCATTGAACGAAAGTTCGGCGAATGAAGCATGGGCAATCAGTGGGGTAAAACCGGTACAGATGAGACATCTATATCTGTCTCATTCATCGGCTACCGCAGTCACCGTGATCGCCAAATCCCGAAAAACCGTCACCAACGCCAAAAACAGCCGGTCTTGCCCAGCCTGTCGCGGGCGTTCCAGATGCAACTTGTCCCGAGTTTCAGCAGAATCTGCCGTCCGCTGTGAGAGACGTTCGACATTCGAGTGACGAATTCACATCACTCGGCGTTGCTGACCGGCGGTTCCATCTGCACGCGAACGTCGCGTTGCGGAAACGGAATTGAGATGCCTTCTTCGGCGAAGCGTTGATTGATCTGAGTGTACAGTTCGGTCGTCGTTCCAAGTCGGTTGTCCAGATTCGGCAGGTATGCTCGCAGCACAAGGTCCAGCGAACTGTCACCAAAGTTTTCGAACGTGGTGATCGGCCCCGGGTCGTTCATGACATTGGGATGGTTTCGGGCCACTTCCAGCATGACCTCGCGAGCTCGATTGGTATCCGTGCCGTACGCAACGCCGACGTTTACCATCACTCGGTTCGTGGTGTCGCTTAACGTCCAGTTCAGCAGCTTGCCAGTAATGAACTCACGATTCGGCACGATGTACTCGCGTCGATCCCAGTCGGTTATCGAAGTTGCTCGGATTCGGATCTTCGAAACGACACCACTGACTCCGTCGATGGTGACAATATCACCGATACGAATGGGACGCTCGACCAGAATGATCAGTCCACACACGAAGTTCGCGAATATCTCCTGCATGCCAAATCCCAGACCCACCGATAGCCCGGCCACCAGCCATTGCACCTGGCTCCATCGCAGACCGACCAGTCGAAAGATCATCGCCATTCCCAGCAGCAGGACAACGTATCGCGTCACCGTGCAGATCGCATAGCGGACGCCGGCGTCCAGCTTCGACTCACTGCGCAGCACCACTTCAATCAGTCCGGGTATCTGACGAACTCCGACGACTGTAATTATTAGAGTGAACACAGCCAGAAACAGGCTGCCGACCGTGACATCGCGACGCTCCATCCTGGTCTGGCCAGTCGTCTCCTCACCCGATTCGGTCGGCACAACAACTTCTTCGTACACCGTCCACAGCGGTTCACGGTCCAGTACACGAAGGGCCGGCAGCACATCCAGCCAGATTCCCCACATGCAGGCGACTGCGGCCAGGCAGGCGATATTGCGAAGCAGTGAATCCGCCTGTAATCCAAACACTTCGACGTCTTCGCCATCCTCTTCGACCTTAGGAATTGATGAAGGGATTGCGTTTGTGTCGTCACGGACCTCTTTCGACCTTTCCATCGCCCGTGCGCGGGCGATGGACAATCTTGTTCTTGTGCGCTCCAGACGCAACCAGCGTGTTAGCAGCTGATGTCCCAGCAACAACAGCGACATCACGACCAGCGTAAAGCCGCAGCGGACGGCCAGTTGATCGGCCGTGTAGTGGAAGCCCATCACAGAAAGAACGATCAGTAACGTCACCAACGCAACCGGGCCAATTGTCCAGAGCCATCGGGATCCTGCCAGGAAAGGTGAAAGGCCTGACACGGTTTTGACCAGCGGATTTGACGGTGGCAGCAGCAGACGCAACGTGCTTGCGCCAACTGCGATCATTAGTAGTAAGAACACGCAGCGCTCGATCAGATCGCCATCTGATTGTCCCTGGCGCACAGCCAGAAACAGGAACAACGGCAGCAGAGTCACAACGAACGTCGTCCGGAACCATTGCCGCAGCATTCGACAACTTGTTTTGTTCCAGCCGAAGTGAATTTCAGCCAGGCCGTTGGGACGCAACGCCTCACGAAAACAGTTCAGCCACAACAGAATCACGGCCAGTTCCGACAACGCCAGGCCGAGGTACGACAACGTCTGACCACCTGTCTGAGTCTGCAGCAACGTGCCAGTCACCAACATCATCATTGGCCACTCCGCAGCCAGTCCGATTGTCAAGAGTATTGCGCGCGACGTGGGCCGGAACGTCGTGCAGACACCCCGGCTTGCCAGGTCCGCCACGGTGTCCAGACCGAGTTTCGCTCTTTGCTGAACCGCAAACAGCAGCGCAATGGCCAGTCCCGTTGGGATCAGAATCAACAGGAAGGATCCACGCACGTTTCCCCAGGCGTTATTCAAGCCAGTCCGACTTTCATCAAGTGCACCGGAAATCGCGGTCGGCAACGACGCAATCGCCGCCAGCGTCAACACTTCGTGACTGCGGAACCATAAGGACTGTTCACTTGCATAATCTTCCCACTCGTCCATCAGCGCCAGCCGTCGCCGATTCTGACCGTCCAGGTCCGACAGCAGCGATGACAACAGCCTCGAATTCTCACCCAACGACTTCAGCAGAGCGACATGGCCCTCGATAACCTCAATTTCAGCCGTATTGAAAGGCCGGTCATTCCGTGCAACCAGTGCTTCGACGCCTTCCAGTTCCTTGACATATTCCAACTGCTTCAGCCGCTGTTCGGACAGTTTCTTCTCTGTCAGGTGCATCTGCGTTTCGATGTCAGCACGCGGCGGTTTAAAGTAGTCGTCCTGAAAGTGCAGCAAATCGCGACCAATCACTCCTTCTGCACCAAAATCCTTGATGCGTTGTTGGATTTTTTCGGCTTCCGTTTCCAGTTGATCATTGGCCACCCTGAGAGTCTTCACTTTCTTATCGTGGACCGCGATCTGCTGCACGATGTTGCTGTTTGTCGTCGCGAGTTCAGTCCGCGATTCCAGCAACTGCCGGAGCTTCGGGGGTTCCAGGCTGGCAATGACCTGCTGTGCATCCTGCGCTTCTTCCACTTGGTCCTCAGTCTCCGACTGACGGCGGTCTTCCATGTGTTTTTGCAGCACGTCAAGATTCTGCTCATACTGAAGGATTATCTGTTTTCGGTGAGCAGCGCGAAGTGTCGGCAGGTTTAGTGTCACCTCCGTCGTCAGCCGTATCAATTCGGCATCGCCCATATCCACGTCAGCCTGCGTGCTGGTGTGTCGTGTCGTCAGTTCCCTCGCGGAGGCGCGGTGCAGAAGCGTTTCCCCATTGGGGGGCAAAGCTCTCTGCAACACTTCAATTTCGTCCAGTTTCTTCTGCAACGCCAGATTGCGTTGCTGTTGAACCTGTTTTGGAGTCACCTTATCGGCGGCTGCCGCTTCTTCAGCGGTGGACTTTTTTCGTTCGGTGGCCAGCTTGATCGTCAATGCGGCCATTTCGCTCTCGACATCGGCCTTCGCCAACTCGGCGACGCCACTCAGGTCAGGAGGTTCAACGGGCGTCTGAAGACGTTCTACTTCAGCGCGGAGCTCACTGGTTTTGGCAATGATATCGGCAGCGGATTGCTGTAGCTCCCTTGCCCTTGCCACGTTGGCAAGTGATCGTTCCAGCAACTGCGTCACCTGCTTACGCGTTCCCTCCTCAAGTTTTGCCGACGACAACTCCTCCTGGAGTTGGGTGATCAGCCGCTCGTGCTGAGCAATCCGGTCATCGGGGGGGGACGCGGCAGCTGCGTCTGTCGTAACAGCCTGCGCGGCGGCGTCTTTGTGTTCTGCCACCGCGGCGCTCGTATTGTCTGCAGGCGTTTGTGTTTGAGCGGCAGCCGGCGAACGACACGAGGCAGCAACCAGCACCACAGCCACAAGTCCGGCGACGGGCAGCGCGCGAACTTCGCTGCCGCTGTGGCGTTCGCATGTCTTGATGATTCCGTTCATGTCGATGTTTTACCAATCGACATACTTCCGCGCAACCCGAGTCTGGTGAATCTTGCGGCGGTTAAGGATCAAAGTTACTGCGGGGCAGCGTCTGTACGCACTGCGTTTCGGCGGCATGAGCCTTCGGGCAGCAGCTTCAGACACCATTCGGCGATCGGTATGTCGTTGACGGCATTGAACAGCAGGCTGTCCACACCGGATTCCAGCAGCACGGGCATCAGTTCCTGATGATGTTCATCAGCGATGACCAGAATGGCGGGGCGACGGGGGGCCAGCACCAACCGGCGAAGCAGTGTCAGGCACTCCCGTTCCAGGCCATCCAGAAAAATCACAAGCGCCGCGGTGTTGATTTGCTGGGCAACCGACGCAAGGTCCTTTGTCGTCGTAAACGAATCAAAGACAATACTGCCACCGTTCTGACCACTGCCAGCACGGTCCCGCAGTCTGTCCATCACCTGAGCGGCGATGGCAGAAGGCCAACGCCCCGACCTGTCAACCACCAGAAACCGCGTGACTGACCAGTCCGGCAGAAATGCTTCGACAGCAGGAACCTGCGGCACTGACATGAAATGTGTTGACCTGTGTCCTGATTGCGCAGCTGAGTAACAGCAACGTCGACCTCTGCTAAGTCTTCAATACCGCTAACTATCCATCCGCTCCCGGTTCCACAATCTGCAGCAGCTGAGCTTTTTCGGCGTCGGCGGTTTCACTGTGACATGCAGCTTTGCCTTCGTCTGCCCCCATGTCTTTTCGAGTCTTCGACGCGAGACGATGCACTTCTTCCGGAGACAGCACGCCACGTTTTTCCAGAATCTCTTTCTGTTCATCCGTCAGCGCATCGGTCACCTTGGCTGTGTCCCATTTGTACGCTTCCGCTTTGCCACTGGTAAATTCCACGATCTCTTTGCTGATGCGAACACTGCACCAGTCGTGTCCACACATGGCACAAAAGTCGGTGTCCACATCCAGGTCTTCGTCGTGGTACGCTCGCGCGACGTCCGGGTCAAAGCTCAGTTCGAAGTGTTTCTTCCAATTCAAAGCTGCTCGTGCGAGTGTCAGTTCGTCGTCGCGATCACGTGTGCCCGGAATTCCGAGCGCGACATCTGCCGCATGAGCCGCAATTTTGTAGGCGACGCAGCCCTGTTTGACATCGTCCTTCTTGGGCAGTCCCAGGTGTTCTTTGGGAGTCACATAGCACAGCATGCTGGCCCCATGCCATGCGGCACTGGTTGCTCCGATGCAACTGGTGATGTGATCGTAGCCAGGAAAAATGTCGGTCACCAGTGGGCCCAGCACGTAGAACGGAGCGCCGTGACACAGCCGCCGTTGCAGTTTCATGTTGAATTCAATCTGGTCCAGCGGTACATGCCCGGGACCTTCGACCATCACCTGCACGCCCTTCCGCCATGCTCGTTCGGTGAGTTCTCCGATGGTGGAGAGTTCCGCCAATTGGGCCAGGTCTGTGGCATCGGCCAGACCACCCGGACGGAGGCCATCGCCGATACTGAATGTGACATCATGCTGCCGCATCACGTCACAGATTTCTTCCCACAGCGTGTACATGGGATTCTGCTGACCGTGGGTGATCATCCACTTGGCCAGTAACGAACCGCCGCGACTGACGATGCCAATCAGTCGGTCCTTCACAAGGGTTAGATGTTCCTGCAGAACTCCGGCGTGAATCGTGAAGTAGTCGACACCCTGTTGAGCCTGGTGCTCGAGCATCTCCAGAATCATCTCCCTGTCGAGATCTTCAATCTTCCGGCCAATGATCATGGAATAAATCGGCACAGTACCGATTGGCACGGTGCTGTTTTCGATAATGGCTTCACGGCAGGCATCCAGGTCGCCGCCGGTGGACAGGTCCATCACCGTATCCGCGCCCCATCGTTCGGCCCACTGCAGTTTCTCAACTTCCTCTGCGGTTCCGGACGAGACCGGAGACGCCCCCATGTTGGCGTTGACCTTCGTCTTGGAAGCACGTCCAATGGCCATCGGATCCAGATCGAACCGCAGGTGGTTCTTGTTGGCCGGGATGACCATGCGGCCGGCCGCAACTTCGTCGCGCACCTGTTCCGGTGTGAGGTGATCTTCACGATCGGCCACTCGCAGCATTTCTGACGATATTGTGCCGCAGCGAGCATGTTCCAGTTGAGTAATGGCCTTAAACCCGGCGGGCTGTTCCCATGCCTCAGCGTGTTCGTAGTTATTTTCGCAGCCGGCCTTCAACGTCCAGTCTGCCGGCATGAAATCCCACGCTGTTTTGTCCGAAACCTCAGGGATGCCGGGTGTGTCCATCGACGAATACGTCAAGGCTCCCGCTCGGCCGGCCGCAATTTGAGGGGCCGCCGAAAAACTGCCCGGCGTCGTTCCTGCGTGAACGCTGCTGGGGTCGGCAGCCACAATTTCAGGCATGTATTTCTGAACGCGAGTTATGTGATCGATACTCATGACGATTGATTCCCCTGAAAATCACGGGCAGACACTGGATAGCATCGTGCGCTATTTGACATCGGTCAGTTCATGACTGTCGTAGCCGGACTAGACGAGTCCAACGTTCCTGACCGGAAGTTATTCGACTTAGAGACGTAACGCTGTTGGAAGAATTCAGCGGCAGCTGAGAGGAGGAGGCTGATTGAGTCCTGATCCGTGACCACGCGCTGCCGGAATCGTAATGTTCAACAGCCAATTTGCAATTGCTCTTTGCCGGCAACCTTTTATTAGAGCGCGCTTCACCGAAGTGTAGCGACTTCCACCACCGTTCAGCTGCGAAATCGCTCGCCGGACCCGCTATACGTCCGTGCGACACGCACTAGCTGCGTATGACAGGCCAGACGTCAACTTTTTCTGCGCCGCGGTAGATGTGGATGTGTCGATGCATCAGGATGGTGTGATCTGAATAGCCCACCACCAGGCGGACGGAATCGCCGATCTTCAGGTCCCGGGCCGTCCCTTCCAGCGAAACGACGGTGTGTTCGGCGCTCAGTGAATCGATTGTTGCTCCGGCAACATCCAGCAGTTCTGCAGGGTGAACGACGGGATTGACGGCTTTTCGTCCACAATTGAGGACGGCTCGATCCAGCGACGGTCGCGAAACCACATCCGCGGTGAGCGTCAGAGCGGGTTCGACATCCTGAAGGCTGCAGGCCTGGGTGTAAAAGAGATCTCCGAAGATTCCGCCACCAGCCTGCAATTCCGTCACAGCCTCGTGTTGTCCGGTGATCCAGAAGGATCCGCTACCTCCCGCACTGACAAAGTCGCAGCACACGCCTGCGTGCTGTATCGCATCCCGGGTTTGCTGCAAAACGTTCATGGCGTCAAAAATGGCCTTTTGTTTTTCCGCCGGATCAGCAATTGTCAAAAGATGTCCTTCGTAACCCATAATGCCAACCACCGATATCCCTGGAAGTTGATCTGCCGCGACTGCCAGGCGGGTGGCGTCGACGCGAGGACGAACTCCGGTGCGCTGCATGCCAATATCGATGTCAATCAGCACCTGAAACTCGACACCCGCACGTTGCGCTGTCGCTGAAAAGAGTTCTGCCTGCACATAGTGATCGATCGTCACCAGCAGGTTAGTCTGCTTTGACGCGACGGCCAGACGGTCCAGTTGTGCTTCGGCCACAGCGATGTGAGCCAGCAGGACCGATGGAATACCAGCCGTTGCCATCACTTCAACTTCCGCGACGTTGGCCGCTGTTACCCCGCACGCGCCGTACTGCACCAGCGTCTTCGCAATTTTCGGCTGGCTGTGCGCTTTGATGTGGGGACGCCACAGCTTACCGAGGCCAAGGACTTCCTTTCCGATTCTGGAGGCATTGCGTTCCATCGTGTCGAGATCGAGCCGTAGTTCGGGCATATGCTTGACTGGCCTTAATGATTTCCGGCCAGGGCTCGACAGAGTCGTGGTGGCCATTCTGCGGTAAGACTTTGTCGGTCGGCAGTTTCAACGCTGTTGTGGCGCCGGGCACGATCGAGCTAATCAATGTATTCGGTTTAACCGCCACAGAACAGGCTCAGAAACGACTGTCGGCGATCATTCCCGTTTGCAGATGTTGAAAAGTCGACCGAGACTGAAGCAGACATTTGACAAGGTCCCGATCAACCCATTGATCAAAACGCAGGTACAAGGCAGGTACAATGGAACAGCAAACCGCAACGGTCGAGAATCCTGGTTTTGTGGATCGACGCAATTCCGGCAGCAATACTGGTGGGGCAGGATTTGAACGCCGTCAGTTTCGCGATGGCAAACGGTCAAGTCGCCCGGAAGTCACGGAATTTGCCGAAGCAGTTGACGAATACAAGGTCTCACATCGCCGCCGCTTCATCACTTTTGAAGAGCTGTTTGATGTGATGTCGGAGCTTGGTTACCACAAGTAGCCGCCTCTTCGTGACATCGTGAATCGCAGAGCGGCGACACAACCGGCACAGGTGGTTATTTTCCGCAGTCGCTCATGTTTCCTTTTGTTATCAGCTTCATTTAATCAGATTATCTTCTCTCGCCATTCGTTTTTGTGGAAGAGTTCTAAAGTCCGGAAGGTCGGGCTGGTGGAACCATGCACAGGAAGTCAGGCAGACGTTGCTCGTTTGTAAAGAGCGACCAGTCCTGTTGCCCTTTCTCCACGGATGAGAAGCCTTCCGCTGTGAGACGTTTGCGCCCTTGTGGAATGGTCGCAGACCGACTCCGTTGTCCTCAAACGCGAGAGAACTGATTCATGATTGAAGTTGAACCGGACGTATTGGTCACAGAACGCCGCGTGAACCGGCGTAGAGGTGCTGTCCCGGAAAAAACTGTTTCCGCCCCTGACGACGCCTTCCTGGAAGAAACGGCTCCTGAGGTCACTGACCGTCGCAAACAGGACCGACGCCGTCAAATTGATCCCACGACGTGCGAACGAGACTATTCAGGGTCTGAAGTTGAGTTCATGCGAGCCATGGACAGCTACAAACGCAAGAGTGGTCGCCCGTTTCCAACATGGAGCGAAGTACTGGAAGTACTGACAAGCCTTGGCTACCGCAAGGTTGCTGAACCGACCACAATGGAGTGGCGTTCCAGCGGCGACTGATAAGAGACGATCATCCCGGTCTCTCTTCAGGAGACCGGGACTTTCTGAGAGCTCATCCATTTCGCCCTGCTATGGGTTTTCGTCTCAGTCTCAACTGTGGACACGGGGCAAGTCGCAGCCTTCGGCGATGATCATCGCTTCTGCGGCAGCCAGATCCTCCAGTCGGTCATTGACAACGTCATCGCTGCCATACGATCTTGCCAGACGGACATACGTCGCATGGTGTCGCGCCTCAGATTCGTAAAGGCTGCCATAGAATTCGCTTAGCTGTGTGTCCTTCAGATGGTCGCGCAGCAATGCGAACCGTTCGCAGCTGCGAGCTTCAATCAGCGCGGCGATCAGAAGTCGATCGACGGCTTTGTGCGGTTCCTGACGACGGCACAATTCCTTCAACTTTCGCCCGTACGTGGCCGGCTTCATCTTGTAGAAACGAATATCACGCTGCTTCAGCAGCGCCCGCACCAGATGAAAGTGCTCCAGCTCCTCGGTGACGATCTCCGTCATCTGCTGACACAGGTCCTCGTTTTCTACATACTCAAACATCAGGTGCATCGCCGTCGAAGCCGCCTTCTGTTCACAATGAGCGTGGTCGATGAGCACAGTGTTGAGGTTCTGATCCACCTGAGTGAGCCAGCGGTCGGGAGATGTTGAATGAAGGTGCAGCATGGGGTGATGATATTCAGTTCCGGTCAGCAGGCAAACGCTGACCGTCGGGAGTTTTTAGCGAACGCCGGATGGCAGAGAGACGACCAACAGAAGCGGACCATAAATTTCCAGGCGTCAGCCCGCAACGGCTTGCGGGCCGTCCCGCATCAACCAAGCAGCACGCCGGCGTAGCCGACGACTCGGCTGTTGTCTCCGGAAACGTCGGCACTGGTGGCGTAACCAGTGCGTTGCATTTTTGAAAGTTGACCGGCTGTTCGGAGTGCTTCCATTACGATCACCGCGGGGCGAAGGCCGCACATGCTGATATTCTTCGATGTGACGGTACTGAACAATTCTGCCGGGTCGAGTGATTCCATGGCCGTCAGCGCCATCTCGTCCAGCTTGCGGTTTTCTTCGTCCGTGGCGAAATGATTCATGTCGCTGGAGATGACCAGGAGGGGCGGTGTCGGCAGTTCTGCGATTACAGCTGCCAATTGCTGTCCGAATTGCCGGCAACGCTCCGGATTGCCGCCGCCGATCGTAATGCCGACAACTTTTGCGTTTGGTGCCAGCCGGTGAAGGAAAGGCAGCTGTACTTCGATGCAGTGCTCCTGAGCGTGAGCGGCGGAATCCAGTTCCAGTCCGTCGATTCGTTCGGCCAGCTTGTTGGCGAGCTCTCGGTCCGCCGCGACTGTTGCGTCAGGAAGCTGCCAGGTTGTATGCGGTGCGACGGCCCACTCGACGCCGTGTCGTGTGTGCTTCGGGCCGATGATAATCACCGTGTCGGGAATCTGGATTCTCTTCAAGACAT
The DNA here is from genome assembly GCA_039831575.1 of Fuerstiella sp. Lineage (GTDB taxonomy): Bacteria > Planctomycetota > Planctomycetia > Planctomycetales > Planctomycetaceae > Fuerstiella. Next base: position 22,705 of record JBDONA010000712.1, on the reverse strand, counting down.
CACCGGCAATGCGTCCCGAAAACTGAAGCCCGGCGTGAGGCACCATGACTGCCGGCCACGTTTCTTTTGTCGCCGGCATCTTTCCCAGGCAGTCGGTAACAGTCTTTGCCAGGGTAACGGCATCAGCTGGATAGAATCGCCCCGCCGCGCCGGCCGGACGCACATCTGTCCCGGTGTGAGCCATTGGTACGTTGCTGTTGCCGATGGCATCCACGCTGGATCTTGCCGCAAAACTGAACACCTGAGCCGCCACCGGTACACTAACCTTTGCTGCCGCAGCCGCTGCCTTAACCAATTCATCAGCCGCAGCATCCCGCTGGAATCGCCATGCCGTGCGGCCGGACTCAGTGACCATGACGGCTCTGGTTTGTGGATCGATGCCTCCTGAGTCGCAGGCTGCCACAGTTCCGTGCATGGCGGAATCGGCAAACAGCACAATGTCGACGACCATCTGTCCAATCAGCTGAGTGTTCACCCGCGACGTGCGCAACCAATTGGCTGCAGTGCCGGTCAGCTGTAATAAAGTTGTCTGTAATGCAAATCCGTGGCGAATTTGAATCTGCGAAAACGTCGCGTGTTGATCCGTGCCGGGAAATGACAATCGAAGGGCAATTCCGTCGACCGTACCGTCCGAACAATTTGCCGGAAAACACCCCGGCACCGCGCCCTGATACGCCGCGACGATGTTGGTCTTCGCGAATCCTGCCAGCGTTTCAACTTCTCTCTGGCTGAAGGGGTGTTGCTGTTCAGCAACATTGTCAATTAGTACCGTCGCATCGAAATCACGTTCGATCATGCGACCTTCGAAGCGTGTCAACTGCGCATCCGGCTGCTGCCATGCGGTGATCGGCAGCCCCGCCTTGTGACACACCTGATCCAGAAATGTACGCGAATCCCAGTTGCGTTCGATGGCCACGATCGGCAGCAGCAGGCCGGCCTTGTTGCCCCGTGCGATCCTGAGGCCGTGTTTACCGACTTCAACGGCGTCAGCACGCTGTTCACTCTGCTGAGTGATCGGTTCAAAGTTGAACAGCAGAGTGACATCCAGAGTCAGGTACGGCAGTTCCGACGCTGACACCGGAGGAAACCGATGATCTTCAACTGCAGTGCGAGTGCCCGACTGGGTCAGTGCCGTAAGCAGCTGCATCGGCTGCCCCAGACTGCCACAGCAGCCTCGTAGCTGCCCCTGCCGCTTCAACGTGACGAACGTGCCCATCACGGTTTCGTCCGCTGAGTTCAGTAACGTTGGGTCGCTCAGACGTACGGGCCGTTTATTCACTGCTGCCCGCACGATTTCGCACGCAGCTTTGTGAATCGCGGATTCCTGTTCCGTCGTCAGCGCCGGGCTTTCCCGAACTGTCTGCATCGTTTTATTCGCTTTGGAGTTTTTGTTCCGGCTGTCGTTGGATGTCTGCGGCCCTGATCGGGCCGCTGTCCCGAGTTGTACCAGATTAACGGGGTCTGCGGCGGCGTGATTTGTGGCCGCCCCATATTCGCTAATGCGAATTGGCTGGCGCTTTCGCCCCCATGTTCCCGGGGCGTCGTCAAAGTGTCCCGCGATTTCAGTGCCACATGCGCCGCAGCGATTTGCGGTCATGTGGTATCTGCCCAACTGGTGCCAGTCACGTTCAATCAGCAGCTCGTTGCATTGCGGGCACCATGTACTCTGATTCTGCACATCGTTGACATTGCCCACGTACACAAAATGAAGTCCCTGTTCTGTTGCGATCTGTTTTGCCATCAACAGCGTTTCGTGAGGCGTGTGACCCCGGTCCAGCATGCGAAAATCCGGATGAAACGCCGTAAAGTGAACCGGGACGTCAGCTCCCACACTGTCCAGAACCCAGTCGCACATTTGACGAAGTTCGTCCGCGGAATCATTGGCATCCGGGATGATCAGATTAGTGATTTCGAACCAGACGTCGCTTTCGTGCTTCAGCCACTTCAACGTCTCAAGGACCGGTTCCAGGTGTGAATAGGTAATCTTGTGATAGAAGTCCTCGGTGAATGCTTTCAGGTCGACGTTGGCAGCATCCATGGCGTGAAAAAAAGCCGGCCGTGCCGCTGGTGTGATGTACCCCGCCGTCACAGCCACTGACTTGATCCCACGCTCTCGGCAAGCCTTTGCGGTGTCGATCGCGTATTCGGCCCAGATGACCGGATCGTTGTACGTGTAGGCGACGCTGCGGCAGCCGGTTTGCTGCGCGGCCGCAGCAATCATCTCCGGCATCGCCAGTTCACTCAGCCGCGACACCTCCCGCGATTTGGAGATGTCCCAGTTCTGACAGAATTTGCAGCCCAGATTACACCCCGCTGTTCCAAACGACAGCACTGCGGTACCCGGGTAAAAGTGATTGAGCGGTTTTTTTTCAATAGGGTCAATGCAGAACCCCGTGCTCTTTCCGTATGTTGTCAGCTGCATCTGACCTTCGACGTTCTGCCGCACAAAGCAGAAGCCACGGTCACCGGGCTTCATGTGGCATTCACGAGGACAAAGGTCACAGACAATACGTCCGTCCTCTTCGGTCGTGTGCCACCAGCCGCCGGCGATGTTGCCTGCGCTGCCGGGCTGTGACGATGGAGGTAGAGAAACTGAGTGCATCGTTTACCGAGTTGCGAATTGAGCGATGTACGACCGGAGTGTGACTGCTACCAGTATCTTGCCTGATTTCATGGTCCAGGAAAAGCAAAAAACATTGTGGCACCAGACCGCCTGACTGGTGCAGCCCCGGACCTCGAAATTCAGCCCGTGGAATGCGCCACCGATGAGACTGGAAGAGCGGTTCCAATGGAAGAGCTCTGCGTCGTCATCTGTATTCCCTCAATCAGTTGCTATGAAGAGGCAGATTCGGTGCAATGGGCAAGCTGCCACTCGGAGTGTAGCATGCTCTTGTGGGCCGCCGATTTGAGTCCAAAAAGAATGATTTAGGGAATATTCTGAATGCACGGTTTTCGCGTAGTGGCTGCGGCACTGGTCCTCCTCTCGGCGACAATGAGCTTGGCGGAGGAGAAGTCGGGGGATCTGCCGTTGCCGAAAGTGCAACACCTGATCGACACTCATATTCATCTTTTTGACACTCGTCGGCCAAACGGAGTTCCCTGGCCGCCGGCAGATGACAAGGTGCTGTACAAGCCGCATCTGCCTGAGGAGTATTCACGCATTGCGAAATCGGCAGGCGTGACCGGGGTTGTGATCGTTGAGGCAAGCGATCGGCTGGAAGATAACAAGTGGGTGCTGGACCAGGTTGCCGGGGATCCGTTCTACGTCGCACTGGTGGGCAACATCGATCCGAATCGGAAAGACTTTGGCAAACTACTGAAGCGCCTTTGCAAAGACAAACGCTTTGTTGGTATTCGAGCTCGCACCAGCACGCCCATCGATTACACGCACCCGCAGGTGCTGGCAAATTTCCGTCTGCTCGAACAGGCGGGACTGTCGCTCGACATTCTGGCGAACGGAAAAGGGATCGAAGGCGTGAAGGAGGTTGATGTCCTGGCCGCAAATGTTCCGCAGCTACGAATTGTCGTGGACCACGTGCTGGGCTATGACATCGACGGCAAGGCTCCCGACAAAGAGTGGATTGATGCTGTGGCGAGCCTCGCAAAGCACCCAAATGTTTTTTGCAAGGTGTCCGGACTGTATCAACGCTGTACACAGCAACCCGCTCCTCAAGACCCGGACCATTACCGAACGGTGCTGGATCCGTTATGGAAGTATTTCGGTTCCGAACGTCTAATCTACGGCAGCAACTGGCCCTGTACAAAGAAAAGCGGCGACTACGCCAGCTTTGTTCGTCTGGTGAACGCGTACTTTTCTGCGAAGGGACAGGACGCCAGTGAACGATACTTCTGGAAGAACGCAGCGACCGCCTACGGTCTGTCGCTGGATTAAGAGCGGATTTGGAATTGAATTCCACCTGGCCAAAGTCGCGGGTCGGAATCCGGGCAGGTCGCAGATCATCAGGCTTTGAAGATCTTGTCACGCCCCATCTTGACGTCTCTGGTGGCATTCCGGGTGTCCAGTACCATCGTGGAGTGTTCAACGATGAAGTCGCAATCGTACGACGAATGGTCGGTGGCAATCAGAACGCAGTCCTGTCCGGCCAGGAGCTCTGCTGTCAGTTCCTGGCTTTCCATGGGCGGCACGTCACGGTGCCGCACCTGAGGCAACACGGGGATGTAAGGGTCGTTGTAGGTGACCTCAGCACCGCGTTCGAGCAGTAGTTCCAGCAGTTCGAACGATGGACTCTCTCGCGGATCGTCCACGTCTTTTTTGTAAGCCATTCCCAACAGACAGATCCTGCTGCCCTTGATCGGCTTGCCGACGTTATTGAGAAATTCCGCCAGCTGGCTGATCACGTAACGCGGCATTCGCGAATTGACTTCGCCCGCCAGTTCAATGAACCGAGTACTCATGCCGTGACGACGTGCCAGCCAGCTGAGGTAAAACGGGTCAATCGGGATGCAATGTCCACCGAGTCCCGGCCCCGGATAAAACGCCTGAAATCCGAAGGGTTTCGTTTTTGCCGCGTCGACGACGTCCCAGATGTCGATGCCCATCTGATCGAACAGCGTCTTTAGTTCATTGACCAGCGCGATGTTCACGGCGCGGTAAGTGTTTTCGAGAATCTTGCAGGCTTCCGCTACTTCGGCGCTGGCAACGGGGATGACCTGAACAATGGCCTTCGAATATAGACTGCAGGCAAGGTCGCAACCTGCCTGATCGTAGCCGCCGACGACCTTGGGAATTCCCGCTGCCGTGAAATCGGGATTGCCCGGGTCTTCGCGTTCCGGACTGTAAGCCACAAAGTAATCTTCTCCGCATTTGAGTCCCTCGGCGTTACGTTCGAGGATCGGCACCATCACGTCGCGAGTGGTTGTGGGGTAAGTTGTGCTTTCCAGAATCACAAGCTGGCCAGGCCGTAGCGTCGCAGCAATCGCCTGCGCGGTGAGTTCCACGTATTTCAGATCCGGGTCACGGCTTTCGGTCAATGGCGTGGGCACACAAATCAGCAACACGTCCGCATCGCCAAGACGTTGCATATCGGACGTCGGTTCCAGCACGTCCCGTTCGATCCAGTCAGCAACGGTGGCCGATTCCACATGCTTGATATAACTGCGTCCGGCTGACAGGGCGTCTACTTTGTTCTGGTCAACGTCGTAACCAATGCAGCGAAATCCGGCGTTCGTAAAGGCGCTGATCAGCGGCAGGCCAACGTATCCAAGGCCAATGACTCCAATCTGAGCCGTTTGGTTTTCAATCTTTTGAAGGACGTCAGCGGCAATTGAATCAGGCACAACAGATTGGCTCATCGAGTAGGCTCCGGGCAGGCGTTGTTCTGCGACAACGTCGGTACAGCGAGATGAAGGTGGATTAAGGCGGAATATCCTGCAGGTCGACAGGGCCGAATGACAGTGAATTATCTCAAGAATCTGCCTTAATATCGTAGTTGATTTCGAGGTTGCTCTTAAGCCCGATTAGCGGCACCTCGCGGGCAAAGGGGCGGGAGGAGCGTCCTGTCTTGACAATCCAAACAGGCGCGGTGAACATCCGGCATGAACTGCTACGACTGGCCACAATACTGGGATCTCGCGTTTGATGACGATACACAGTTGGAGGCGGACTTTATCGACGCAGCGGGCCGAAAATACTGCAGCTTTCCGGTAAAACGACTGCTGGAACCGGGATGTGGTGGTGGTCGGCTGGTCTTTGAGCTGGCACGGCGTGGTTACGACGTGTCGGCCTGTGATTTGAGCGTTGCCGCGGTGGAATTTGCCAGAGCTCGCCTCGCCGCTGCCGACCTGACCGCGGACGTGACAGTTAACGACATGCGTGACCTGTCGTGTGAACCGATAGCTGATGTCGCTTATTGTCTGGTCAACACGTTCCGTCATCTGCTGACAGAAAGTGACGCGGCCCGACATCTTCAAGCCGTGGCTGATTCCGTGCGAAGTGGCGGTTTGTATTTGATCGGCATGCATTTGCTGCCTCCCGACGCAGACGAAGAGGACAGCGAGGAATGGAGCGTTTCGAAAGACGAAACGACCGTCAATATGCGGCTGGATGTGGCCCAATGCGACCGCGCAACACGTTTGGAAACACTGAAATTTCGCATGGAAGCGGTGACCAGCGACGCCGCTTCTCCGCAGCTGTTCGAAACCGACTATCAGATGCGAATCTATCGGGCTCATCAGTTTGAAGAACTGATCAAACGAGTTCCGGAGTTTGAACTGCTGGACGTCTACGACTTCTGGTACGACATCGAAGAACCGCTGCAGTTGTCTGATGAAATGGGCGACACGGTTTTTGTACTGCGGCGCATTTAGAGCCCCGCGGCCGGACGCTGTGCGAGGTGCAGGAAAGCGTTCAAGGCCACGCCATGTGTAGGCACCCGGTGCGGATGATCTGTCACGACTTGGAAGGTGCCGCTGAGGACCCCGCGGGAAGTGCCTCCGGTTGCGCAAAGAAGGACTGAATCATCAGCATGATGGCGCCGCTGACCAGACAGATATCGGCCACATTGAAGATGGCCCAATCCAGTGCCGGCTGTTCTACTGTCCCGCCGAACTGAAAGTGGAAGAAGTCGCGGACCGCCTTGATCGGTTCGTTCTGACCGGGCAGCGTAACTCCGTGCCACCCCAGACGGTCATACAGGTTCCCCAGCGTGCCCCCTGAAACCATCGCCAGACACACTGTCAGCCAAAGACTTTCGGCGGCGCGAGCGACGAACAACCAGTATACGATTCCGCAGAAGGCCGCCACACTCAGCAGAGCGAATACCCAGGCGAAGCCCTGCCCCATCCCCCACAGCGCGCCTTCGTTCAGGCTGGTGAAAAATCGAAAGCGGACCCATCCATCAATCAACCATGGACCGCCGTTTCGTACGCCGAAGGATTCAAACGCTAACGACTTCGACCACAGGTCGAGTATGAGGCAGGCTGCAGACAAAGTCGCAAAAATGATGACACGATTCCGAGGCAGCTTCTCCATCAGTCCTCGTCTTCTCGCTTTCGTTCACACGTGACACAATTTCGCGCGTAGGGAATGGCTCGAAGTCGAGCCTTCGGGATCCACGCCTTGGACTGAGGAATTTCGGCTTCGAGGCACATCTCACACAGACCAAACGTGCCGTCGTCGATCTTGTGAAGCGCTGTGGAGATCTCCTTCATGGAATCCTGATCATTTTCCACAATGCGCAGAGAGAAGTCGAGATCCCAGGCGTCGCTTCCCATTTCTGCCATGTGATTGGAGGACCCATGGTCGCCTCCGCTCTTACCGGAAAACGCTTCTTCCTCAATCTGTTCGACGTCGCCACGAAGTCGAGCCTGAATCATTCGGAGCATTTTTTTGAACTGCTCCAGCTCTTCTGCCTTCAGCATGGATTGCCACAACCTCTGTACGTCTACCCGAATTCGACGCAAGGGGAGCGTCTGGAGAGCGGGGATTATGCGGCGGGATCCCAGCGTGGTCAAGCAACACGGTGTTCTGTCGGCGGGATCTCAGGCAGCCGCTTTTTGCTGGTTTTCCTGTCTTTGACCGGTCTGATACGACCAAACATTGAGGGCGTTCAGCACCGATTCCGCAACAATCATTGCGTTAAGTCCTTCGACCCCGGATACCGTGGGTTTCGATCGATTCCGGATCGCCCCGAGGAAATCCTGCAGTTCCAGCGACATCGCATCGTCGGAATTCGCCTGGAGTTCGTCTGCCTGGATCCATTCGCCGAAAACTCGATCCTTCAGCGTTCTGGGGTCAGGAGTACTGGCGGCGATAGCGTGAACCAATTGTGGCGTCGTACGGAACTGTCCCTTCGGTTCCCAGGTTCGCACGACTCGTGATTGCAAATCGGCGTGGACGCAACCGTTTGTGCCCCAGATCTGCAGACTGCGTTCTACTTCCGGACTCATCCGGCTGGCAGTGAGGTCGATGACGGCACCACCGGGCATCTTGAGTCGCGCAACCGCCATGTCCTCATGAGGGCCGATGCCGACCGCGCCAAATGCATCTACCGATGTCGGCATTTCACCCGTCAACGCCAGAGCCAGATCGATGTCATGAATCATGAGGTCATGAATCACACCGATATCCGTCGATCGGAATGTGTACGGACTCACCCTTTGGCAGCGAACGTATAGCGGATATCCACAACGTTCCTTCGCCAGGGCGAAGGCCGGATTGAATCGTTCGATGTGGCCGACCTGCAGTATCGCGTCGTATTGTTCCGCGGTGTCAGCCAGTTGCTGTGCATCAGCCACATTTGAGGCGAGCGGTTTTTCAATGAAAGTGGGAATGCTCCGCTGCAGAAATTGTCTGGCGGTATCCAGGTGAAACACTGTCGGTGTCGCGACGACAACGCCGTGAAGGTCGGCGACAATGTCATCGGGTGACGCTACCCAACGCGCGCCGTGCTGTTCAGCAACGCTGCGGCCCTGCGGTTCGTTCGGGTCAACAACAGCAACCAGTTCGACACCGTCAGTATTCGCCAGTTTTCGAGCGTGGTGTTGTCCGAGTGACCCCACTCCAACCACTGCCATTCGTAATTGTGTCATGCTGCTTTTCGTTCCCTGGCTCCATCCGCTGCCGGAGCTAGTCCGACTTCTCTTGCCCGCCCGAGTTTTCCGGCCCGCTGAGCCTCAATGAAGTGCAGCAGTTGCGACAGTTCCAGCGGTCTCACGCCTTCCAGTGTCTCGTCGAAGTATTCGTGGACTTCCGCCAGTGTCTTGCGTTTCCGGTACAACATCTTGAAGGCGGTACGGATGACCTCGATTGAGTGTTCAGAGATGCCGGCACGACGCATACCGACAATATTGATCGTCTTCAAGGTTGGATTGTCGCTTCCGGCTGCCAGCATGAAGGGAGGAATGTCGTGCGGTACACGACAGCCACCGCTGACAAAGCTGAGCCGACCGATTGTGGAAAAATGGTGGACAACAGTGTTACCCGAAACAATCGCTCGGTCATGAATGTGTACGTGGCCGCCCAGCAGGACGCCATTGACCAGTATCACATCGTTGTAAATTCGGCAGTTGTGGGCGACATGACTGTTGGCCATAAACATGTTGCGATTGCCAATTCGCGTAACGTGATCTTCCTTTTCAGCACCGCGATTAACGGTGACGCCTTCGCGGAAAATGTTGTTGTCACCGATGACAACCTCAGTGGCCGATTCCTGATAGCTGACGTCCTGCGGTTCGCCGCCAATCACACACCCCGGGTGCAGCTTGTTGTGGGCACCAAGTGTCGTTTTGCCAGTCAACACGACATGGCTGGTCAATTCGGTAAAGTCACCGACGACCACACCCGGTCCTACCAGGCAAAATGGTCCGATGACCACCCCTTTGCCAAGCTGGGCAGAGGCGTCAACCTGGGATAGTGGTGAGATTCGAGGTTCCATAGTGATCATCCTGATCAAGAGTCGCGTCGCGGAATCCGATTCCGGTTGTTTTCGGCCCCAAACTTTGGTCTGGAGAATTTATTCCCTGGCCGGTGCCGGAGAATACTGTGTTGTCATGTCTTAGTGCACTGTTTTGTCAATTGTGATCCACGAAACAGAAGCTGTCTCATTCAGGCTGCTGCTTGATCAGACCGCTGTCCCTTATTAAGTGTCGCAATTGTTTTTGCAAGTTCGTGGTTCAGGTGATGTCCGCTGCGATACGCCGTCACATGTCCACAGAGCGACGTTCCTGACAATGCCAGGTCACCGATGCAATCCAGGATTTTGTGACGAACGGCTTCATCCGGCCACCTCAGCGTGTTATCCAGAATCCCGTCGCGACCCACGACAACAAGATCCAGAGCGGTCAGATGTTTGCCATAGCCCATCTTTCGGAGCGATGAGATTTCGCTCTCCAGAACAAACGTCCTGGCCGCAGAAATCTCAGAATAAAAGAACTTCGGTGATATTTCTGCTGACATCGTCTGTGGCGGAACGACCGCGTGTCGACCGTAGTCGAGGTGATAAGTCACGGTCAGACAGCGGTGCAGGTACGGTCGCAGGACGAGCGTCTGCGCTCGGTCATGGCTCTGAACCATGCGCAGATCGTCAACAACAAATGGGCGGGCGTCGACATGCAGTGGCACTGTTCCGGCGGTCAGAATTTCATCGCAGAACGGGCGACACGACCCGTCGAACCCCGGCACCTCCGGAGCATCGATTTCGACAATGCAGTTGTCCACCTGCAACCCGGCCATTGCGGACATGAGATGCTCAACAGTTTCGACGCGTACTTCTTTGGTGGCCGCGAGAACTGTACGCCGTGGTTCCGTTGCGATCAGGTCGCAGGACGCTCTTATCGGCGGAGAGTGTGGCAGGTCCGTTCGACGGAAGACGATTCCCGTATCGGCCTCCGCTGGCAGCAGTGCCAGCGTTGTCTGAATTCCATGAAACATTCCGCGACCACGAAACTCCACACGTCGTGCGATGGTGTTCTGACGCCGGGTCGGGGAAGTCTGTAGTGTTTTTCTGTTCCTTATGTCGAAATCGGAATGCACGTGAGCTTCGTCCGTGAGGAAAGCATAAACCAGCAGAAGACTCCTGCTGCTGCAGGAGTCTCTGCCGTACTGTTACAAGAGATGCAGTGGGGCACGAATCACCGCGTGCCCCGTCCTGCTACTTTTGTCTGGTGCGTCCCGCCGCCGGTACGACGGGTGTCCCGGATGCGTAGGGCTTGTTCAGATACTGCAGCACGACGTCAGTAATGTCGTTTTCACTGTTCGTGTAGATGAATGTCTTGTTCATCGTTTGAACGGCTTCCTGAGGGTTCTTGATTTCCTCGATCCCTTTACGGTTGAACCGCATCACGTGATCGAAATGAGCGTACTCAGCATACAGCTTCACGGCTTTGGTGACGTCGGTGTAGATCACCTTGAAGGTCTCTGATTCTTTTCTGGCCAGCCGTCGTTGTGTGGCGGCGCGAAAGGCGTCAAATTCGCCCTTCAGGTCGAGCAACTGTTTTTCACGTTGCTCATACTCAGGGCTGCCTGTATCAAACTTCTTGATTTCGGCCTGCCCCTTCTGAAGTCGTTCCACCATCACCTTGGCTTCAGCGTCGCTTTTTTCGATCTCAGCCTGCAGACCGGAACGGAGTTCTTCGAACTTTTTGTAGTTCTGGAAGACGTGGGCCATGTCGATCAGCCCGACACGGTGGCCTTTTGTAGGGGCCGGACTTTGAGCCTGAACAACACCGGTGGTGGCTGTGACAGCAATAGCCAACAGCGTAAGAATCAGCTGTTTCACGGTAAGGGCACTCCTTTGCCAAATGCAGCCCCAATCCATGGGGCAGTGATATGTTGATGTTGGAATCAGTCTAAGCAGAGCCTGACTGTCTCAAAGATCTGACCGATGGTCAAGATCTGTCGCCCTGCAGAGCATCGGAAATCGCTATTCCCGCATCATTCCATGCAGGGATCGGCACATTCTGCAACTGCCTGGATTCCTATCCCGGGAAGTGCACGTTTGTGCTATAGGGCTTGCGATAGCCGTTGGCTCTCATTAACCCGTCGTCGCAGGCGCTGGTTTGCATGGCGACATTAGTCACTGCCCGCGACCCGACGGTCGTGCAGTTGTGCCGTGTGTTGATGGGGGCCACCGGCTCTGCCAGTGCCTTTGAGGCTCACAAAAACAGTGCAGCTCATGTTCCTGCAACGCCACTTGACCGTGGATTAACGCCAAAAACCGGTCCTGGACGACGAGTACATTCACTCTCTGTGGGAGTCCCTGCGAAATGAAGCTTCAAATGGCAAGCAGCACTCACGTGGGCCCAACGCACGAATGGTGGGCAAACGTCAAGAGGGCTGTTGCCTCATGCACCGTCTTGTGTCTGCTGCTGAATCTGGAATGTCCTGCCCAGCAAGCTGGTCCGTCGCCGCGCGCAAGCGTGCTGACGGTCGTTCCGGAGGAGAATATTCCAGCACCATTCTTTGCGGGACCGGTTCCAAGAACCGCCGCCATCGCTGACGACGCGTCGCTCCACGATGTGTGTAGTGTTGGCACCGATGTCTGGGCCGTTGGCGATCGAGGAGTGATCATTCGCAGTGATGACGGTGGAATCACCTGGCAGACGACTATTCTGCCGTTTGAATGCAGCTTGCAGACCGTCTGTTTTCTGACGAATCAGGTCGGCTACGTCGCCGGCGCTCGGTTTGATCATTTCGCAAGGCGTTATCACGGACTGCTCTTGAAAACCAGAGATGGCGGCGACAGCTGGCAGCACGTTGCCACAACCGGTGTCGCCGTCGCAACCCAGGGAATTTCCGTCTCCGGTGTTCGGGCAGGATCGGATTTGCCGCCGCTCAGCTACATCCGGTTCTTCGACCTGGAAAACGGAGTCGCAATCGCTCCGCTGACGTCGGCGGGCCAGTCGAGTGTGCTGAGAACCGACGATGGCGGCCAGACGTGGAAGTCACTACAGACGGACATGAGGAGCGGACAGTGGACATCGGGGGCCTTTCTTGCCCCCGGGGACGGCATTGTTGTCGGTTCCGGCAGCGCTTACGGAGCTGTGGTCGGCGAACAGCTCGTAACTCTGGCACAGCCGGTCCGCACGTTTCGAAAAGTTCACGGCGCGGCACTTTCGCGGGACGGACATGGCTGGCTGGTGGGCGATGGGGGCTTCCTGCTGCAAAGCCGGGACAGAGGAATCTCATGGGTGCCGCCTGTCGGACGACTGCCTTCTCGACTCAACGACGTGATTGATTTTGCCAGTGTTGACAGGCAGGGGACGAACGTGTGCATTGTCGGAAGTCCTGGCAGCGTTGTCCTGCACAGCAGTGACGATGGGCGATCGTGGACGTTTCGGAGGGTTTCTTCGGGAGCTCCCTTGCGACAGGTGCGATTCATCGATTCCACGACAGTCCTGGCTGTGGGAGCATTTGGCGTAATTCATCGGTCCCAGGACGCAGGCCTGACATGGGCACCTGTCCGCAACGGCGACTACCGCGCGGCCATCATGTGTCTGGTTACCAACCCGGAAGACGTTTCGCTGCGAATGCTGGCCAGTATCAGCGGCGACCAGGGTTTTCGGTCAGTCGTGGTACAACCATCCGCCCGCCTGGCCAGCGAGCACGTTGACGATGAATTCGCGGCCCGCGAAATGCGGGTTGCGACCGCACAGGTGGGAGGAAACCAGTTTGTTCAGGACTGGATGTTTGCCCGCACGCAACCGTTGCAGGAACTTGTGCGACACGAACTGTTGAAGACGTGGGCTCAACAGACTGATGATCGCGTCAGTGAATTGCTGCCGCAACGTCTGGCAGAAACGATCCGAATCTGGCGGCCGGACGTGATTTGCATCGAACGCACGGCTGACGTCGATGAGATTGCCGATGTCTGGCTGCAGGCCATCGACGTCGCCATGAACATCGCGTCCGGTCGAGATCAGCGGGGCACCATTCTTGATTCGGTCGGACTGGCACCGTGGGAGGTTTCCCAGGTGTTTCGGGGACTCACGAATCAGGAGACTTCATCGCTGAGTTTTGCCGGCGATGCGCTGCTGCCCAACCTGGGGACCACCGCAGACCTGATTTCAAACCATTGCCAGCGACTGACTCCATCTGTCGTGATCGCCCCTCAGGCAACTGGTGAATCTGTCGTGTCTTCGTACGCAGCCCATTCGCGCACTGCGGCGGCTGCAGCCACGCCGACACATTTTTTTTCCGGTGGAATGGCGGCGCCCGGCTCAGCATCCCGGCGCTCGTTGACTCACGCAAGTCCGGAAGAACGTAGACGACTGGAACAAATCAGCCAGCGGGAAAAGACGCAACGCGCGGCACTCACCGGCCATCTGACTCAGCGGACAACGCCGCTCAGTCTGATCGCGCACCTGCAGACCCTGGGGGCCGACTTGCCGAACAGTCTCGCACTGCAGCAACTGCAGTACCTCGTGGATCTTTACGAATCTGAAGATAATCTCGAAGGCATGATCGCTGTGCTGAAGGAACTGATCAATCGCTTTCCCCGGACGCCGGAATCGGCCGTGGCGGCGGAACAGCTGTTTCAGTTTTATTCCTCAGCAGAACTCCGTTTTCTGAGACGCAGTGTCAGCGAAGAAAGCGCCGGGGACGGCATTCAGCTGGTCGGTTATCGTCTACCCGCGGCAGCGGCGGGCAGTGTTCCCATCGTGCGTTCGGGCACAGGTACGCTGCTCTGGAATCCGTCCGGTTCTGATCGAAGCGCGGTCGATGTTCAATGGAACAGGAATGCGGACCGCGCGTTAGGAGTCCTGCGTTCGTTGGCGCCGGAAGTCGCGAATTCTCCACGGCTGCTTCTTCGGCAGGCGGCCAATGTCCGCAGGCACGGTTCGTTTGGAGCGAACAGCACGCTGCTGGCCAAAGCGGCGGCAGGTAGCGATCTGTATTCCCTGTTAGCACGAGCCGAACAGGGAGCGGTACATGGAGCAGCGGAAACGACGGTGCCGACGATCAACCTGCCAAAGGTACGGGCCAAACCTGTGCTGGACGGCCAGCTGACAGAGGAATGCTGGCAGGACGCGATTGAGCTCCATCTGGCGGTGTCGAATGCCGACCCGGTCGTCGCATCCGCCGACTGCCTGATCATGCTGGCCTGGGACGACGATCATGTCTACGTCGCCGGGCGAATGGAACACTGCCCCGGTCACTCGAACCAAATGAACCACACCGTCGACCGGTTTCACGACGCAAAGCATGGCACGCTGGACCGCGTAATCATCAATTTTGATGTCGATCGTGATTACACAACCGGCTTTGAGTTTGTCGTTGATGAAAGCGGTCAGACAAGCGAGCGGTGCTGGACGGCCAGAAGCTGGAATCCGCAATGGTATGTTGACGCAGAAGCCGACGAAACATCGTGGCGTTTTGAGATCGCGATTCCCCAGGCAGAACTTCAGACCACCCCACTTCGCGCCGGGAACCTGTGGGGCCTCCGAATTCGGCGACTTGTTCCCGGAGTCATGGAACAATCACTGAAAGATCCAGAAACTGAAGACGCCGAGGCGCACACAAACGGACACGGTCTGCTGAGATTCATTCGGAACCGAAAACAGTCACGGTGACCGTTCGACGTGACGCCTCTCTTATCCATCAGCAAACAGCCCTGTTTAGCGTCCTGCGGACGGCACCTGCCGCGTCCGTCGCAGTCGCCGTCCGTGGACGGTGTTCCAAACGCAGAGGCTCCCGTCCGAATGCATGCCCCCCATCCGCGGCCGGCCGCACCCATCGCGTTCCCTGCATGTTGACATATCCAGTGAGCCACCGCTCTTGCGCGTCTGCCATGGGCCTGCTGCAGTTTTGACACTTCCACTGTCATTTGGTGTTGTTTTGCCGTCATTGCACCTAACCAGCGACGATGTTATCAATAATGCTGCAGAAATGCGTTTGGCAGTTGGTTTGCCAGTCACCGGATTTGTTTTCTGCCGGAATATGTGCTTGGAATCGGTGTGATTATTCACTTGAGTGAACTCCGCGTCCGGATGTATACAAACCTATGGAGCGAACGGTATTGGCAGACATCGGGGCCGTGCAGGTGTGTACCGTCGAGTCCTGTTTATGTGTCATCAAGACCGTGGCTCGGCTGCCCTGATGGTCTGAAAACGGCGGACACCGAAGCCACTGGCGCGGAGAATTCGACTTTTCAGCAGTCAGAAATCATTCCGCAAGGGCCAGGAACATGGGGTGAGCCGTGTTTCATCAGCTCTGAGCCAGAAAACGGCAGTATGGTGCGGTTGGGGCAGGGAGGTGGATTATCCCGACTTAAACGCCTGAAAACACTGCATTTTTGCGTTCAAATCTCGTCAAACGGTCCGAATTCGCCAGGGCGAAGGATTCCGTGACCGATGTGTCCGAAAGAAGGTGAACTTGAGGATTTGCATCTCGGCCGATTTGCCGCAAAACTATGGCGAAGGTCTTCTACCCTCAGGCGGCCGCGCTCTCCCAGTACTCCATACGTGTTCTTACCACCTCCTCTTAGTTCTTGATAGTTTTGACTCAGCATGTCTACATCATTTCATAGTTGTCCGGGCTGTGAGGCCTTCATTCTGTCTGACACAGGAGAGTGTCCGCAATGTGGCCACGTTATTGATACCAACCGTGCCAAGGCAAAGGAGACTTCAGAAGAAGTCAACGCGCGCAAATTTCGGGACATGTTCGACCCATGCCCGAAGTGCAAGGAATTGGTCCGTTCCGGGCTTGTTCGCTGTTGGAGCTGTAATGCGTTCATGCGCGCTGATATTGAAGCCAAATACAATGAACTGAAGGCGAAGCCTCAGGCGATCATTTTCAGTGACATTCCGCTGGAAGAGAGAACGGAAATGCTGCCTGCCAGAGACGATTCCCTTGGGGGCTACGGCCGTTCAATGTTTGACGCCGAAGAAGAAGATAACGCGGAATTCACGTTGAATAACCTTTCTGCGAACGACGGTGCCGAATTCGAACTCGATTTGTCCACGGCCGCTTCACAACCTTCCGCCCCCGCTCCAAAACCTTCGGCCCCCGCAGCGAAGCCTGTCGCAAACGAAAAAACCGGGGGCACGGCCCCCACAGACAAAGCGGTCAGTGCGTCATCGTCCGAGGAGTCGACTTCGGATAAGGCCAAGGCGGATGACACAGCAGCGGCAGACGATGCCGCCAGCAAGCAGACTGCAGCGACGTCGAATGAGCAGAAGTCACCCGGTGACCTTGACGACGTTGACCTGGTCGGGATTGCCATGCAGGACGAAAAAGAAGAAAAACGCCGCCAGCGTGGCAAGGTGATGGAGTCGCGGCGGAAGCGGATTCTGTTGCCGTGCTCCTGTGGAGCGTGGATTCGGGTCAGCCAGGATCAAAGTGGTCGTACGCTGCGTTGCAAGCAGTGCAAGAACCCCTTCATTGTGCCGGAAATCAAGAAGAAGGGAAAGGGCCCGCAGGAAGCCCAGCGGGCCAGCGCGCCGCAGATCAAGGTCGCCTGGCTTGACGATCTGCAACTTCACATCATTGCACCGACGGACGTGGTTCTGAAGCCCGGGAGTCTGGCAAAGACGTTCGAGAGCGTGGATGGCATCTTTCACGAAACGGGCCTGTACCTTGTGAAGTACTCAGCGCAAGCAAAAAAAAGCATGTTTGGAAAGGCCGCGGACGGTCCTCCGGCGGTTGGGCAGCAACGCGCACTAACCCGGGAACATATTCAGAAGACCGGAACCATCGCCGATTTGCCGTTTGGCGAATTACACACGGTGGCGGCGGAACAGACGGCTAAGATTCGACTGATTCAGCCCGTCACTGAGGCTCACGAAAGCATGTTTGCCGGTGTGCCGGTGTTCGGCGACGGGCGCATCGCTGTGTACATACCTCTTGAACTTGCAGACAGTCGGCAGGCCTTTATCTCCATGCCGTTGAGCGTTTACCGCAGAGTTTCCGAACAGGCGAACGACCTGTTCGGGCTGAAAATCGCGGCAGAAGACAACGGTGTTCCTGCGGCCGAGGAAACGGACACGTTGTTCTGCTTCCTGAGCGAGGTGAAGATTGAAGCCGTTAAGAACGTGGTCTACTACGAGAACGATCCTGGTTTCGATCTTGAGTTGTCCGGCTACGTTTGCGGAACCTGCGGTGTCGCAATCACTGAGAGTTCTCGAAAAAACAAGAAACTTGGTGGGGCCGCCGGCAAAGGTCTGGCCAAGGCCAAGTGCCCAAAGTGCAGCAACAAATTTGGCGACCAGAAGGCGTATCGAGTCACAGCGAAAGTGGACGACACGGAAGAAGTCGAAGACGTCGGTGACGTGCTGAAACCAAAAGCACAGGAAGCAGCAGCAATGCCTGCCAGCGCAGCGACCGACGAAGCTTCATCCTGAGCGGCCGCAGAGCCGGTCAGGATGCATCGCGACTCACAACGCTGTCATCGGACATAGCGTCATGCAGCAGACGCGTTGTTTTTTTGACTGCGCCTTGCTGAGCGATAATCGTTCTTCGGGCATTCTGCCCCAGTCGTTCCCTTGCCTCGGCATCAGACAGCAGCCTGTTAATTGTCGGCAGAAACTCGTCCTTCGTTTGCAGCTGAACGGCTGCTTCCGCGTGGCGCAACTGTTCAACGATGTCTTTGAAGTTCCATGTGTTGGGACCAAACAGGACGGCCGCCCCATGAGCTGCCGGTTCCAGCATATTCTGACCGCCGCGTGGACCAAAGCTTCCGCCAACGAAAGCGATGTCTGCCAGTCCCCAGCACGCAGACAGTTCGCCGATGGTGTCCAGCAGGATGACCGCATCAACGGGCGCTGTATTCCCTTGCCCGGATTCAGAACGTCGGTATAAACGGCAACGTGAGGCACGAACCACGGCCGCCACATCGTCGAATCGTTCTTTGTGTCGTGGGACCAGAATCAATCGCAGGTTGGCGCGTTCTTTCCGCAGTTCCATCCAGGCATCCAGTGCCATCTGCTCTTCAGGATGCTGTGTGCTGCCGGCAATCAGGACGACATCGTCATCCGAAACTGCAAACAGTCTTCGAAATTCGCTCGTGGCAGCGTTCTCGTCATTCGCAGTCGCACCGTCAAATTTTATCGAACCGGTGACCTGCGTTGTGGCCGCGAGGGCACCAAGTCTTCGCAGTCGACTGGCATATTCTTCCGTCTGTGCGGCGACGACATGAAACCGTGCAAGCAGTGGAGCCATGATCGGCTTCACACGCGAGTAGCCTCGAAAGCTGCGTTCACTGAGCCTGGCATTGACCAGAGCTGTCCTGACGCCCGCATGGTCACATTCACGCAGGAAGTTGGGCCAGAGTTCCAATTCGACAAGGACGACCATGGCCGGTTTCACGCGTCGGATGGCGTTCGAGACCGCCCAGGAGAAGTCCAGCGGAAACCACGATACACGGCAGTCCGGGAATCTTGACGTGGCCAGCTCGAAACCTGTGTCTGTCGAGGAAGTGACGACGATCTGGAAGGCATCGCTGGTTTTGGCGCGAAACGCGTCCACAATTTTTTGCAGCTGCACAACTTCGCCGACACTGACTGCATGAAACCACACCACCGGATTGCTGCCAGAGCTGATCGGCAGACTTCCCAGCAATTTTTCACGCCACCCTTTGCGATATCGTCCATGGCGATAACTTCGCCACAGGATAACGGGTGACAGCACCAGCAAAAGAAATGCGTAAACGCAGTTCAAAACCCACTTCATCAAGGAATCCATTCCTGTCTGCAGAATTACTTACCGCAACATTTCTTATACTTTTTGCCACTGCCACAGGGACATGGATCGTTGCGGCCGACTTTGGGGGAACTGTTAACGATCGGATCGACGGCCTTCTTTCCTTCACCAGGTTCCGAACTATTGGTCTGGTAATCGTCGACCGCGTCGTCAATCGGTGGAGCCACGTCCTGCTCCGTGGCGGTGACCTTCCACAGCGAACCGACGAAGGCCGGACTTTCCTGTTCAATTCGGAAAATCGCCTGAGTCACCTGTTCGGCGATTCGCTCCCACATCGACTTAAATGCCTTTTGGCCTTCCCGTTTGTATTCGGTCTTCGGGTCTTTCTGTGCGTAGCCGACAAAGCCGATTCCCTGGCGAAGATGGCCCATGTAATACAGGTGATCCTTCCATGCCGTATCAACAATCTCAAGCAGTACGGATCGCTCTGTCTGCCTCAATTCCGGACGGAAGGCATGGTCGACACCCTGCAGAAATCGAGTTCGCGCTTCCGCCGGCCGCATGGCATGCAGTTTCTCCTGATCGACTGTCCAGTGAATGTCCTGATCGGCCCATTCGGCAACCTGCTTCGCCTGGTCCGGGGTTACTCGAGTCGCCGCGTTTTCTGAGTCCGGCAGCAGTTCCAGCAGTTGGGCTTCGATCAACCGCGTGTCGGGTCTGCCCTTCAGATAGTTGCGACTTGCGTCGATCAATTGATGGAGAATCTGCTGCGTCGACATGGACGCAAACTGTTCCGGCGAAAAGTCTCGTTTGAATCTGGTGTTCGCCCAACGACAGAGCTTTTCGCGATTGTACTTTTCACCCCGTGAACCATCGCCCGTCAGAAAACTGTTGAGACCGACATTCACGGGGAATGTCACTTCCTTTTCGTCGTAACGTTCGCGGACAAGGTTCTTCAGATGGTCCTCAATATGACTCAACTCTTCGCCCTCTAGATCCTTCACTGTGATATTTAACGTGAAGTGCTGATGAGCCCAGCCGCACAGTGATTTTCGTTCAAAATCGCCATCCAGAAACTCGTCCAGAATCGTCAGGTCCCAGCGGCCGATGAATCCGCGAGCCAGCTCCAGCACGTGCATCTGCACGTCGCCTCGATCGATCTTCTGCAGATCCCGCTCATGCAGATTCAGGCCGAAGAAAACGTTGGCCCATTTCGTCAGTGCGATCCAGTTCCACTGCCTGGTAATATCCTCGTCTTCTTCGCCACCGTCTTCCGGAAGATGGACTTCCAGCTGCTCATAGATGATGCCATCGTATTGACGCTCCGCTTCCTCGCGCAGAAACTCTTCCAGCTGTGTCCGGTTGAAACCGCGCAGTTGCCTCGCATCCAGATCCATATGCAACTTCTGGCTGGCCCATTCGACCAGAGTCTGATTGCGGTAGTCGCTGTTCAGGAAGTGGCCCACCCAGTGTTCAATCTGGTCGTCCATCATGTCGACCAGCAGATCGCGACAGTCGGCACCGTCCAGAATTTTCTGACGATACGAGTACGTCCGCTTCCGCTGCTCATCCATCACTTCGTCGTATTCAAGCAGATTCTTACGCTGGTCGAAGTGACGTTCTTCAATCTTCTTCTGAGCACCTTCGACCTTGCGGGTGACCATTGGGCTGATGATCGGTTCCCCGTCTTCCAACCCTGCCCACTGCATAACTCGTTTCACGAAATCACCCGCGAACAGACGCATCAGCTTGTCGTCCAGCGAGATGAAGAAGCGACTGGAGCCCGGATCACCCTGTCGACCCGCTCGCCCTCGCAGCTGCAGGTCGATGCGGCGGGAATCGTGCCGCTCTGTGCCGACAACGTGCAGTCCGCCAAGTTCCTGAATCTCCTTGGCTTCGGTCTTCATGCCGACGCGTTCGGCGATCTGGTCGGTCAACTCATCCCACTCGGATTTCGGGACTTCCAGTCGTGATTCGTACTTGGCTTTCAGTTCTTCCCATGCCGAATGTTCCGGATTCCCGCCCAGGATGATGTCGGTCCCACGACCGGCCATATTTGTGGCGATCGTCACGGCGCCACGCCGTCCGGCCTGAGCGATGATTTCCGCTTCTCGTTCGTGTTGCTTGGCGTTCAGCACATCGTGCTTGATGCCTCGTTTCACCAGCTTGCTGCTGACATGCTCGGACGTTTCAATAGACGTCGTGCCGACCAGGATCGGTCGTCCGGTCTTGTTGACGTCCTGAATTTCCAGGACGACGGCATCCCATTTTTCTTTGTCCGAGCCGTAGATGTTATCGGGATGGTTGAGTCGCTGCATGACTCTGTTGGTTGGTACAGCCATCACGTCCAGCTGGTAAATCTTCCAGAACTCTTCGGCCTCGGTCATCGCCGTTCCGGTCATCCCCGCCAGCTTGCCGTACAGTTTGAAATAATTCTGCAGCGTGATCGTGGCCAAAGTCTGTGACTCCGCCTTGATCTTCATTCCCTCTTTCGCTTCGACCGCCTGATGTAGTCCGTCACTCCATTGTCGACCTTCCATCTTTCGACCGGTGTTTTCGTCCACGATCACAACTTCGCCGCGTTCGACGACGTAGTGCACATCATTCTTGTAAAGATGGTGTGCCTTCAGGGAGTTGTCGATCAGGTGCGGCCATTCCATGTTGCCGGCCGTGTAGAAGCTGTCAACGCCGGCAAGTTCTTCCGCGCGCCGAGTGCCTTCTTCAGTCAGGTGACAGGTGTGTTCCTTCTCCTTGACTTCAAAGTCAACGTCCGCTCGCAGCTGCCGGGCGATGGTGTTGGCTTTGGGGTATTTTTCGAGGTTGTCGTGTGCCGGTCCGGAAATGATCAGAGGTGTACGAGCTTCGTCGATCAGGATATTGTCAATCTCGTCCACGATGGCGTAGTCCAGCGGCCCCTGAACCTGCAGCTCCTTTGTCGGCTTCATGTTGTCGCGCAGGTAGTCAAAGCCGAACTGATTGCTGGTGCCGTAGGTGATGTCGCAGGCATAATGCTTCTGTCGTTCCTGCGGCCCCATATTGGACTGAATGGCACCGATCGTCATCCCCAGGTTGATATGAATGGGCCCCATCCATTCCATGTCGCGACGTGCGAGGTAATCGTTGACCGTGATCACGTGAACCTTGCCGGCGATCGCGTTCAGAAATGTCGCTAAGGTGGCGACCAGCGTCTTGCCTTCTCCGGTTACCATCTCGGAGATCATGCCGTTGTGCAGAATCCATCCACCCACCAGCTGTACGTCGTAGTGACGCATTTTCAGGAAACGTCGACCGGATTCACGCACCGCTGCGAAGGCCTCCGGCAGAAGATCTTCAACCGTTTCGCCGCTGGCCAGGCGTTCACGAAAGATCTGAGTCGACTGCAGAAGTTCCTCGTCTGATTTTGCCTGCCACGCCGGTTCCAGGCCGTTGATTCGGTCGATCAGCGAACCGGGTGTGATGGTGATCTTGCCGTGCTTGTCGCACACAAATCCAATCTTCTTGATCCGGTTCTCGTTTGAGGAACCGAATATCGAAGTAATCCCTCGCTCGATCTTACTTGTCGCCGAGGTGAAGAAGTCACCGACTTTATCCAGCAATTCCATGTCCGAA
>JBDONA010001001.1:0-2560 GCA_039831575.1 Fuerstiella sp. | reverse complement strand
AAACCGCTGTGTGATGGCAGACCGAAGTCAGGTGAGTACTTCGGCTACTTCTGGAAAATGGTCAAGAATCGGGACGGCGGCCGGACGGTGCAAACGGACGTCAACTACTGGAAGACGTTTCTAATGCGGCGCTTCGAAGTGCCCGTTGGCGATGCCGGAGCCGTATCGATGTACAAGGCGACGCCACGACATCACCAGATGATGGCGGACCAACTGACGGCGGAATATCCGAAAGAGATGGAAGACGTCGCCACGGGCAACCGGGTGATCGAGTGGGCGAATCCAAAGAGTCGCGACAATCACTTTATGGATTGTCTGGTTGGCTGCATGGTTGGTGCTTCCATGCTCGGTTGCACGTTGACAGCACAGAAGCCAGTGGCAGCACCGGCACCACGGCGAACGCGGAAAGTGAGCTACATGACATGAAACTCTTTTGGCGAAAACAACCGGCACCGAAGCCAGCACCACTGCCAGAACCCACTGTGGACGAAGCGGCGGAACGCGATGCCGTCCGTGCAGAGTTTGCTGAGTTCGTCGTGTTGTTCGGCCCCGCAATGGCGTGTACGTATGCCAAGGAAGGGCTGTCGATGCTTGATGCCGCCCGTGCTGAAGTTGTCAGACTGCAGGGCATTGTCGAACTGCGAGACGTTCAACTTGCCGAGCGGAATTCAGAGCTGGGGCCGTTGTTGTGATGGCGGCAAACGACAGCTACGCAGTCTTGCGTCGCCGGAATCTGCGGAAGCCGGAACAGCCCACCACACGGAAGCAACTTGACAGATGAGCCACGGATTTGGCAAACTTATAAACGCTGGGAACGGGATCGCCATCCCGAACCCAGCTAACCAACACGCCCTTTGAATAGAAAGGACGGTGGCTGCCATGCAGTCTATGCACCGACGTAATTGCTCGCAATTCATCATTCGGCCAACCGCTTTGGCTCGCGAGTGTTCCCCATCGACGTTCTCGTTCTGTGGGATCGGTACGCCCGTTCGATAGCACTCCGGCACGGCGTGGAAATTCCCCCCGACAATTCAGGAACTCATTTTAGGAGATGAAACGATGAGCAAGAGAGCAAATGGCGAGGGCACGGTATTTCAGCGTGAATCTGACGGCCGATGGGTCGGCAGAATCAGTCTCGGGCAAGACGCAACCGGGAAGCGAATCCGCAAGACCGTCTATGGCAAGACGCAAAAGGAAGCACTCGACAAGATCGATGATCTGAAGCAGCAGGCGAAGCTGAACATGAAGGCCATCGTGGCCCGGGAGTCACTTGCCGCATACCTGAACTGGTGGCTGGAGAATGACGTCGCAGTCAATCGGGCCTCGAAGACATACGAAGAATACGAAGCCAGTGTTCGATTGCAGTCGATTCCATTCATCGGCCACATCAAGCTATCCAAGATTGACGGCGATGATCTGATAGCGTGGCAGGCGAAACTGAAGCGAAATAAGTTCAGCAATAACCAGCGACTCCGTTCAATCCGAGTCCTGCGAAATGCTCTGAACAAGGCCGTCAAACATCGGAAGATTCCATTCAATCCCTGCATCGTCCTGGACATCCCCAAAGTTGAACGGAAGGAAGTTGTGCCGTTGGAGCCTGAGAAGTGCCACGAGCTGTTTGACGAGTGCATGACCCATCGACTGGGCGACGCCGTAACGTTGGCGATCATGACGGGCTTGCGGTTGCGTGAGATCTTCGGACTGGACTGGCGAGATATCAACCTGGCTGAGGGGGTGCTGACGGTCCGAAAGACGCTGGAGGAACTCTCAAAGAAGACAGCCAAGGCACTGGGCACCGGCACGCTGAACGAAAAGCCCCCGAAGTCCAAAAAGAGCAGGCGAGTCATTACGCTGGAACCGATCGCCATTAAGGCTCTGCGAAACCGGCTGAAGAAAGCAAAGGCTGAGGGATTCGATCCGGCTGAAGTGCCGATTGTCTTCCCAGATACGATCGGTGGCCGACTGAGGGCGTCGAACTTCTACCGGATGTGCTGGTATCCGATCCGTGAGAAGCTGGACATCCGGCACGTCAAGTTTCACGACCTGAGGCACACGCAGGCGTCTCTGATGCTCTACGCGGGCGTTGACATGAAAGTCATTCAGGAACGTCTCGGACACGCGGACTTCGGCACCACAGCGAACATGTACGCCCACATGATGCAGGATTCGCAGGCGAAGGCGACTGAGAAGCTCGACACTCTGATGGCGGGATCAAAACCGACTCCGAAGCCAGTGGGTACATAACGTGGGTACACAAAAAAAGCCTACTCGCATTTGAGTAGGCTTTTTGCAATACACCCGGCAGGACTCGAACCTGCAACATCCGGTTCCGAAGACCAGTGCTCTATCCAGTTGAGCTACGGGTGCTTGTTTAAAACGTTAGTGTTTCTACAATTTCGGCACCGGCTGTTTCGATTACGATACCAGCTACGATACCCGAAGGAACACTGATGGCAGTTACCAGGTCGGCAATCAAGCCGGGCAAACCATACAAAGAATTCCCGCTTTTTCCACATCCAAACGGACAGTGGTGTAAGAAAATCAAAGGGAAGCCTTGGTA
>JBDONA010000074.1:0-44091 GCA_039831575.1 Fuerstiella sp. | reverse complement strand
GGCTTAACGATCGAACTCTCATCGCTCGCCACGCGTTCCACCCACATCTATTCGAAGGAATGGTTAGACTGGCCTGCCTGCTACAGCGTTTCACGCTGACTTGTGGCCGCGAAGAACGCTTTTCGATAGCAGATTCGTTACTCCCACGAGCCAGTATCGTCAACGAGAATAAGTAAACTGCGCTAATCATTAACAGCTTTTGAACTTAGTTGCAGGGAAATCGGTATCAGGGGCGCGTTGCTGATGTGGTGTTCTGTTCCATGCCGTGTAAGAAGACCCAGATGAGAACACTTCCTCTCGAAAACCGTTTCTCGAACAATTTGCTATCGGGGCTCGTGGTCTTCCTTTCCGGAGCGAGCGCTCTGACATACGAAGTCGTATGGCAGCGCGAGATGTTTCACGTCTTTGGCGCCAGTGCTCCAGCTACGGCAGCCATTCTTTCAGCAATGTTCCTTGGCATCGCTTTTGGCAGTCGGTTGTCGCGGCGTTTTTTTGAGCAAGTCCAGCACCCGATCCTGCTGCTGGCAGGACTGGAAGGCGTCATCGCGTTGTGGGGAATTCTGGTGCCCACAGCCACGGCTTTGTCCGAGAGTCTATATGTTTCCTCAGCCCATGCGCTGGGCGAGGAGTCAACGTTGCTGAAGATCGTGAGATTTGCGCTGGCGGTGCTTCCGGTATTGCCAGCGACTCTCTGCATGGGGGCCACGATTCCGGTCATGGTTCGAGCACTCGGCAGGGGCGAGTCTTCATCAGTGGCGTGGATCTACGGCCTGAACACTCTGGGAGCAGTTGGTGGTGCTTCAGCTACGGGCCTGGTTTGGATTCGGGTGTTGGGCCTGTCGGAGTCTGCGCTGATCGCGATCGGTCTTAACCTTGTGGTTGTCGTCCTGCTGCTTTTGCTGAATCGGTCTGTACGCACAAATGAAACGAAACCAACGGCGTCGTTGTCGGAGGGCAAACCCATCGGCAGTTATCCCTTGTTAGGGAGCATGTACTTTACAGCTGGTTTCGTGGCACTTGGGCTGGAAGTCGTTTGGCTCAGATTTCTTGGGATCGTAAATTCCAACTCCACAATTACCTTTTCACTGACTCTTGCCATCTATCTGTGCGGCACGGCCGTGGGAAGTCTGATTCTGTACCGTATTTTTCGACGCTTCCTTAGCCCGTACACGACATTTGCAGTTTCCAACGGTGGTGTTGCTGTAGCTTCTCTGGCAACATTTCCAGTGATCTACGCTGCCCCATTTCTTAACCGCACAGGGATCGAAATCCCGGCGACCGCCGGTACGCTCACGCTGGCTGATCTTTATCGGACTGAAGCGTTGATCATTGTCCTGCTGCTGTTTGTTCCTGCCGTCTTCATGGGAATGGTCTACCCCGCCGTGTGCGATGCTGTCACGGGCAATGAACGGAGTCGCCAGGACTGGATTGCCAATGCTTATTTTCGGGGCACGCTGGGGGCGGTCGTGGGAACTCTGGCGACCTCGCTTTTCATGATTCCTCTGCTGGGGCTGCATGCGGCATTTTCCACGCTTGTCATCACCTCGGCGATACTGTGTGTGATTGCGTTCACGATTGGGCATCGCGGTCGACGTCGCTATTCTGCAGTCGTTGTTATGGGACTGAGCAGCCTTTGGGCCATTGTCATTGCCGTGGATGGCCGCCCCGCACTGCGCAATACGGTTGCCAGAAATATTGACGGCCGGTGGATGGAATTTACTCCCGGACACGACGGCAAGGCGTCCGCCGAAATTGTTCGGTTCAAAGCCGGGGCATCGGGAACGGCGATCACGAAGCGGGAGACCAGAAGCGATGACTTTCTGGTCTATGTGGACGACCAGCTTGTGGCATCGACAAATCTGGAGGCCAAGGTTGATGCTCTGATGCTGGCCCATCTGCCGCTGCTGTTGCACCCCGATCCCGTCAATGAACTGACTGTGGGATTCGGCACCGGCGGCACCAGCCACGCGATTACGACTCACGGAATTCAGGCGTACTGCGTCGAAATCGAACCCGAGGTTCCACGAGCGGCTCACTTTATTGCCTCGCAGAATTATGGCGTGCTGGACAACCCTGAGTTTCAGCTCATCATCAACGATGCTCGCGATCACTTGAAGATCACTCAGCGGAAGTACGACGTCATCGCGACCGATGTGACGAATCTGCAGTACAAGCAGAACAGCAGCCTGTATACAGTCGAGTACTTTCAGCTGATGGATGACTGCCTAACGCCACGCGGAGTCGCTTGTGCGTGGATCCCGATGGCAGCGATCGACAGACGGGAACTGCAAGTCCTGATGAAGAGCTTTCAACACGTCTTTCCTCACGCCACGCTGTGGTTCATGAATCACACGCACACGAATTTCGGAATACTCATCGGTACACCGGGGCCTCTGGTGATTGACTATGCACGGTTGGAAGATGGATTCCGTAGCGACACCGTTAGAGAAAGTCTTAAAGAAATCGGTCTCACGGAGCCCATGCAGATTGTTCATTGTCTGCAACTGGATGAACGTGGCTACAGCCGGTTCTGTGGCGACGTGCCTCTCCACACGGACAACAATCCGACGCTGGAGTTCTCCTCTCCACTGAGCTACTACCAGTACGAAGCAACGTTCTGCGACAATCTGTCTTCTCAGCTCATTTATCGCCCCGACAGATTTCAACCATTCGTCGTCAACGGTCCGGATGACGATTCAGACCTTTGGGAACGTCATCGAATCGCGTCTTACGCTGGTTGCGAAGTCGTGCTGGCGATGTACCGGTTTCGAACGATGTGGTTGCGGGGCCAGACCAACGCGGCCATGCAGAGGTTAAAGGAAGCCATGAATACCGCGAAAATCGGTATGGACGCGTGGCCGGATGACATTGCACGCGAAGCGTTTTACATCGATTTCTTTGCCGACGCCGATCGTCGGGTTAGCTCGAGAATTCGCTGAGCGTGATGAATCGCACTGCGGAACAGCCTGCGGAGCTAAGTGACGAGTCTCAGGCAGTCGCTGAATTGTCGAGAGTGGCGTTTGCTCGGACAGAGTTCTCAAGGATCTGTTGTACTGACATTGGCCAGACAACGGTCCTGAGATCAGCGTCGCGAGCGTCGCCGTAGTCCATCATCGTGCCAATGGATGACAGAGCATGACGCCGACTTGTGGCCGTGACAGACGCGTTCCAGCCTGAGCAAAACTGTATGTTCACCCGCCGGAACGGTTCACAGGAACAAGCAAACGGCTCTAGTTCGTGGCAGGGCCGGCACAACGGATCAGGTGATCCTTGTCGATGTAGACGACCTCTTCTGTCTGATCCACGTGTGTATACGGGATTGGCCAGTACGATCGAATCGTCTTGTCGTAATACACCGTACACTTGTAGTGACAATGGTGCAGTCGAGCTGGTCCGACAAGTGGATAAACTTTGCACTCGTCCAGACGATCAACAATCTGTTCCACGACGATGCGAACGTTGTTTCGCTGAGTTTCCTGAAGGAAGGCAAATCCGCCGGCAACGTCGTCCGGAAGTGCGCGAATGACCTGATCGTCGCTCGGGTGGTCAACACAGAAGATCGGAGCATTCTCGCCTTCAATCGGATCCAGGACCGGGACCCGGTTGTACCGTTCGTCTTCCCACAACTGGTCTTCGATTCGTTGTGTTTGGTATGCGCTGATCGGCATGGCAGGCAGCGTTTCCCAGAATACCATGTATTCCCAGATCACTCCAATCAAGCCACCGGTCAAGGTACATCCGCTGTTCACGAATGCGCCCAGGCAGATTGCCGTAAGCACGCCCCAGCGTCGAATGTGCCGGCCAAACGTCTGCATTGCTTCCATTCCTGCCAAAACAAAGGGCACGTGCCCGTTGATGATAATACTGCATTCCGAGGTCGTTGATCGATTGGACCTACAGCAACAGAGTTCCCTGACAATCCAGGGCCTGTCCTTCTTTGTATCGATCATTCCGGTTAGGTAACTTGTGAAAATGTTTCGATTTTGCGGAAGGAATCGGTCGTTGCAGTCAGGCGGACCCGCAGATCGTGGTCTTGACACGCCAACAGGTGTTGCCGGAATCCTGCGACCTCTTTGGCGGCAAAAACTGCCGGTTTCCGGGAGCGCATGAAAAAAGCGTTTCTGCCGGGCTACCCGACAGAAACGCCTTCAGTTCCACGCAGGCGTCAGACGCCGTCCTTCGTTTATTTCCAGTTCGTTGGTTTGAAGAGCCAGTACCAGGCATTCTTCTTCTTTTCGAAGTCCAGTTGCCAGTGGCCGTCGTCCCATTCGAGCGATACTTCACGCCAGCCCATCGGTACCTGAGGATACGGATAGAACGGGCCAATGTATGGCCAGGCACTTGCACTGTACTGCTTGGGATAGGTGACCGCTGCCGAGTTCGGATACTGAGCGTATGATGGCCAGGCATGTTTTGGCAGTTGAGGATTGGAGTATGCCCCAGCTGTGCCCATTGAAGTTGGGTTCGCCTGCATTGCACCCATCATGGCCATGGAAGCCTGAGACACTGGAGGCATTGGCCGCCCCTGTGGCACAAAACTGGCTTGGGCGATCGGTCCTGTGGCTTGCAGTCGAATCCGAACCTCGTTGACTCCCTCGACGGTTGATGCCGCAATTCGAGCAACCTGTAGTTGTTCTGCTGTGGCAACCTCACCAGCCAAAGTCGCAATGCCGTCTTCGAACCGAATTTCGATTTCGTATCCGGTCAAACCCACGCGTTCCAGAGCACCGGCGATCTGCTGTGCCGTTTGCTGATTTTGTGACTGAGATTTACGCCCCAGCAACGGTTTGAGAGCAGTGGTCTGTTCCGGTAATTGTTGTGGTTCGGCGAATGCGTTCGATGCTGGAGGAACCGCTGGTGGTTCCTCAGGATACGTTGCCGTGACTGTCGGTAGCGGCACCGATGTAGATGGCACTTGCTGCTGAGTGGCCGGTGCTTCAGAATTGATCTGAATCGCGGACGGTGCCATCGCTGGCGGTGCAGGTGCCGGTGCAGGTGCAGGTGCAGCTACGACGGGCGTTGGCGGAACGAACGGCGTTGGCGCAGCGACGGGCTGCGGCTGCGGAACAGTCGCAGCGACGGCTTTTGGTGCCTGAACAATTGGAGCTACAGGCGTTGGTGCCTGAACAGTCGGAGTCGGCCGCTGAGTTTTCGATCTGAACTGAATCTGCGGTTGCCGATTGGTCGACTGAGTGGCTTTTTTCGGCTGAGGCGGCGTGATGGTTTTCTTCGAATTCGAAGGCGGACGCTTGCCCGGCTTTCGGAAATGAACAGTCGGAGTCGGCCACTGAGTTTTCGATCTGAACTGAATCTGCGGTTGCCGATTGGTCGACTGAGTGGCTTTTTTCGGCTGAGGCGGCGTGATGGTTTTCTTCGAATTCGAAGGCGGACGCTTGCCCGGCTTTCGGAAATGAACCAGTTGAATGGCGTTGTCGTCTTCAACCGTTTCGTATGTTGCACGCCGTACGCCGCCGTCGTAGGCGGTACCTGCTGTCTGCTGAATTACGCCACCCGGCACAAACCGCAGGTTGTTCTGTACGTTGCTGATGCCTTGGATTTGCTGACACACCCTGGTGGCCAGGGCTTTATGCGTAACGTCACGCACTTTGCCGTCCAGTCTGACAATACCGCCGCGGACGACGATGTCAATATCGTAGCCATTGAGCCGCGCCTGTCGCAGTGCCGCAGAAACGTGTTCAGCAACTCGCTGATTCTGCAGTTGCACAGCGGATGCGGGCGAGGTTCGATTTGTAACCTCTTGAGCACTCACCCAGGCAGGGTTTGCTGCCAGAATGCCCAGCACGAGTAACCATTTTCCGTACTTTCGCATGAAAGCTCTCCTCCTGAGCTACCTTTCGAAACCGAGAGACAGTGATGCACTGTCTCTACAGCTCGCCAGAAATTCTGGACTTAATTTGACCGAAATTTGACAACAGGTCGGGCTGACCAACTTCGGTCGCCGCCGCCCCATCCGTGGTTCAACGATTTGTGACTTGCCACGCTGCCGCATGAAAACGGCACAGCGCAGTTAGAGACACGAAACTGTTTATCGGCCATGTCCTGCCGATTAGATAAACAATTCTGATTTTTTGGCCCTTGCCGTCTGCAACGATTGGGTGCCGCCCCTGTGATTGGTCCGTTGAGACAGCCTCCAACACCGGCAGATCCGGCCACAATCCGTCGTGGCTGGGCCTTCCAGCGGATATGTCGAGGCTTTCCACCACAGCGTCCCGGATGTAAGCCACGACCGCGAGTTCAGTGTTTCCTGCTGACCAGCGTTTGATATCCTGTTGTCAGCGAAACGTCTTCCGCTGTTACTGACTCTGGCTGTTCAGCCACACTCTCAAACCGCTCTTCGATGTCTGACTTCGCGGATTCCCTCTATCTATGGCTGCCAGGTACGTTCCTGATGCTGGCGCTGTTGACGTGTTCTGCCTTCTTTTCTGCCAGCGAAACCGCGTTTTTCTTTCTGTCTCGCGATCAGATTCGCCGGTTCACAATCGGTAACGGGCGTCAGCGAATGGTGGCCGCTCTGATGGCGGACCCGGATCGCCTGCTGACCGCCGTTCTGTTCTGGAATCTGGTGATCAATCTCGCGTACTTTTCCGTGGGCATCGTGGTTGTGCAGAAACTGTCAACTGATGGGTTCACTTTCGTTGCCGGAGTGCTGAGTATTCTGAATCTGATGGGAATGATTGTTGTCGGCGAAGTGCTTCCCAAGAGCACAGCCGTGGTCTTTCGTGAAACGATTGCAGCTGCCGCCAGCTGGCCATTGGCGGCCGCCGTCGCTGTGCTGGATCCCGTGATTCCGTCGCTGGGAAGAATTGCCAGAGTTCTTCGCCGATCGTTCTGGCCGCACGTTCGGCATGAACCTCATCTGCAACCGGAAGATCTGGAAAAAGCCATTGACGCTTCCGCCACGTTCACGACCGAGTTGCTGGACATCGAACAACAGGTTCTGCACAACATCCTGGATCTGAACGAACTGGCTGTTGAAGAAGTTATGCGACCCAGAAATCTGAGCGTCGCGGTGGCGCCTGAGGACACATTACAATCGCTCAGCGTGGCGGCGATTGCGAACACTGATTACCTGCTCATCAAGGAACCCGATTCAGAGATCTTCACGCGAGCCGTCGCGCTTGCGCGCGTGACCGGTCGTGCCGACATGACGTTCGCAGAACTTGCAGAACCCGTCGTCTATGTGCCGTGGTGCGCCAGCCTGGCGTATGTACTGGCCGAACTGCGCAACCGATACAGCAGCGTGGCGGTTGTCGTACATGAACACGGCGAAATCGTTGGAACGGTCAGCTACGAGGACTTGTTGGAGACTGTGTTAAGTGACGCACCGTCGCGCACCCGTCGCGTCCTTCGTCGGGAGCCAATGATCGAAATCGGTGAAAATCGATATCATGCGGAGGGACTGGTGACACTCCGCTACTTATGTCGACATCTGCGAATTCCGTTTGACGGTGAAGACGACACATTGAACACTCTGGCCGGTTTGTTTCACGATGAATTGGAACGCATCCCGGTTGTCGGGGACCGGGTCGTCTGGGAAGGCTGGATCTTTACCGCCATCGAAGTCACACCCCGCGGACAGCTTCGCGCGCTGATTGCCGCTGCTGAATATTCGCCGGACACCGAGGAGGGAGAAACGTGACGTTCGCGGTCCTGTTTTCCGTCCTGCTGTTCCTGGTGGGGCTCAAACTGTCAGCCTTTTTCAGTGGCTCCGAAACCGGGTTTTATCGCGTGAGCACGCTGCAGCTGACCCTGCAGAAGCAGCGCGGTGATACCGTGGCCGGACGGCTGTTTTACTTCGTTGCGCACCCCGAGCGTTTTGTGGCGACGACCCTGGTGGGCAACAATGTCTCCAATTATCTGACCACGCTGGCCATTGGCCTGATGGTCCAGGCGGTGTGGCAGGACGGTGCTGGAGGCAAGGAAATCATTGCCACATTGCTGCTGACGCCGGTGATCTTCATCGTTGGCGAACTGATTCCCAAGAGTCTGTACTACCGAGCCCCTATGTCGTTGCTGCGAGCCGGGTCGTTGAGATTCAATGTTTTCTACTATCTGTTTCTGCCCATCAGCTATCCGCTGATCCGAATTTCTCGCTTTGTGTCACACTTTGGCCAGTCTGACAGACGTCCGTTGGAGGTCGTATTCGGGCGAACGCGTTTGTACGGCGTGCTGGAGGCGGGACAGCGTGAAGGATTGTTGACGGAATTGCAACGGAATCTCGCGGAGAATCTGATGCAGGTTGCCAATCAACCCGTCGGATTGTCAATGGTTCCCGCTGCGGCCATTCACGGAATCAGTGAAACCGCATCGATCGATGACGCAGTGGCGGTGGCCTCGGCGACTGACACGTCTTATGTCCTGATGCGTCCGGATGGGCATCCGCATCACTGGTCGTGGTGTGTGCGTATTGCAGACATGCTGACTTCTGAACTGGCTCCCAGACTGGTAAAACAGAGCCTGCCGGAGTTCGACGCGGTGACGCCCCGCCTGGAGGTTCTGGCGGCGCTGTTCAGAGAGTACTCACCATTTGCGGCGGTCACTGACAATGGCCAGATCGTCGGTATCATTCAACGTCAGACTTTGGTTTCGGAACTGTTTCGCGTGATTCGTCCGGCCTCACCAGAATTGGAAGCGCTGCTGTTTGCCGGAACCCGCTCAGAAGCAGTTGACCACTGACAGCATCCCCGGAGAGTAATTAAGAATGCGTCTGCGAATCAAAGATGGTCGCTGGTTTGAGACAACCAACGCAGTGCGAATCAACGACCGACTGTGGTACACGCAGAAAGGCAGTTGGATCTATCATCGCCTTGCCGAACCCGTTTTATTCGATGAAGCTGAAGCCGTCACTGTGATGTTGGCCGACGGCCAGTGGTTTGAAGACCACGAAGGCTTCGCAAGTCTGCCACAGCACGTAAAGCAGCAGCTGCAATCTCACCTGAATAAAGACTTTCCGGAGGATGATGAAGTATGAGACGCCAGTTCGTTCAGGCGACCAGCGTTTCTTCCGTAAGTACGGTCAGTACTTCCGCGTCAATGACGAGATTTGGCGTGGCTTCCACGGCGACGCTGATCAGCTGACACAATCGTTTCAATTGAGCTGCAGATCCATGGGGCCTCTCAACAATCGCCGCCACGGCGTCGCTGGTTACGGCTTCCAGTGGCACTGCCAGAAATTGAAGATACTCCAAAGCGAACGCGCTCGTGTCAGCGTCTGTCAACCGCCGCAGGTGGACCTTCAACGCTGAAAGACGCTGTAGTTCCGGTGACGTCACGAATTCGCCAGCTGCAATGACAGAAACAGCTCCGTCCGTCTGCTGATTGATGGCCGAAAGAAAGTCAATAATCGGGGCTACGTCTTCTGCGGCCCGAGTGAAATCGTCCAGCAGAATCACAGTCCGATGGCTACACAGAGATCTGCCCACCAGTTCGTCGCGGATTGCAGACATGAGCTGAGTCTGAGATTGCTCCGCGCGAGGGACAATCGACAGGCCGCCGCACAGGTGCCACAGAAATGCGGGCTGATCCAATGCGGCCAGATTGATCAGTACGGTCGAATGGCCGTAGCGAGTACATTCGGCCTGCACCTGCTTCAACAGGGTGCTTTTGCCACAGCCATGGTCGCCCTGCAGAAAAACGAACGGTTCACCCTGTTCTGCCACATATAGCAGGCGGCTGACTGCCTCTGTGTGAACGGAACTTGAGAAGAACCAGGATTTTTCGATCGCTTGGCCAAACATCGTGCGTCCTTCCGATTCACCGTGAGCGATTGTGTGTGACAGGGCCGCCGGACAACGAACTGGGCACGTAGACCAGAAGTTTCGCTGCGTCAGCCGTTCCTTGCTTATTCCGGCAGATTACCGCTCGTACAACCTGCGATTTTGTCGTGTGAAGCTACAATCATCGTTATCGGCAGTTGAGCAGCATTTCAACGGCCGAAATGGTCTGAGATCCCGCTGTCTGCAGCAATAGCAGCAGCAACAGCCTGCTGATCCTGGGAACCCCGCCGCTCGGATTACCTGTGAATGAAGATTTCCGATGCAATGCCTCGGTCCCACCGGGCGGCTGCTCGAAATTGAAGGCGGGTCCCGTTGGTCGCAGATCTGACTGACCAAAAACAGTTTTCCAACAATAAGCGTAGCTCTTCGAGTGAAATATGACCGAACTCAGCTATCAATCTGCCGGAGTCGACCTTGAACTGTACGAAAAGGCCATGCAGAGACTGCCTGGCCTGATGCAGAAGACGCGCACTCCCGGGGTGATGGATCTTCCGGGAGGATTTGCCGGATTGTTTCGACTTTCCGCTCAACGGCAGTGGACGGATCCAGTGCTGGTTTCCGGTACCGACGGAGTCGGTACCAAGATCAAGCTGGCTATCATGATGCAGCAGTTCGATTCCATCGGTATCGATCTGGTGGCGATGTGCGTCAATGACTGCCTGTGCCTTGGGGCCACGCCGCTGTTTTTTCTGGACTATATCGCGATGGGCAAAGACAACCCGCCACTTCTGGAACAACTGGTCAAAGGTGTCAGTGAAGGTTGCGTCCAGTCCGGCACCGCACTGCTTGGCGGCGAAACCGCGATCATGCCCGATCTGTACGCTGACGGCGACTTCGATATGGCTGGGTTCTGTGTTGCCGCCGCCGACCGATCTGCGTTGATCAACGGCAAAGAGCGAATTGCCGCTGGTGACGTATTGATCGGTGTTCCGTCATCCGGATTTCACAGCAACGGTTACAGCCTGATTCGAAAAGCCGTCTTTGAACACGCCGGACTGTCGGTCGACGACACGCTTGAGGAACTTTCCGTGAGTGTGGGCGATGCCCTGATGGCACCCACTCGAATCTATGCAGACATTGTGAACGGCCTGCAGGAACGGGTCGGCAACGAGGCCCTGCATGGAATCGCTCACATTACAGGTGGCGGACTGTGCGAAAACCTGGAACGAATTCTGCCAGGCGGTGTTCACGCTCGTGTGCAACGTTCGTCATGGGCACCTTCTCCGTTGTTTGCCTGGCTCCAGTCACTGGGCAACATTGCGGAAGATGAGATGTTTCGCGTATTCAATATGGGCATTGGGCTGGTTGTCGTTGTCCCTTCTGAATTTTCCGCCGAAACTCGTGACGCTTGTTCGACCGATCAGTATCCGGCCGTTATTCTGGGCGATATCGTTGACACAGACGCCGCCGAAAACACCGCTCAGGCCACACTCGTTTAACTTCCGGTGAGGGCGTTGCTCTCAACTCAGAATCAAACTGACGCTCACCAACTATCAGGCCGCTACCGTTGATCGCTCTCCCGAGTTGTGTGATACGGATAGTTGTTCTTCCCCAGGATCCCTGCGAAAGCCAGTGCCGACATGAAGACACCCGTTTCCCTGCTCGTTCTTTCCGGACTTCTTGCTCTGACGGTCTGGACAACTGGCGACCTTTCCGGCAGTCACGGCGGTTACGGCGGTTACGGCGTCGCTGATACTCCGACGACCACCAATGCTGCCGATGGTCCGGAGGTGGTTGAAGACAGCATGCATGAGTTTATGGAGTACGTCTTTCAACCAACTTACCGGCGTCTGAAGGTCGCGATGGCGACCGAGCCTGCTGACAACAGCGGCTGGAAAGCCATCAAGTCGGACTCATTGATCCTGGCCGAAAGTTGCAACCTGCTGTTTGCCAGATTGCCTGAAAAAGACTCCGACGACTGGGCACGGCACGCGACGGCATCCCGCACTGAAGGCTCGGCACTTTATAAGGCGGCTCGTGGCAAAGACTTTGTGAAAGCCACGGCGGCGTACAAAAAAATGCTGAACAACTGCAATGCCTGCCATCGTCAATTCGAAAACGGCAAGCACATTCTGGTGCCATAGGCAGTGCTGACCGCTGGCTATTCCGGGCAACTGTTCAGAACAGAATATGCGCGAGTGCGGGAATAAGAAGCTGTCCGGTCATTGCAAAAAACGGATGGGGACGGAATATCAACTCTGATTCTGCTGCAGCGAAAAACACAGAAGTTGCTGTTGACAGTAAATGTCAAGACTGTATCCTTCGGCCTGATGCTGAAGGGGGTTTTTTAAGTCGAAGCAAGGAGCAGGCGATGACGACCGTGGGACAGCGAATCCGGGAAATCCGCAAACAGCGGAACCTCACGCAGCGTGAACTGGCCGAACGTGTTGGTATTAATTTCACGTATCTCAGCCGTGTCGAAAATGACCGGCTGGATGCCGAACAGACACCTCGTGAAGAGACTCTGCAGAAAATCGCGAAGGCCCTGCGAGCCGATCCGGACGAGCTGCTGTTGCTGGCTCGCCGGATTCCCGATGCCTTTCGCGACCGTATTCTGGCCAAGCCCGGGATCTTCCGGCGGATTCTGAAACTGTCCGACAATGCTCTGGAAGAGATGCTGGAGGGACTCGAAACAGCCCCGTCCACGCCCACCGCAAAACCGTCCCGACGACGGAAGGCGAAGTAGGTCTTCACACGCTGAGTGACTGAGTGATTAACGACACACGCATCAGATGAGGGTGTGTCCTGGCAAACCACGTCGAATAGCAGGGAACGGCACAGCTTCATCAGGCGTTGCCGGCGTACAGCTGCCTAACTTACTGGTCTCGGAGGACCATCGACATGCGTCGCTTTGATCTGAAAAACATGCGGACGTCTGTGATCGACGAGATCACGGCCATGCGCATTCGGCAGTACGAACAGCTCGTCGGGACAGCGGTTCGGTTGCCGATTCCTGTCGAAAATATCGTGGAGCAGATTCTGGATCTCGATTTTGACTGGGTCGATATCGAGGAACGCGAAGGCGAACAGATTTTGGCGGGTCTGGTTCCCGAGCAGCGCAGAATCGTTCTTAACAGGCGTCACATAGACCTGTTCGAGGCCAAACCTGGCCTGGAACGCAGCACCATTGGACACGAAGCCGGACATTGGGACATCGACATCGATCGCACCAGCCTGCATCATCCGTTACTGCCGGGATTCGAAATGCAGGACAATGTCGTTCGCCGTCAGGCGGCGGATCGAAAGGTCCTGATCGAGGTGTTGAACCGAGCTGTTTATGACGACCGATATTTTGAACTTTACCGTGAGCTGACGGCCGGACAGGATTCTCCCGAAGTCAAAAGCGCTGTCGATCGTTATCAATCATCGCTGCTGATGCCGGCCTGGCTGATGAAAGCCGCCGTGTCTGCAATCGACGTCACCAGCTGGTCACAGCTGTACGACCTTGCCGAAGTTGCGCAGGTCACGATTTCGAATCTCGTCGTGCGACTGCATCGTCTGAACATCATCTACATTCCCGAAGGCACAAAAGACATTTACCCCGGTCGCGACGCCTTCGTCGGCCAGCTTCATCTATTTAGCTAGTGCTTTGACACGGCATAATTTTACGTAACGAACGCCAATTTCAGATGTTTACGAAATACCAGGAGCCTGTCCGCACACCCTACTGGTGCCGGGCCGTCTTCGACGGTTTCTTCGAGCCACCGCTCGCTGCTACAAATATTTTGTGAAATGGGCACAACGATGTTCTGTCCTGACTAAGCGTGGGCCTTTCGCCCGGAACGTGACGCCTTTGGTAAAGGCGTTTTATTTTTCGACATCGTGTTGCCATTAACTGTCAACTGCAACTAATTCACCATCACAAGGAGGCCTGAAAATGCTGGTACTGTCACGAAAACTACAGGAACAGATTCTGATTCCTGAATTGAATATCTCGATCACGGTCCTGAGTGTCGGCACAAACCGAGTTCAGCTCGGCATCGCCGCACCCCGCGACATCGAAATCACTCGTCCTGATGCCGGTCGCCGGGCGAAAGTGGAACTGAATCCTGATGACCTGCCGAGTAACACCACCTTTGCCTCAACTCTACAGTTGGTGTAGCAGACGAAGCGACGGGAACCCGAATTATCGGCAGAGTCGGTGGTATGATGAAGCCCTCTGGAAGGGCCACAATACCAGCACGAAGCGCCAGCGAGTGGGTTTCGTGCACGTGAAACTCACTTGCCTGCGGTGCGTGCTCATATCAGGAACGGCAAATCCTGGTGAGTGCTCACCAGCAGAGTTGGTGGTTCACGGTCGGGAATCGTTGGTCTATGTGATATGAGCGCCACTGATGTTGACGTACACGGCGTACAGCGACTGGCTTCCTGTCATGAACAGACGATTGCGTTTCGTGCCGCCAAAGCAGACGTTGCTGCAGATTTCGGGAAGTAGAATCTGTCCGATGCGTTCACCGTCTTCGTGCCCGAAGACGTGAACTCCGTCGTAACCCTGCCCGACCCAGCCAGCGCTGGACCAGATATTCCCCGCTGTGTCCGCGCGAATACCGTCGGCGAAGCCCGCTACGGTTTCGCCATTTAATTCCAGGTCCATTGAGGCGAAGCGTTTTCCGTTCGCCAGTTTTTTTTCGTCCACGATGTCCCACACACGAATTTCTTCCTTCGCATTGTCGTAGTGAGAAGCGCCCGTGTCAGCCGCATATAGTTTCGTGTAGTCCGGCGAGAAGCAGACGCCGTTGGGTTTGAAAATCTCGTCCGTCACCTGGAACAGTTTGCCCGTGCTGGCTTCGATGCGGTAGATCGCTTCCTTTTGATAGGGCTGCACCGAGCCGTTTTTGGCATTGCGACCTTCGTAGTCCATCAGGGCTCCGTAGCCTGGATCGCTGAACCACAGATCTCCGTTGGGATGAACGACTCCGTCGTTTGGCCCGTTGAGCGACTTGCCGTTGAACGAATTTGCCAGCACTGTGCGACTGCCGTCGTATTCATAACGGACGACGCTGCGAGTCAGATGTTCAAACGAAATCTGACGTCCATGGAAGTCGAACGTGTTACCGTTGCTGTTGTTGGAAGGATGGCGAAACGTGCTGACGTGTCCATCTTCCTCAAGCCAACGATGTTGTACGTTGTTCGGGATGTCACTCCAGACCAGGTACCTGCCGACGCCGTTCCACGCAGGTCCTTCCGCCCACAGCATATTTTTGCTGTGATACAAACGCTGAATGGGTGTGTTGCCCAGCTTTAGTTTGGCAAAACGATCATCGATGGTCACGATCCTGTGGTCAGGATAGCGGACGGGTGCGGCGTTCGGGCCGTATTCGTCGTCATCGACCGCGTGAACCGACGCCGAAGCGGTGACTGCGGCAGCGGCAGCCAGAAAGCCTCTTCGATTGAGATCGATCGTTTTGGATTCAGCGTGGCTCATGCGATGTTCCGGTTTTGTATGCGATAGAGAAACGGGTGAAGCCTCCGTTCATCCAATACGATAGCAAAAGACCGCCCCGGTAAAAGCGAAACCCACATGGCGAGAGTCCCGGTCTCTCCGAATCGCAGTGCAGCGCAGCAGCGAAAGCGGCGTTTGTTGTTGACGGCTTCAGGCACCTGGGTTGCCCGATAGCCCCGGACTCTTTTTTGCAAATCCAGCGGCATTCAGCTGCTACGACGTGGGCCGCGATGAATTCTTCAGCATGTGGCGGGCACGGGCGATCATCGGTCCGATGGAGTTGATCGGCCTGCCCACTCGCTGGCTGATTTCACGGTACGTTTTGCCGTCCAGATAGAACAGACACAACACTGTTCTCAACGATTCCGGCAGGCGTTGCATCAGTGAATCGACTTCGTCTCTGTCATCGACACGACGAACGCCATCACCTTCGGACGCTTCATTGATGCTGGACTGATGAGCCTGCACGTGTCCGAGGGCCTGGAGGTAACGTCTCTGCGTCAATTTCCGCAGCAGCACGCGGCGAATCACAACGGTAAGATAAGTTGCGAACGAACTTCGTCCTCGAAACCCGCGGATCGCACCCATGTTTCGTTCCAGCAATGTGGCGAACACATCGGCGGTCAGATCATCGACGTCTTCGCCCG
Organism: Fuerstiella sp.; assembly: GCA_039831575.1. GTDB lineage: Bacteria > Planctomycetota > Planctomycetia > Planctomycetales > Planctomycetaceae > Fuerstiella. The sequence continues at coordinate 28,204 of JBDONA010000074.1, read as the reverse complement.
ACAGTTTCAGGCTGTGAGCGTGAGCGGTATGTCGGATGACCTGGACAATCAAGCCGGAGTATCGATCAACGAACGCATTCCACGATCCGGGTGCACCGGACAGCAGGTTGTTGATGAGTTCACGATCTTTTTCGGTCAATGGCATCAGTACAGGATCCGATTTTCCGAGACTCATAACGAACGTCTCGACAGCCGATTATCGCCACCACCTGAATGGCGGCTATCCTTTCATACGCCGAGCGACGCAGATTATGAGATAACACTCCCTCAATTCTGGCAAAACCTGCCAACGAGATCGGGCACAACCGAACATCCATGTATTGTGGCGCAGCGGGCGTTTGGGGGCAACATTTCCTTAGTTCAGGCCGCATTTTGTGCGTTGAAATGAGGCTTTATCCTCAAACTTCACCTACTCTTTGCGAGCCCCACAGGAGTTTGTCGCCGCTTCCTTGCCATTAACTCATCGAGACTCCGTCTCAATTTGTCTCTGGCCGTTTTGGGAAGGAAGATGAGATGGAAATAGTCGACATCAATGACGTAAAACGCCAGAAATACAGGTGCGACTTGCACCATTCACAGCTGCGCTGATACGTTCCACTCGTCGGTTTCTGTGATTAGACGAGTCTTGACCAGCAACTTGCACTGCCAAAGGCCGCTCCGGCGTCGTTGGTGGATCTGATAAACCCTCGGAAAGGTAGAGAAATGACTCACATCGTGGCGGAACCATGCTTCAACTGTAAGTACACAGACTGCGTTGTTGTGTGTCCAGTGGAGTGTTTTTATGAAGGCGAAGCCATTCTGGTGATTCATCCTGAAGAGTGCATCGACTGCGAAGCGTGCGTGCCGGAGTGTCCGGTAGAAGCGATCTTCCACGAAGACAACCTTCCCGAGCAGTGGGCCGGCTACACCGAACTCAATGCCGAAATGGCTTCTCAGTGGCCCGTGATTACAGAACAGAAGACTTCCATGGCGGAAACCGACGGACAATGTCCGTCAGCCACATAGTTCTTCCACGTAAATCCGACCATGCGGCTTCAAGGAATGTTTTCCTTGAAGCCGTTTCTATGCGCGGTCGTTCGGCATGCGGCCAGGAATCCCATTTGGAATACTTTGCCGGCAGAGCTGGCGACATCCGCTGCCGATCAATCAATACGGCCGGCGTCTTGAGACTGCCAGGTTTTCCGCAGCCCCGGCGTCACCATCAATGGCCAGTATCGCTGTGCGAGCAACATTCGCAATCTGGGTTCCGGCTCCTCGTGGCAACTGAGTGAATTCACTAAGTAGCACGACGGATGCCGTTGCCTGGTCGCCCAGCAGCCCCAGACAACGGATGACATACTGGATGACCAGTCTGTCACGGTTTTTATCCCTCCACTGCTCGGCTTCGATCCGACGTGGGTCGCGCCCCGAATGGATTGCCTTTCGGTACTCGGACGTATGCTCATCAACGTACTCATGCAACGCGGTGACGAGTTTGTGGCTGTCGATGCCCACGTCCAGTGGGACGCATCTTGCAACGGTCATCCGGATCTCGACATCTTCGTCACCCAGTCGCGCAATCAGGGCGTCGTAGACCATCTGAACAATTGCTGCATCAAGCTCATCAAGCTCATCAAGCTTATGGGACGCCAGAGAACACAACGCCTTAACGGCCGGGTGGCGGATGTCTTTGGATTCATGGGCTGATGCCCTGATCAATGCCTTGAGAGACTGTGCCGGCATGGTCGCACCGGGAGTTATGTACCTGCGTTGTTGTAGTTTTCCATCCGCTGTCACGGTATGCACAGGAACCCAGCGCCACATTGCATCGCAGGCCGCTTTTAACTTTGCAGCATCATCGGTTGCCAGCAGATCCAGGAGTCCCTGATTTGTGAGTTCGGGAAATTCAACAGCACGTGACGGTAGCTGCTTAATCAGGCCCTCATTGACAGCCGCTGATTTTTCTCTGAGCAGCCAGCTAAGAACAAACCTGAGACCTGCTTCGGGTTTCTTTCCATTACGCAACAGCTCCTGACCGGCTTTTAGTCGTACCTTGCTGTTCTTGTCGTGGCTAAGTGCCCATGTCAACTGCTCGAACGCTTCATCGGCGAATCCGTGTTCCGAAAAAACGGACATGGCAGAGACGGATTTGACGCGAGTCTCCCAATCCAGGTCTTCGTGCAGTGTAATCTGCCATGCACTGAACGATCGAGTTGCATAACGAAGATTGTCGCGGTCGGGTTTGAGATCTGCGTCCTCGGTGATGGTGTGGCTCACCAGGGTTATTGCTACGGCAATGGCTGTCGCGAATTGATTTCTGAGCATTGGTGTCCCTTTCAAGATTCCGCGCCGCAGGCTGAATACAATGATACTCGGTTACTGAAATTTGTCATCATCCTATTCAGGAACTCCGAGACGTCCCTGAGCTCGGATGCTCACGGACGAACAGGTTAGTGACGGCAGCCGCGCTCAGTACGGGCACGGAACACATATTTCAGGCGCTGGCGGCGGGACAGCAGGGCGCTGATTCAATCCTGATCCAGTGTCACGCGTCAGGCCAGCCCGATCACGCGCGACCGCAACTTCGTCAGCAGCCGGCCGAACGAAATGCCGCTACATGCCAGCCACTTGGCGAGCCAGCTCCGCGATGTTACTTCGCGGCCAAACCGCAGGCACCGATTCCACCGGGTCGTCGGTCACGACCACGCTGATGCTCTTATCGGAAGTCGCGTACGGGGCCTCAGCAACTGCACTCCTCCAGACTTCGATTTTTGTGGCGACTGTACTCAAATCGCCTTCGACCAGAATCAGGTCGCAATCGTTGAACATGACGTTGAAGCGAGCGTAGCGCGTTTCTTCGTCTTCATCAGGTGGCACGGGAACGAAGACGGCGGTCATTTGTGAGGACAGAATTCCGACCCCGGCAGCACCGGATTCCCTGTGTTTGTGTGAGTCCTTGCCCGGTGTGTCGAGTTCGTGGTTGTGATGAGTGTGCTTAATCGTCGCCACCCTGTGCCCCTGACGAGTCAGCTCGCGGACCAGGTCACAGACGAGTGTTGTCTTGCCGGAGTTTTTACGCCCCACGATGTGAATTCGGGGTACCTGACGGATCGTGAGCTGTGCGGACGGATCCTGCTGGCGGTCGGCGTCAGTCATGCAACAACTGCCCGTTCTGCGCGAATGGTGACCTTTGTGCTCTTGAATCCCGGTGTCTTTGACAACGGATCGACGCTGTGCGGCACCAGCACGTTGGCTTCCGGATAATACATCAGCACGTTGCCCGCTCGAACGTCGTACTCACGAACAAGCAACATCCGCAATTCACCCGTCTCGCTCTTCACGCGAACCTGCTGATCGACCTGCAGACCGAGTCGCCGGATATCGTCCGCATGCATCAGAATGACATCGCGCCGTTCCTGACTGCGATACAGATCTTCCTCTTCATAGACAACACTGTTGAACTGTCCCTCCGACCGCACGGTCATCAGGCGAAATTCGTCCTGTGCAAAGATTCGATCGGGCAAGGGCGGCGAGTGAAACCTGGCTTTGCCACTTTCCGTTGGGAAATTGTACTGCTCGATCGCACGTCCCGGGACGTGGAATTCCTGTTTGGTCTCGTTGATGCCGGTCATGCCGTCGTAGCCTGGCACCAGCTCGCCGATGAGTTCTCGCAAAGCCGCATGGCTCTTCAGGCGTTCAAAATCAACGCCGCCATCGGAACCAAAGACGCGCTGCGCCACATCTGACAGAACAGACACCTCACTGCGCGGTCCGTCAAAGCGGGCTGGACCGCCGTCGCTCAGTCGCACATAGCTGAACATGGATTCCTGAGTCGTGGATTGCGGTTCTTCATCACGCGGCAGCACCGGCAGGATCAATGTCTCCTGGCCTCGCCCCCAGGCGTGGCCGGTGTTCAACGTGGTCGACATGTAGACCAGCGTCTTCAGACGACTCATACATTCCTCAGCGTACTTCAAATCTGGATTGCTGCCGTACAGGTTGCCGCCAAGGCACAGCGAGAAATCCATTTCACCGCGGTGAGCGGCGTTCATACAGGCCATGGTGTCATAGCCGGGACTCGTGGGCACTTTGATGCCCAGCCGTTCCTCCAGCTTCTGCAACAGTGCCGTTTTCAGCGCCGGAGTCACGCCGACCGAACCCAGGCCCTGCACGTTGCTGTGTCCGCGAATCGGCATCACGCCGGCGTGGCGGCGCCCCACCATGCCTCGCAACAACGCTACGTTGGCAATCATCTGCACGCTGTTTGTTCCGTGCAGGTGGTGAGTGATTCCCATGCACCAACCGATCACCACGTTCTTTGCAGCAATATAATGTTCCGCGATCTGCTGAATCTGTTCTCTGGAGACACCGCTGTTCGCGACGATGTCGTCCCACGAGGTTGCCGCGGCCTGGCGGCGGAACTCTTCGAATCCTTCAGTGTGCTGGTCGACAAACGACTGATCCTGGCGACCACGATCCAGAATCTCCTTCGCAACTCCCAGCAACCACGCCATGTCGCCACCAATGTGGGGTTGCACGTAACTGCTGGCGATTTCGGAACCGAACAGCAGACTCTTCACGTCGCTGGGAATGCGAAAGTTCATCAACCCCAGTTCTTTTGCCGGATTGACAACAATGACCTTCCCGCCACGTCGCCGAATCTGCATCAAGGCGCGCATCAACCGCGGATGATTCGAAGAGGGATTGGCACCGATCAGAATGTACAGGTCCGTGTGATCCAGATCATCCAGACGTACAGTGCCCGCGCCTGTGCCGATGCTGGACCCCAGACCAACCCCGCTGGCCTGGTGGCAAAAGTAGCTGCAGTTATTGACGTAGTTCGTCCCGAACAGACGTGACATCAATTGCAACAGGAAGCCGGCTTCGTTGGAGGACCGACCGCTGGCGTAGAAGAAACTGCGATCGGGGCCGGCCGACTGCATACCGTCTGCCATTCGCTGCAGAGCCTCATCCCAGTCGATGGGACGAAAGTTGGCACTTTCCTTTTCCAGCAGGACTGGTTCGACAATGCGACCACAGTGTTCCAGTTGCCGAGACGTCATGCTTCTCAGCTTGTGAATGTCGTATTGCCGCCAGAAAGCTGATGGAATGGCGCCTTGCAGGTCCGATGCCATGGCCTGAAACGACTTCTTGCAGACTTCCGGAAAGTAGCCGCCTTCGTTGACCATACCGCCAAGTTGCCCGCCCATTCCCACTGCGCAGGTCTTGCAGGCATTTTTCGAACGCATCGCTTTCCACATTTTCCACCAGCCGACTCGACTGGCCAGCTTCATGCTGTACCCGATGGCTTTCCATCCGCCTCCGCTGCGTGGTCGCTTCATGTCGGTTGCCTATCGTTTGTCGGTTGTCAGCAGGGACTTTACGACGTCGACGACATCGTTGTCCGCGACTGCCTGCTGCGAACCATCGGCGAGACCTTTGATCTGCCAGTTTCCCGCTGCGAATTCGTCAGCACCTGCAATCAGCGCTACTTTGAAACCTTTCCTGTCCGCATATTTCATCTGCTTGCCAATTCCCTTGGCATCAGGAAAGACCTCAACGCCGATTCCTGCCGCACGCAGACGGCGGCCCATGGCGATGTAGCTGCTGGCGCGGTCGCGTTCGAACATCGTAACCAGTACCGGAGCCGGCGTGGCAGCAGTTTCTGTCATGCCGAGTTCTTCCATCGCCGCCAGCATGCGGTCGAGACCCAGGCTGGCACCGACGCCTGGAAGTTTTTGTGATGTAAACTTGTCGGCCAGATTATCGTAGCGCCCTCCGGAGCACACGCTGCCGATTCCCGGCAGATCCCCCAGAAACGTCTCGTAGATTGTGCCCGTGTAGTAGTCCAGCCCGCGCGCGATGGACACGTCCAGAAGGACGCGTCCTTCCGGCAGACCACAATCGCTGACGGTCTGGAACAGTTCGCGCAGGTTGGCCAGGCCGAGTTCACCGACTTCGTTTCCGGAAAGCATTTTCTCCAGCGATGACATGATCTCCAGAGGACTGCCCTGCAGTTGAGCCATGTCCAGCACACTGCCAGCCTGTTCCTTGCTGATGCCGACCTTTTCCACCATTTCGTCCACGACCTTGTCGCGACCGATCTTATCCAGTTTGTCCAGTACGCGAAGAATACCCGAGGCCTGATCTTCCAGACCGTTCTTCGCCAGCAGTCCGTTCAGAACCATCCGATTGTTCACTCGCATCGTGAACCGTTCGATACCGATGCGTTCAAACAGATCGTTGATGACCATTAATGTTTCGATGTCGGCCGCATTGCTGTCGCTGCCGATTGTGTCGAAGTCGCACTGCATGAACTCGCGATACCGACCACGAGCCGGACGTTCGCCCCGCCAGACCGCGCCGATGTGGTACCTGCGAAAAGGAGTTCCCAGTTCCTGAATGTGCTGTGCGGAATATCGTGCCAGCGGTACGGTCAGGTCGAATCGCATGGCCACATCGCGGTCGCCCTGATCCGTAAATCGAAAAACCTGCTTGTCAGATTCGTCGCCGCCTTTGCCCAGCAACACCTCGGCATATTCCAGTGCCGGGGTGTCAATGGGCGCGAAACCATAGCTGCGATACACAGATCGAGCCGTGTCGATCAGGTGTTCACGGGCCATCATCTGGTTCGGCAGGAAGTCACGGAACCCGCGCAGTGTCTGCGGCTTGATCTTCCGAGCCTTTTGGCTGTCTTTGGACATGTCTGGACGTTGATCTGTTGGGGGCATGTATTCGAACTGGTCTGCACACGTCGGCGTGCGGGAGTCCATGATTTCCTGCCTGGACACGTACGCCGCGGACACGTTCGAGCGAATTCCGCTGTTGTCAGATTCCCAGTGCCGTGCAGGACTGAAATGTAACCAATGCGGCTACATAGGCCATCGCTGACATGTAGACGAGCTGGAAAACGGCCCATTTCCATGAGCCTGTCTCGCGTTTGGTTACGGCCTGAGTCGGCAGACACTGCATCGCCAGCACAAAAAAGACCAACAGGCTGAATCCTGTGGCTTTTGTGAACACCGGGCTTCCATCCGGTCTGTTTTGCCGGCGCATCGTCTCGACAAGGGTGGCGTCGTCTGCGGCTGCGTCTTCGCCGATTCCGTAGACAATGGCGAGCGTCGATACCACTACTTCTCTGGCCGCAAAGGACGTGATGACGGCGACATTGATCTTCCAGTCAAAGCCAAGTGGCCGGAAGATCGGTTCGACCAGTTGGCCCGCCCGTCCCGCAAACGAATATGCCAGCGCTTCCTGGGCGACAGATTCCTCAGCAGCCGATTGTCCGGCCACTGCCTGCGCTGTGTCCGACACGGGAAGTTTCGGATATGTCGCCAGCGCCCAGAGAATCACCGAAATTAACAGAATCACAGTGCCCGCCTGACGCACAAACACCGTGCCTCGATCGATGACTGTGGCGATTGCATTCCTGAGACTGGGGACGCGATAGGGAGGCAGTTCAATCACCAACGGAATCGGTTTGCCTCGTAGAATCGTCTTCTTCAGACACCACGCAGAAAACAGTGCGGCCACAATTCCCAATACGTAGGCACCGACAAACACCAGCGCGGCGTTGAAGGGTGAACCGCTAAAGAGCAACGCCGCAATCATCGTGTAGACGGGCAGTCGAGCGGAACAGGTCAGCAACGGCAACACCAGAATCGTGACCAGACGGTCACGCCAATTCTCGATCACTCGAGCTGCCATAATCCCCGGTATGGCGCAGGCATGAGCTGACAGCATCGGTACAAACGCCTTGCCGGGCAACCCCACAAACTGCATCAGCCGTTCCATCACAAAGGCGGCCCTTGCCATGTAACCGCTGTCTTCCAGCAATGAGATAAAGAAAAACAGAATGCAGATTTGTGGCAGAAAAATGACAACGCCACCGACCCCGCCGATCACTCCGTCAACCAGCAGGCTGCGAAAATCCTCCACCGGCAGCAGAGAAACGATAACGGCGATGGTGACGGCCGCAGCGCTGCTGGTGCGGCTCCATGATATTCCGGCCGCCGCGTAACCGGCTGCGAAGCAACCCATGGACAGGCCGAACACAGTGCCAAACCACAGGCCGGGAGACACGGGCCCTGACGGGATCAATTGCTCTGCATAGGCACCCGCTGCACCGAATGCATTGTCGACCAGGTCCATCGGAATGCTGGCCAGCGAAAAGATCAGATAGAAAACAGCCAGCATCACACTCAGGAACGCCACGACACCAACGATGGGTCTGGTCAGAACGCGGTCAATTGCATCCGTCCGACGACCCTTTGTTAATGGCACATCAACGTTTGCGTTGGAGACACGTTCGGCCCAGTCGAAGCGGGCTGCAAATGTGCAGCCTGTGCACCCAACAGTACACGACTCATGATCCTGCGACAGGACCGGCAGTTTTCCCGAAAGCGTTTCATCGATCGCCGCACGAAGCGTGTCTAATCCTTCACCAGTTCGAGCACTCACGGGCACGACCTGACACTTCAATTCGTCCGACAGCTTTGCTATGTCAATCTTAATGTCAGCAGCACGTGCCGCATCGAATTGATTCAGGGCAACCACGGTCGGAAGCCGCAGATCCAGCACTTCGCTGGACAGAACCAGATTTCGTTCAAGGTTTGTGGCGTCCAGCACAAGCACAACGACGTCCGGTACCGGAGTCATTGGCAGCTGGCCGGCCAAAGCGTTGGCCGTTACCTTTTCTTCCGGACTCACCGCGTGCAGGCTGTAGAGTCCTGGAAAGTCCACCACGTCGGTCGGACCACTGGACAGCTGTACGCGCCCCCGTCGTAAGTCGACGGTAATGCCGGGAAAGTTGGCGGTCCTGGCGCGAAGTCCGGTCAACTTGTTGAACAGTGTCGTCTTGCCGGTGTTTGGGTTCCCTACCAAAGCGACCGTGGCTCTACCTGAATCCGTTGCAACGGTCGACCGGCCTGACGTTTCTGATTCGTGACACAGCTCAGTCACCACTGTCTCCGTTGCGCGAGACGCTCGAACTGCTCACACCATTACCGTCCACGATCACCGTGCCAGCCAGTTCGCGCGATAATCCAACGCGTGCTCCAACCACGTGCAGAATCATAGGATCGCCGGTTTGAACGACAGAAATGCGACGCCCACTGCAGATTCCCATGCGCTTCAGGCGGATGACCTGTTCACCCTCGCCAGCGACGTCGATGCAGCGATACGTGCCAGACGCGGCACTGGATAGAGTTGTTTCAGACATAGGATGACAGCGAATGGAACGGAAACGTTGGGCCAAAGGAACCAACCACGGGCAACTTACTGTGTGCTTCGTCAAGTCTTAGTGTTGGGGTCGCCGAAGTCGCCAGACTTTGGACGACACAGAGAAAACCTCCGAACTCTGGCGAGTTCAGCTACGGAACAACCCCAATTCTTAAACCTGAACACGCACTAGTTCAGAATCAAACCGCCCTTTCGAGTCAGTCGCAGGCGATAAAGCCTGCCGTCGTGTTCGATCACAACTTCTTTTCGGCCCTCGGAAAGCTGGTCAAAACTGATTTCATTGGGACGTTGATCCGGCTTGCGTGCAGTGGAATCGGAGTCCGATTGTTCGTTTCCGGCGGTAGTCACGAATCAGCCCAATGGGTACGACGGTCGAGACTGCTTCTCAGCAGTGTCTTCCCGCATTTAAAAAAACAGAAACAGGCGACGGCATGCAACTTGATCCTGCCGACAGAACGTCTAACATACTGAGACTGAATCTCAGTGTCAACACACCGCAGCCAAAGCCAGCCAGATTGCGTCATTGCACAGCCAGCCACGCTCGGAGCCAGCCGCCTTCATCCTGAAGGGGCGCTTTCCTCTGAACTCCTCTTGAACAGGACCGTGCAATGAAATCCGCGCAACGTCATCGTAAGACAGGTTTTACGCTTATTGAGTTGCTGGTTGTGATTGCGATCATCGCAATTCTCATCGCGTTGTTGCTGCCTGCCGTGCAGCAGGCCCGTGAAGCCGCCAGACGCACCCAATGCAAAAACAATCTGAAACAGATTGGACTCGCACTCCATAACTATCTGGATGTGTTTACGGTCTTTCCGCCGTCGTTCGTGTCTGACGGACGTGGTATTTCCAGTGGAACGCCCGGCGGCGAGTGGTCCATCCACGCCAGAATTCTGCCGTATCTGGAGGAAGCGAATCTGTATAACCAGGTCGATCTGACACTTTCGTATGAAGATCCGAGTGGAGTGAACGACGGAATTGCCACTCAGCGAATTTCCGGATTTCTTTGCCCCAGTGAAGTGAATGACATTCAGCGTGTCGACAGCGGGACGGGCGCTGCGATTCACTATCCTGTTAACTACGGCTTTAATGGAGGAACCTGGAGGGTGTGGCAGAACGTTCTTGGTCGTGGCGGTGATGGAGCCTTTGCCCCGAACTCACGGTTTGGCCCTCGGGACTTTACAGACGGCATGAGCAACACACTGTGCTTTTCTGAAGTGAAGGCATTTACTCCTTACAATCGAGACGGCAGCGCTGGCACGGCAACGATTCCCGCGACGGCCGCGGATGTGGAAGCCCTGATCGCGGCGGGTGGCAGCAACAAAGCAAACTCGGGTCACACAGAATGGGTCGATGGTCGCGTGCATCAGACCGGCATGACAGTGACTCTTCCACCAAATTCCAGGGTTGTGATTCCAGGTGGTGACAGTCTTGAGGGAGACTACACATCGTGTCGTGAGGACAAGACCTGCACCGGGGCAACCTATGCCGCCGTGACTTCTCGTAGCTGGCACGTTGGCGTCGTGCAGTCGTTGCTGGCCGATGGTTCGTGTCGCAGCATCAGTGACAACATCGACCTGGGCACATGGAGGAACGTTGGTCAGCGTAATGACGGAAACGTCATCGGCGAGTTCTAATACGGGACGCCGTGCAGGCTGATGGGGCTGGCGCTCCGCAACTGTTGAACAGTTTCGGAGCGCGGCTGAACCTGACTTAACAGTGGCCTGCGCACGAGCCGGAACGGTTCCTGAGAAAAGGTATACTGCTCTAATGTCACCTAAGCCGCTACACCGTGCATTTACGCTGATCGAACTGCTGGTGGTGATTGCCATCATTGCAGTGTTGATCGCGTTGTTGCTGCCCGCCGTTCAGCAGGCACGGGAGGCGGCGCGGCGGACCCAGTGTCGGAACAATCTGAAGCAGATTGCTCTGGCGGTCCACAATTACGTGGACATGGCGACAGTGCTGCCACCCAGTGCCTGCATCGACGGGACTGTGGTGTCGACCGGGAACAATGGAAGTTGGGGCGTCCATGGTCGGATTCTGCCGTTTCTTGACCAGGGCAGTCTGTATAACTCCGTCGATCTGACAGTGGCGTGGGATTTTCAGCGGGCCATCGATGGGTTGAAGATCCCTGGTTATGCATGTCCCAGCGACCCGCTGAGTGACACTGCCCGCGATCCTGGTGCCGGGCGTCCGAAGCTGTATCCCACCAACTACGGTTTTAGTTTCGGGACGTGGTTTGTGTACGACCCCACCACCGGAAAAGGTGGCGATGGTGCATTCTATCCGAACGCAAAGCTTCGCATGGCTGCGTTTGTGGACGGTACCAGCAACACGCTCATGGTTGCGGAAGTCAGAGCATGGACGCCGTACCGACGCAATGGTGGCCCACCAGCGACGACTGCCCCACAAACAGTTAGCGAGGCTGAAACGGCTATTGCCAGCGGCGTGCAGTTCAAGAATACGGGCCATACCGAATGGCCGGATGGTCGTGTTCATCATCACGGCATCACAACAACGTTGCCGCCGAACACTGCCACTTCCTGCTTCGACGATACGACAACACTTCCCGCCTGCGACTATAACTCCTGGCAGGAAGGCAAAGACGGCGTCAACGGACGTCCGAGCTACGCCATTGTCACATCACGCAGCCACCACTCAGGGGTAGTTCAGGTGGCTCTGGTGGACGGTTCCGCTCGCACGATTTCGGAGAACATTGATCAACGCATCTGGCGAGGTCTTGGCACACGCCAGGGCAGCGAAATTCTGAATGAGTTCTGACGATGATCTCAATCAGGTGCGGCGTAAATCAGGCAGGCATTGTGACCACCGAAGGCAAAGCTGTTTTTCATGGCGATGCGAATAGGCATGTCCCGGGCCGCACCCCGGACGAAGTTCAGATCACAGCCCTCGTCGACCGCTTCGAGATTGGCCGACGGCGGAGCGGTCTGAGTTTCAATCGCCTTCACACAGAACGCGGATTCAACACCGCCCGAAGCTCCCAGCAAATGGCCCAGCTGTCCTTTTGTGCTGGACACTGCGACGTTGCCTTCCTGATTAGCGAACACCGCGCGGATGGCCAGAGACTCTGCTCGGTCTCCCAATGGAGTTCCCGTGCCATGGGCATTGATGTAATCGACTTGCTCAACATTTAGTTCAGCGTCCTGCAAAGCCGCCTGCATGGCTCTAGCTGCCGCAGCCCCCGTTTGGTCCGGGGCCGTCATATGAGTTCCATCGGACGACAGCCCATAGCCTACGACTTCCGCCAGAATCTCAGCACCGCGTCGCTTGGCCGATTCCAGTTCCTCAAGCAACAGCATGCCGGCTCCTTCGGCCATCACAAAGCCGTCCCGATCCCGATCAAACGGGCGGCTGGCGAGCTCCGGCGTCTGGTTTCGCTGGGAAACCGCATTCATCCGGGCAAACCCGGAAATGCCCAGCGGAGTCAGTGGGGCTTCTGCTCCCCCGGTCACCATGACGTCGGCCATGCCGGACTGAATCATCCGGTAGGCATTGCCGATGGCCTGAGCACCTGATGCGCATGCTGTGGCCACGGCCGAACTGGGCCCACGCAGACACCAATGCATCGACACGTTGCCGCTGGCAGAGTTGATCATGATCTTGGGAATCATGAAGGCCGAAACGCGTTCCGGGCCGCGGTCAAACAGAAGAGAGTGTTGATTCTCAAGTTCGTCCAGCCCCCCGACACCGCTGCCGATCAGAACTCCGCAGCGGTAGGGGTCGAGTTTTGAGAAGTCTATGCCGCTCTGCCGAATGGCCTTATCCGCAGCAACAATTGCAAACTGAGCAAAGCGGTCCATTCGGCGCACCACTTTGCTTTCGATCTTCATCTGAGCCTGGGCGTCGAAGTCCTTGATCTCGCCGCCAATGCGCACACGAAACTGGCTGCAGTCGAATCGCTGCACCAGAGTGACTCCGCTTTGGCCGTTGCAAACTCGTGTCCAGACCTCGGAAAGGTCACATCCGAGCGCGGTGACGACTGCTGTACCCGTGACAACAACCCTGCGACGGGACATCACTCAGGACTTTGCCTCAACGTAGCTGATCACATCGCCGACAGTCTTGATCTTGTCGTAGTCTTCATCTGGAATCTTGATGTCAAACTCGTCTTCCAGAGCCATCACAAGCTCAACGATGTCGAGCGAATCTGCCTTCAGATCGTCGACAAACGAACTCTCACGAGCAATATCATCCTTCGGTGTATCCAGCTGGTCGCTGACAATTCCGATCACTTTCTCTTCGACAGCCACTTAAGTCTCCTCGGGTGCGTATTTCGATCTTCGCGCGCAGATCTCTGGTACGATGTCAGATGTTAGTATCGCTGCGGCATCGCTTTCGGAACCAATGGCTCCGAACTGTAGTTGCGAAGATATATCGGGTTTGAGAATTTGTGTAAACCCGATCAGCCCTGTGAGTTATGGGTTTCTCATATCAGGTCTCTCTGTGAGACACTCGCCCCAGGGCGATCCAGACAGCTCAGATTCAGTCAAAATGGCTCGCAGGCAAGTTTCGCGCCTTGGATGGACCGACTGAACGGGGACGGCCGGGTCCTGGAGGTGAGTCCGGGAAATAGGGTTTCTGCTCCTGTTCCGGCTCTCCAGGGCATGCCGCACAACGTCTGTTCGTAGGGACTTACGGTGTCGAATTCGCTGCGAGCAGCCTTTGCTGGCCGATTTACCACGATCCCAGTCGCCCCGCTGGCGTTCCGTTTGACCCATGAATGTGGTTTTTGGGCGAGGAATCTCAGACCACTCGCCAAGGATGATCGCCAGCACAGGATTGCAGTATCGTGGAAACTGCTGCCGAATCCGGAGCGTGTCCGACCATCAGAGAATCAGTCTCAAGTGTGCTGGCACATGGTATCTGCCAACTGTTATTTTTCGAGCCGCCGTATGACTTCACGCCGTTCCTGACCGGACCGGTGTTCTTCTGCCAGGGCCGCGGCGATCGCAGCAGACTCTGCATCGCGTCGGATTTCTTCGCGACGGGCGGCCGTCATACGTTTTTCCAATAGATGCTTGAGGGCATCGGGTAGTGGTATTTGTCGCGGCATACGGGATTCAGCCTTATGCGGAGTATTGATGTGCCAAAGACACTGGTTTATTGAGTTTTCGTGTTGTCGACGATTTCAAACGTGACACCGTTACGACCGATGGAGACAGCGCGTATTCCCTCTTCCAATACCTCTCCTTCGGTAATGGTGCGATCGCCAAGAAGGGCCGACCTGCCGCGATCGGTGGTCATGATCATGGTGACGGGTGTGTTCTGAAGTTTCTGAATTCTTTGTTGAAGAGCTGTGATTCGAGCCCGCCGAGCTTTTGCGGCGATGTCCTCCGCGGATTCAGAAATGGAATTGGCGGAGTCCCTGGCGTGCCGTCCAGTCGAGCTCAACGTACCAGCGACTGATGGTGCCGAATTTCCGTCTGCGCCGGCCAAGCCAGCGAAGTCTTCGAAAAACTCGGTCGCATCGACGGCTGTCATTTGAGTCACTTCGGTGATGCCGTATTTTAAGTATTCAGCATCAAGGATCGCTCGGGGGTCAGTCAGTTCGAGTGGGTTGTGCCCGATAATCGTGTGCAACGACCGTTCGGGCCAGGAGACGCGGGGGTTGCTATGTCGGCGATCTGTGCTCGATCCATGGGGGCCTGAGCCTGCACCGGGCCTGCTTACCAACTCAATCGTCGGTGCAGCCGTGGTGTCCTCACCGCCCATCACGACATATAGCAGCACCAATCCCAGGACGGGGATCACCGCCATTTTGAGTTTGTTGTCTTTGCTGGCCGTGTTAGTCATTGATGGCCACCTTTGTTAAGGGACTGCTGGCATCAGCAGCAAAGAAAATTGACAGCTCCATATCCAACGGATAGGTGCCGGATGCTGTGAGTGGATCGATTTGCAACTTTGAGACATGTGTGAGTCGGGGCAACGACCGCAGGCCGTCCAGGAACCGACAAATGCCTTCATACGATCCTTCGCCGGTCAGCTGGACGCGGATCCGTTGGACACGGTCAGTCTCTTCGGGCCGTCCGGGACGGAAGTTCTGGATCGTCAGGGCCGTATCGTCAGCGAGCATCGAAAGCTGCGCCAGAAACAGCGATTCTTCCGGATTGTGTGGAATCAAGGCTGTCACTTTGTCCAGCCGTTGTGTCATCGTGTGCAATTCACGTTCAGTGTCTTCCCTGGCTGCGATCAACGATTCCTCCTGCTCGAGAAGCTCTGAGTCAGCGTTAATGGACGTCTTCCACTGCTGTTCTTCGTTCGCGACCGCGGAGTAGAAGAACCATCCAGCCGCGGCAATCGCGGCGGACACGGCAATACCCACAGTGTGAACCGCGATACGCCGTTGCTTCAGATTCAGTGATGGACTCGGATTCGCCATTGATTTTTCCGTTAGTAGACGCAGGTGACTTCGTAGCCGCGCGTTTCGTGATGATTGAAAATCTGACCGATGGAAGACTTCAGTTCGACCGACTCAAAAACACCGGACTCGCGAAGAAAAGCGACAAACGAGGCCACTGCCAGGTCATTCACCGCAATGCCGTTCAGATCCAGTTGCATTTTTTGTTCGAGAACCTCTTCTTCATTCGAACCTCGACTCCTGGTGTTGGTTCTTGTGCCGGATTCGGGCGTTACGACCGGTCGGTCGAAGGACATCACACTCAGCGTCTGCACGCTGATGCGTCCCTTGTTCTTCTGAGCCGCCGAGCTGATGATGCCCAGCAGTTGTAGTGTCTGACTGCTGTCTGAGTCGGTTAGCCACGATTCGCGTTCTTTAATGACTTCGACTTCCTGCGCCATCTGTTGCTGTTCCGCTGCGATCGCACGCAGTGGACCGCTCTTTGCCGCGAGCTTCGCAGCCGTGCATTCCAGTTCGGAAAGCGTTTGCAACTGCGACAGAGAAACGAAGACCGTCGCGAAGAGAACCACAAGCCAAACGGCGGCCCACCGCTTAAGGCGAAACGTCAGACATCGCCTGTGCACAATGCTCATCGGTAACAGGTTGGGTTGCGACGTCATTGTGACAACTCCCCGACCGAAGCCGCCATGGCCACCGCATACAGCGGATCGCTGCGATTGCTGTCGTCTTCGGTCAACGACCAGGCAACGGTTTCCATGCCGCTGTGGGTCTGAACAGCGGTCGCAATATTGGGGATCGCCGCCATTCCTCCGAATAGCAACAGGCGCGAAGGCATCAAACCGGAAATGTGATGCTGCAGATAAAGCAGCGTCTTTCGCAGCTCGGCACCGATCCTTTGCAGTTCCGGGGCCATCAGCAAATCAATGGATTCAGGAACGGGGGCGGCGGCGTCTTCACCAGGCAGGCCAAACGTCGACAGCACGTTCCGCGTATCACCGTGGTCCAGGCCCAGGCCCTGCGCAACGGCTGCAATGGACCGATGGCCACCACAATCCCGGAACGTCCGGACAAATTCCGGACGGCCCTTTCGCGAAACCACAAAGGTGACGGACGTGTGTCCCCAGTCCAGCAAAGCGATGGGTTGATCACTGCGTCCCGCCGGTGACATATCTGCCGCCCTTGCCAGAGCGAAGGGAAGCCCATCAATGGCTCCGCAGTTCAGTTTGGCGGTCGCCAACTGCTCGACGATTCTGACCGCCAGGATATCGGGCAGCGACAGGCTGGCAACATGTGCCAGATCATGTCCGGTTTCCTTCTGCTGCCACACTCTGGTGATTCGTTCGTCAAAGTCGTCCGGATAGAGTTCCTTCAGTGATTCAAGTGCCATCTGCTCGACATCGCTTTCACTTCCCTGTGGCACCTCGACTGAACGCAGGTCCGTGAGTGACATGGGCAGTACACAGGCGCATTCGTGCTTCTGCGCCAGTCGGCGGTTCTGCAACGGCTGCAGCTGCTCACTTAGAAGACCATCAAAGACTTCCTGAGGAAAGTCCTGTGGCTGCCGCGGAATCGGCAGCGTCAGTCGGTTGGTCGCTGTCCAGCCTTCATTTTCCCACACCATGCTCGCCATTTTGATGGCGTTGGTGCCTATGTCGATACCCAGCGTGTGGCGGCGAGTGCCGCCCGCACGTTTAGGTTTGCTGGTTGTCGACAAAGTGATCATGACCGTGAGTTTCTGTGTTTTCTTTGTTTTCTGTCCGGACCTCCTGTCCGTCGTGGTGGTGACGAACAGGATGTTCGCCATGTGTCTACCTGCTCGATATCTTTCCGCTGACCGAGGCTTCGATCTTCGCAAGCCTCTGGTCAAGCGAGGTAATCTGCCTGGAAATCTTCTCAAGGATCGCTACGGACCGTTCTCCACCGCTCTGAAAGGCAATCCTGGACTTCGTTTGTGTGCGCACATCGGCCGTTGCTTCCGGTAACGATGAGACGGCGTTGACACACCAGCCGATCGCCAGTCCCAGCAGCAGCAAGGGCAGTTTCTGTGATTCGTGTTTTTTCATGTTTCTATCTCCGGAAGGGCAGGGCCTTCAGTGCTGGTGCGAGCGACTGCTCGCATGCTGTTCGTTTTCTTTCGATCGTCGGTTCACAAAACGTATTTGAAGTCGTTGACGGGGCTGCAGCAGGGTCGGGGCTAACCAACGCTGCTGACATCCAGCAGCGGCAACATAATGGACATCACAATAAACGAAACAAAAACGCCCATAACCAGAATGATCGCGGGCTCAAGGAACTTGACGGCCTGTTTAATCTGACGTTCGCCTTCTTCTTCGTAGAATTCGCCTACCGTCTGAATCACTTCCGCAAGGCGACCGCTGCCTTCGGCCGTGGAAATCATTTGTGCCGCACCGCGAGGAATGCAGTCCGCGGCGGACAGCCCGGGACCAATGCCGCTACCGTTGATGACGTCGTCTTCCAGTCGATAGAACAACTGCTTCAGCAGACGATTTCCTGCCGCGGAGCGACACAGGCCCAATACCTCCAGAAGTGGAATTCCGCTCTGCAGCATGGTGCCCATTAAAGTAAACAGACGACCTGCGGCCAGACTCTGCACGGCCGGTCCGATACCCTTCATCTTGAGCAGAATAGTGTCCAGGACCAACCGCACACTTTCGAGCGCCAGGGCTTTCCAGGCTCCGATCGCACCGACAATCAGTGCCGGAATCACGTACATAAAATTGCTTCTCACAGTAACAGAGATATCCAGCAGAAACTGAGTCGACGGAGGCACTGGCTTCTCAAGATTTTCGAAGACTGAAGCGAATTGCGGCAGCACGAACAGCAGCAATGCACTACTGACCATCGCGGCCACGAAGAACAGGATGATGGGATACGTCATGACTCCCTTGATCGTGTTCCGCATGCGGATTTCGAATCGCAGCATTGTCGTCAGGCGATCAAGGACTTCTGTCATCTGACCGGACGCTTCGGCCGCCTTGATGGCGACAACGTAGGTCTCGCCAAAGATATGGGTATGTCTTCCCAGTGCTACGGAGACCGAGTCACCCGCCGCAACGTCGTTGTAGATCGTTTCCAGCTTGGCCCGCAGCACGGCATTCGGACATTCTTCGGCAACGCCTTTCAGTGCGTCTGCCAGATCCACCCCGGATTTGCACATGATGTTCAGCTGCGACGTCAGCATCATGAGCTCAGTCTGTGGGACTTTTCGACCGCGGCCTTTCGATTTGCGTTTCCGTCCGGCAATTGTCGGCAGTGGAGTTGACGTCAGAGACATAGGAAACAATCCGTCACCGCGCAGCAGCTGCCGTGCCTGAGCGATGGTCTCGGCGACGATCACGCCGCTGGCCATTGCACCGGTAGCATTTTTGGCTGTGTAATTGAATTCCATTGGTCCTGGGCCTAATCAGTAAACGCCACTCGTGCTGCCTCGTCGAGGCTGGTGGATCCGGCTTCTGCCATTCGCATTCCTTCTGACATCAGCGTCAATCCCCCGTTTCTTCGGTGGGCTTCGCGTAGTCGATCGACGTTCGGTTCGTTTGAGATCAGTTCACGGATTTCCCGGTTTACGGTGAGCACTTCGTAAACCCCGATGCGGCCGCGGAATCCAGTGTCGAAGCACTGAGCACATCCTTCGCCGCGATGGAAAGAGCGTCGCAGATCCCCCTGGTAGTTCAACATTTTCAGGTAGTCGGCTGAAGGGTAGTAGTGTGAACGACAGTTCGGACAGATCGTTCGCACCAGTCGCTGGGCGATCACGCCGACCAGCGCGGCCGAGATCTTGAAACTGTCGATACCCATATCAAGCAGTCTTGTGACGGCCCCGCAGCTGTCGTTGGTATGCAGCGTGCTGAGGACCAGGTGGCCGGTGAGAGCCGCCTGAATGGCGACTTCTGCAGTTTCCGCATCACGGATTTCGCCGACCATGATCACGTCCGGATCCTGCCGCAAAATCGAACGCAGTGCGTTGGCGAACGTCATGTTGCGATTTCCGCTGGCCTGAACCTGATTAATGAGTTCCAGCTGATACTCGACCGGATCTTCCACAGTGACAATATTAGTGTGCACCGACTTGATCAGTTCCATCGCGGAGTACAGCGTCGTCGTTTTACCGCTGCCCGTTGGCCCGGTGACCAGCACCAGACCATAGGGTCGTGCCAGCATGTCTTTGATGTGTCCCAGTTGATCGTTGGGCACGCCCAGATCGTTCAGATTGAACGTCACGTTGCGGCGGTCCAGAACACGCATGACCACCTTTTCACCAAGCACGGTCGGCAGAGTGGAAATGCGAAGATCAATGTCTCGATTTTCCACGCGCACTCGAATTCTACCGTCCTGTGGTATGCGGTGTTCGGCGATGTCCATTTTCGCCATGACCTTGATGCGTGATATGATAGCTGGATGAATGTCGCTGCGTGGTCGCAGAACTTCCCGCAACTGGCCATCAACTCGAAATCGGACCAGCGAATGCTGCTGACCAGGTTCAATGTGAATATCGCTGCTGCCCTGACGAACCGCATGCACGATCACGTAGTTCACCAGGCTGATGACCGGGCTGCCGTCCGCCATGGACTGCAGGTCATCCAGCTTGACTTCGATGGTCTGTGACTCGAATTCGACGGCGTCCTCATCCATGTCCGCCGTGACGGCATCGACAGAAAAATCTTCTTCGTAACACCGCGGCAGAAGTTTTTCAATGGCCGCGCGCAACGCGAAAACGGGGTGCACGTGCAGTCCGGTGATGCGTTCGATTTCATCAACAATGGTCAGGTCCTGCGGTTCTGCCAGGGCCACCGTCAACGTATCGTAAACCCGAAACAGTGCAATGGCGTGACTGCTTTCCGCCAGCGAACGTGGGATCAGGCGAACAACCTCCGGGTCGATCAAGCCTTCACGCAGTCGAGCGGCCGGGACACCGAGGTGTTGTCCCATCAGTGGCACTAACTCGTCCTCTGATACAAACCCCAGATCGATCAGTGTTTCGCCAAGACGGGTGTGCCGTGACGATTGCTCGGACAATGCCGATTCAAGGTCTTCCGCCGCCAGCAATCCAGCGCGCACGAGGCGATCGCCGAGAGGCTCCAGCTGGGGACTCCAGTGGACCGGAATCGCCGAACGGCTGTTGCCGGTTTTTTGTGATTCCGTCAGCATTGTCATTGGGCAAAACTCCCTGCTGCCGCGACCGAATCGTTGTAAATGTCAAAGCGTGATGCGATGTCCGTGATTTGCAGAATATCAAGACACAGCGTGTTCAACGCAGCCAGCTGAAACTGCCCACCGCGACGCACGCAGGATTCGCGAATGTCCAGCAGCAGCTCCAGTCCGGCACTGTCAATGAGGGGGATCTGCTGGCAATCAAGAACCAGTTGTGGTTGACCGTTGTTGACGCAGTCTTCCAGCAGCCGGCGCAGGGACTCACAGTTATCCAGAGTCAATGACTGATCGCCGGAGACAACGTCGATCGCACCGTGCCGAGACTTTTCCCACATCAGACTTCTCCTTTGTCAAAGTGGCAGGTGCATCGTGAATTGAGATCCCTCATTCAGCTTGCTGTCGATGGTCAGCCGCCCTCCGTGCAACCGAACGATTTCCTGTGTATAGGCCAGGCCCAGACCGCTGCCTGATTCTTCCCGCACGCGATCGTCGGCACTGCGGAAGAATCGAGCACAGACTCGAGGCAATTCATCTTCAGCAATACCGTAGCCGGTGTCTTCGACGCGTACGCTAACGTCATTTGAGGACTCTTCGACAACCAGGCGAATCGTGCCACCATCTGGTGTGTACTTCGTTGCGTTACCAAGCAGGTTGACCAGACACGCCGCAATCTTGTCCTTGTCGATGTTCAGGTGGGGCAGTTTGGCCGGGATCTGTGTTTCAAAGACCTGCTGCTTGTGCTCGATTTGCGGGCGAGTGTGTTCAATGGATTCCTGCAGCAAACGTTCAAAGTCGGTTTCATGACGTGAAATGGTGATTGAACCCGCGTCCATCTTGTTTAGATTCAACAATTCGTCCACGAAGCGTCCCAGCCGTGTTGATTCCGCGTTGATGATGTTGATGAATTCTTTTTGCTGTTCCACGGGGATGTCGTCGGCCAGTTGCAGTGTCTCGGCATACGCGCGGATGTTCGCGAGCGGCGTCCGCAGTTCATGAGTCGCCGTTTCGACAAACTCGGTCCGCATCTGTTCGGCCAGCTTCTGCTGGGTGATGTCGCGGACTGTCCATACGTACGCGTCCGATGCTTCGGATTCTGTCAACAGCGGTGCACAGGAAATGCGGAAGACGCCTTCGCTGATGTCGTCTGTCCGCTGGATTTCGAAGCGTTTGCGCGGCAAGTCACCGGCGGCCGGTCGTAAGGCCGGATGATCTTCGCCCAGCTGACGTCGCAGCAGCGTATAGATGTTTTCCTGATCGAATGCCGCTTCCGCCGGGACGGCCAGTAGTGCTTTGAGCGCGTGATTGGCGGTTGCGATGGTACCGGACTCGTCCGTCACGGCGACGCCGTCACCCAGGGTATTCAGGATGTCCGCCATGCGTCCTTCCTTGCCGGACTGCAGAGCGCAGCTGAGTTTTTGCTCCAGGGCTTCGGAGAGACCGCCGGCGTACAGATGTTGCAGCAATTGATTCCAGCCAGCGGCGGATGGTTCTGCTTCAGGAACCGGAACAAGATTGTCCCGTGGGGCCGTTGGCTGACGGGCCAGATCTGACAACTGAGACAGGATCTGTTCCGGAGCCGCAAGAACTCGACGCAGCTCAAAGCCGCCGAGCCAGAGAACGACCAGCGGTGCCACACAGGCCGTTCCGATCAGCCAGCCGGAGCGATGCTCGGGCGTCGACAGTACAGACAGACCCAGGATAATGCCGATGCAGGCCAGGCCAAAGCCGAAGTAACGGTAGATAATTCGGCCGTACAGTGAGTCAGAAGTTCGTGCGATCAGCATTGTTGCATCCTTCTGCCACTTGAGCGGGCCAGGCTCTGCAGCCGCAGTTATTAAATACTCATGGGGCGCAGCACATCAGACGCGATCTGAACGATTTCCTGCGGGCTGAACGGCTTGTAAACGACACGCGAAAAACGATCGGGACCAATCAGTTCACTGTTCTCCAGTTCGATTCCTTTCGCCGATACAAGAATGACGGGAATCTCTTTTTGGGCAGAATCAAAACGAACGTAGTGACACACGTCTTCACCGGAGGCATGTGGCATCTGATAGTCGGTGATCACGACGTCGAATGTCTCGTCCTGCAACCGCGCGATCGCTTTTCTGCCGTCGGTTACCAGAACAACTTCAAATCCGGAGCGTTCCAGATTGAACTTGATGACGTTGCCCATGACTCGATTGTCTTCGGCAACAAGGATTTTGAAGCGTTCTGATGTGTTTATCACGGTTACATTTTTCAAGGAAAAAGTACCCCGCGAGACAATTAAGATCTCGGGGGGGGGTACTTTTCGTACCCCGTCGGAAGCAAACACGGCGGTCTAATAGGTGATGTACGCAGCGTCGTTGATTCGCATTTCTCCCGTCGTGCTGTTGTACAGCCAGCTTTTTGTGGAGCTGCTGTCGACGGCAAGAGCGCTGGTCCCGGTTTTCAATTCGACATCGGCGTTGCCATCAACAATGACTTCGCATTTTGGGAATAATCCCTTGATGTAGTCTGTCAGATCGACGGAAGGATCTGCAGGGAAGCCACCTTCTTCAACTCGGTACAGCTCGATCGCACCGCGGATCGTCGCGATCGACTGCTTTGTGCTGCTGTCCCTGGCATCAGACATTTTGTCGAAGATTTTTGGAGCCGCGACGGCCGCCAGAATCCCCATAATCAGTACGACAACAACAAGTTCGATCAGCGAGAACCCTGAACGATCACCGCGTCTCTTCATAGTGCATTTCATCTGTTTAGCTCCCTGTGAGTATCTTGAGTCTATAGTCGTTCCGTAAACGCACGCATGTGATGTATGGAGCGTTTACCCGAAGCAACACTAGGTCACGTTTTGCGACGAGCAAACATTTTGTTGAAAAACCAACACAAGGCAAAATCTTCCTCCCACGTGCAAGGTGTGACATAGACTGCCAGTACACGTTTTTACCTCAGGACGCTCTTTGTTAACCGAATCCGGGTTGGTCGAACCACATATATAAATCTCAGTGATCTGTGGCAGACTGATAACCGAACCCCTGCGCACGCTCGACCCTCAATGGTCTCCGTACGCATAAAACAGATCGTTTGAATCGTGCAACACTGCAACACCGAAAAATCAATCACTGCTGCGAACGGATATCCCGGGAGCATCTTCTCCAAGGCGTTTGGAGTCACGTTTGAGTTCAGTCCACATCTGGCTGATGAAGTACCCGTGTGTGCACGCGTGGATTGTGACCGGAATTGCGAGTGCCGGGACGGCATCTTTATTGAGGCGGCAGGACAACACACGTGGAATCTCAGAGTTTCCGGAGTGCCGGTCAAAGAAGAAGCTGTTGATGCATCAGCCGTTGTCGAGGCGTTAAACCGTGAAGCAGTCGTTCGCTCCGCCCGATGCGCCCTGCATCAGTTAGAACAGCAGACGACGATCGATTACCTCAATCAGCAGCTGAGATTCTTTCTTGAACAGGTCAGCGGCGACCTTGAGGAAGCGTGCTGGTTTCGCGTGATGGCAGACCATGTGGCTGCGTGTCGCGCTGACGACCCGCTGGAACTGCTGTGTCAACGGATCATGCCGCAGCTTCGCAGCCTGTTGCACGCAGAGTCGCTGTTACTCGTGCAGGATCAGGAAACTGAGGATGGACATTTTTCGGCCGACGAAATCGTGGCAATCGAGTCGGATCTGCCATCTCATGATGACGCACGATGTTCAGCGATTGATTTGGTAAACCGGCTGCGGGAACAGGCCACAGAAAATGCCATCGTTATCAACACTCGGTTTTCCACTGGACAATCACAAGAAATTAAACTGCCACCGTCTATCGACGAAATGGTTCTGGTCCGTGTTGGTACGGAGGCGCAGCACTTTGGCTGGCTGATTGCGCTGGGGCGGTGTCATTCGAAAGGGGCGGAAGATGGTCTTAGCAGCGAGTCCGAATTTGGCACGCACGAAGCCACGCTCATGGAAACGGCTGCGGTCATGCTGGCTACGCATGCAGCCAACTGCGACCTGTTCGATGAACAGGAGAAGACACTGGTCGGCGTCGTTAAAGCCATGGTCAACGCTCTTGATGCACGTGATTCTTATACTCGTGGGCACAGCGATCGCGTTGCAAGAATCGGCAAACGGATTGCTGAAGAACTGAAACTGTCTGAAACAGAGTGTGAGGATATCCATCTGTCCGGTCTGTTGCACGATATTGGAAAGATTGGAGTCCCGGACCACGTGTTGCTGAAGAATGGTCCGCTTGATCAGAGCGAACGTGATCAGATTGAACAGCACCCGGTGACTGGCCACGCGATCCTTTCTCCCGTTAGCCAATTGGGAAAAATCCTGCCGGGCGTCCTGCATCACCACGAGCGGGTGGATGGAACCGGATATCCAGAGAAGCTATTGGGCGGAACGATTCCGATGTCGGGTCGAATTCTGGCCGTGGCCGACGCCTATGACGCGATGACGACGTGTCGACCGTACAGAAACGCAATGCCTGCTTCCAAGGCGGAGCGAATTCTGAGGGAAGGCGCCGGCACGCAATGGGACGAAGTCGTGATCGATGCCTTTTTTGCCGCGATCGTGGACATTCAGACCGTCTACGCTCAGGTCGAGATCGCCGAGGAAACGCCGATTCAGCAGGAAAGCCTTCTTCAGTTCGGTCGGTTCGAAGACGAATCTCTGGGGATTTCGGAGTCTCTTCTTCAATGTGATCTCGTGGGGGGATAAGCCGATGCAACGCAGAATCTGTCGCTCGAATCACGGGCCAGGGGAACGTCGACGTCGCGGATTTTCCATGACGGAGATTGTGGTGACCACGCTGATCATGGGGCTCATGGCCGGCGCCGCCGTGCCGCGAATCATAACGGACGTGTCCGACTATCGCGCTGAGGCTGCCGCGAATCGAATCGCTGCGGACCTGCGTTTTGCTCAGAAACGCGCAAGAACGACGGGTATCAGCGAGACCGTCACTTTTGACGTGACCAACGATCGGTATTCGTTCTCCACGATCTCTGATCCGAAGTCGCTAAATCAGATCTACTCAGTCGACATTTCAGAATATCCATACTCGGCACAGCTTGAGACCGTCAACATCGGAGGTGCTCAGTCTGTTACGTTCAACGGACTTGGCTTTCCCGGAGCGTCGGGCACGCTGGTCGTTACTTCGGGGCAGGCCTCATGGGAGGTTCAACTCGAAGCTGCCTCCGGCACTCTGACCGTTAGTGAGGAGTAATCTGATGCTAAGTCGGAGAGATTCTCTCGTCGTCGCCGGACCTGCCGAAGATCGGCGAGGTGCCTTTACGCTGATCGAACTGTTGGTCAGTGTCTTTGCGTCGTCAATGTTGATGGTCGGCCTGGGCTCTGCCATTATGATTGCGACAAAGGCGGTGTCGCCGCCTGGGGCCCAGCAGTCAATTCTCGATATCGCGGAAACGTCGCACCTGCTCGCAGACGAAATACAATCTGCCGTTCATGTCCTCCAACAGACTCCGACAGTCGTTGAATTTGCGTGTGCTGATCGCAACGACGATGGGTCTCCGGACCGGATTCGCTATGCATGGAACGACCAAACGGGACAGGTTGTCCGCACGGAAGCGTCGTCGGGGTCGCTGCTGGATGACGTGGATTCGTTTAACATCACCCCCGACCTGAGAGGTGTCCCGGAAACGCTGAATGGCATAGTTTCGGAGTCGTCAGCATCGACGCTGGAGTCAATGACGTCGGGCGGACAGATTTTCTCGTGGAATCTTGGCCCGAACAGCCCCGTCGGCCAGTACGTCTCAATCGATCACCCGGATGACACCGCGCTTTGGAGCATTACCAAGGTCAAAGTCAGACTTCGACGCCACAACCCCACTCGCGTGCAGCCCGGTGAAAAACTAATGATACAGATTCGCCTGGCCACCGGCGACGGGCTGCCGACCAGCACGGTGCTGGCAGAGTCATCCATCAACGTCTCATCACTGAACAGCTATTTCAGATGGAAGTCGTTCACGATGTCCGGAGCCGAGCGACTGCTGAAGAGCCAGAGCGTTTGTCTTGTGATCATGGTGGACGATCAGTCCAACGGTACCGCCGGTCGGGCGGCCTACAAGACATCGGGATTTTCAGACGACGGACATCTGCTGGGCACAACGTATTTCGACTATGACTGGGAGATCTATCCCAATGCATGCCTGAACTATCGAGTCATTGGGACACGTCATTCTGTCGACTCCTCATCTCACGAAGTCGTGCGTGAATACATCGCTGGCTACAACGTTGATATCACAACGCCGGCATGTGATCGGACCGTGAGTCGAAAGATCCGGCTGATGAACACTCCGGAGCAGCTGGATGGAATCTGGCGACTGGACTTTAATTCCGTGCCCACCGACGCAATTGATGCAGACTACGACGGTGCCGACGATTGGGCACATGTTGGCAATTCAGACACCCTGCCCCCACCGTCCAACAGTGTTATCCCAATCCCCGACGGACATCATTACCAAACTACCGTTGACAATGACTTTGCGGGATTGATTACCGCTGAAGTCCACTGCCAGGGAACATCAGTCAACGCCTCGGGCGGGGGAGCGGTCTGCAAAATCCCATTCGGATATGGCGATTCGACTCACGGTCTGGTAACGATCACCTGTGACAAGACCGTGAGTGGCCGCCAGACTGCCTCGGTGGTCGCTTCTGCAGGCGGCGCTGACCAGATTCTTGCAATGGTCAACAATCTGCCGGATGCGATGGTTGAATTTCGCGTGGTTGTGGATCCGGAAAACAATCAGGCTGCGGTCTGGATCAATGATATCTTCCAGGGCCGCAGCGTCGTGACGCAGACGCAGACAACCGGTGATAAACGGATGATCTTTGGTGCCCAGGATGCGAGCGTGGAATTTGATTATCTGTCGGTTCGCGTTGGGAAAGTCCAGGAATGAGGCCGGAAAATAAACATTCTGTATCCGTCGTTGCCGTGGGACCGAAGCGCCGCGGAATCACTTTGATTGAAGTGTCCGTGTCATCAGTGCTGGTCGGCATGATCGTGGTCACGTCACTGAAATGTCTGGCGATGTCCGTGCATACCAGCGGCGCAGCGGTGAATCGAACCCAGGCGAATCTTCTGGCCGAAGATCTGATGGAGGAAATCCTCGAACAGGATTACTCCGATCCGGATGATACTCCGGTCTTCGGAATTGAAACTGCTGAGAGCACGTCAGTGCGGGCTGACTGGGACGACGTCGATGACTACGACGGCTGGAGCGCATCGCCACCGCAGAATGTTGACGGCGACAGCATCGAGAATGCGAAGTGGAAACGGCTGGTCACCGTCCAGCATGTCCGCGTCAGCAACCTGAATACCGTATTGAATGATTCCAACGATAAAGGCGTCAAGCGGATTATCGTGTCGGTGGAGTATGATGGTGAGACCGTTGTTGAATTGACTGCAATTCAGACCGAAGCGTGGATCAGCA
>JBDONA010000148.1:0-11285 GCA_039831575.1 Fuerstiella sp. | reverse complement strand
GACTGAAGACATCTGAAATCGGTTCTTTACGAGCCACAACGGCCTCAAAGAAATTCCGGAAGTGGTCCACCAGCGGACCGTTTTTATAGGCTTCTTCAAGAGCACCTTCCGGCAGCGGGTTCTTTGCCAGGTCCTCAACGGGCTTGCCCGTCAGTCGTCCACGATTCACGGAGATGCGGCCTTTGCTTCCTTCAAACAGAATTCCATTTCCTCGGTCGTGTCGAATCTCGATCGCTTTGCCATCCGAAAACCCCGCCTTGATCAGAAACTCGGTCGCCGTGTTGTACCGTGAATCGTCTGTCGGATAACCGTCTTTAAACGGAACCGGATGCTTCACCATCACAGGATCCACGGAAACCGGTCCTGTGTCCGTCTTACCCAGTCCCCACGTTGCGATGTCAACGTGGTGCGCGCCCCAGTCGGTCAGCTTTCCGCCGGAGTATTCGTACCACCAGCGGAATTCGTAGTGGCAACGTGACCAGCTTTTGGTTTCACCGTTGTCTCCCGCAAGACGACGAAAATCCACCAGCGGGGCGGGCCCGAGCCACAGGTTCCAATCCAGACTCGTCGGAGCGTCAGCACGTGGAATTTCCGGACTCGTCGGGCCACCGCCGATGCCGACCGTGGCTTTCGTCACGTCGCCAAGGCGGCCGGCGCGAATCAAAGCGATCGCTCGAATGAAGTTCTGGTTGCTGCGTTGCTGAGTGCCAACTTGAACGATTCGCCCTGTCTGTCGGCAGACGTCACACATCTGACGCCCCTCGGCAATCGTCAGTGTCATCGGCTTTTCACAATACACATCTTTCCCGGCCAGCATCGCTTCGATGGCGATCTTCGCGTGCCAGTGATCCGGCGTTGAGATGTGGACGATGTCGATGTCTTTGTTGTCCAGAATGGCTCGATAATCCAGGTAGCTTGTGGGCACATGCCCCGTCCATTCTTTGACCAGGCCAGAGGCGAGTTCTCGACGGGACGCATCGGCATCACAGACAGCCACGTAATCGCCATATCGGCGGAAGTTCGGTGCCGATCCATACCCACCATCCAGTCCGGTCGCTTTCTGACACCAGCGACTCCCGGTGCCAATCGCACCCACGCGTGGGCGATCGTTCGCCTGAAGAAAACCCTTTGCTCGCTGGCTTCGATTCAGGACGACAGTAGCTCCGGCAAACGCCAATGAAGTTCTTAAAGCATCACGACGCGACAGATTGCTGGCTGACATTCGGGAACCATTCTTTGTGATGGGATCGAAAAACAAAGGCTGCTGCCCGTCGTCGGTCGAACAAAGGGCTGCAGTACGCATCGTACAGCGGCAACAGCACGTTGAGAAACGTTTACACGACCCGCCACGCAAAGAGCCCCGGTCTTTTCAAAAGACAGGGGCTCTTGCCTGTGTGACTGAGCGTGCTGGCGCGGATCCTGTAATCCCTAACCGCCGCTTGCGGCGACTGATTCCATCTGCAGGTCACCAAGCTCAAGCTCCCTTCCGACGTCGCCATCCTGCAGCTGCGGTATCACGAATCGATGGTCGGGCAGACTGCCCTGGGCGTCGCGATAGAAGTATGCGGTCACCACGTAATTGCCGGGAGTCACGTCGTCAACAAAGAACCGGCCCTCGCGGTCGACGCTCACCTGAAAGCGCGGGTGCTGGCGTTGCTCTTCCTGTAGCTTCCTTGCCACCTCCATGCATAACCTGCCCTCGTCCGTCTGTTGCCACGCCTCCCACCATTTGGAAGTTGCAGCGGTGTCATCCTGAATGTCAGCCGGAGGCACGGGCCATTCTGGTTCGGGCAGATCGACTCTGACCGAAACAGAGGCAAAATTCCACAAGACCTTGCCTGAGTAATCGCCCGGCGGCCATCGCCACCAAGCGTGATCGTCCTGGTGCTGCCTGCGGGAAACTTCATCGGAACGCGTTTGCTGCTCATCGCGCTCGCGTGCCCCTGGCCGACCATGGCATGCATTTCGCGGCCAATCCACCCGTCCCCCGGTATGACTTCGTTCAAATACAAAGCGTCCTTCTTTGTCGGCGTACACATGATTCTGTGTCAAGATGCTGGGGCCATTCGGTTCATGCGAATTAATCGCGGAAGAGGCGACCGACAAACGAACTTCGCTGCCTACGCTCGCACCAATATGGAAGACGCCTTCGACTCTGGCATAGCGAGTCAGTGTGACGGTTTTAGGCAGCGGTCCGTCGGATGATTTCAAGCGTGTGAATCCATCCGGGTGAGTTGCGACAATCTGAAACGCATCGTCTCGAGCCGGCATCACAAACACCCCGGCCGCATCGGTCACCATTTCCTTCGCATATGTCGATCGATCTGAAATAAGGCCGTGCTCGATAAAGATATGGGCTCCTTTGATCCCCAGGGCAACTCGGGCATTGACTGCCGGTTTGCCTTCGGGCGTCAGCAGGCGAATGGAAAAACTCTTCGCAGGCTGCAACTCAGAATCGAGATCGATCGCGCCTTCCGTGCTGAGGATGTCTCGGAAACGAGCCACCTTGTAACCTTCGGCCTCAATCTGGATCATGTGCGTCGGAGCGGCGCTGCCACGAATAAGTTTGTACTGACCCGCCGTCGCCTCGTATCCTTCGTCGCGACTCCACCAGTCGTCAGTGCCTCGGTATGGTTCGTTGCGTGTGCCCGGGACAACCCGAAACTTCGCCACAGGCTTTTTTGTTCCCGCATCAACGACTTTACCCGACACCACCAACATCCGCGGAGGACTGAACACGTACTCCTTCTCGCGGGCAATCAGTGGCTGAGACAGCAACTGCATGCCAGCAGGGCGACAAATATCGGCCGTAAATTCGTCCAGCGGAGCATCGTGCCATTCCCAGACACCATCGTCATCGGTGTATTGACCGATGTGATCGAACTCAAAGTATTCGGAATTACCGCGCCAGTCCTGAAAGAAGATCCGCGCGCGTCGAAGTCCTTTTCCGTTTTCGTCAACCACACGTATCCTGACATGGCCGCCAGCTTTCAGTTTGAAATCGACCGGCTTCATGTCGGCGTCGACGCGATGTTCCTGCATGTCAGTCGCGTAACCCTTTGCCGCAATCACGATACGCGTCATCATGGGCTCGCAACCACGGATCCGATACTTTCCGGCGGCATCCGTCACGGCCTCACGCCGCTCATTGATGAACTTTGTCTTCACCACTGCGCCTGCAACGGGCTTCCCGGCGGCATCGGTGACCGTACCTGAAATACTTAGCCCCGCGGAAAGTTCAATCCTGACCGCCGGCTGTTCTGCAGGCTGCAGTTCGAACGATTCTCGCGTGAGCGGTTTTCGCAGAGCCTGGAAATCAGGGTGATCGAAGGAGACCGTCACTTTCGATTTCGATACGGGCACCATGTCGAATTTCCATGCGCCGTGTTCGTCGGTCGTTAACCGTGTACCAGTGCCAAGTGATTTCTTATCTCCGGGCGGATTTTTGAAACTGACACTCGGACGCACACGCACACCTTCCAGCGGTTGGCCGTGTTCGTCCACGACGATGCCACCAATGTATCAACCCGCATCCAGATTCGCGGTGAATTGCTGCGGTATCGAATCGGGATGCTCATCAGAGGACCAACCCACCCAATACGGACCAAATCCCGCCTTCTTAATACTGACTCGCATCCATTGCTGGTTCTTCGGCAGAGACATTGTCAGCTGGCCGCTGTCGTCGGTACGAAAAAACGTCCCATAGGAACCGGCCCTTTCAAACAAACCACGCTGAATCTGTTGTTCAGAAACTTTCGGTGCCGCTCGGAACTCGACGGATGCGTTCGGCACCGGCTTACCGTCCGGTCCCACCACGAACAAACGAAACTGAGTTGCCTGCGTGTTCGCTTCCTTTGCAGACTTTTCGTCGGCTGCCGCCTGCAACACGGGTTTCGATTCCTCAACAGACGATGCCTCGGCGATCCAAAGCCTGGAACCACACGCGAACATCGCGAGTACGGTCGCGCATACGATCAGGCTGGCGCGAGACAGCCGCAGCGGTTCACCCAGCGGTTCATCGAATAACCTGGCAACTCGGCGGCAAAGTTCCGATGGCGAACGCCCTGTGGCCGCCAAAGCCGTGAGTTCCGGACTGGGCGATGCGGCAAATTCGACAATTCGTACCAGGGCGTTAGCGTATCTCAACTTTGGCTGAGGTTCGCCGGTGGTGCGGCAGGCAATGTCGTCGCAACAGTATTCCCGGACTTCACTGATGCGGTGGCTGAGAAACCAGACCGCGGGATTAAAAAACAACATAGTTTCCGTTAGCCGTTGCAGCAGATGAACCCACATATCGTGTCGACGAACATGAGCCAGTTCGTGCGTCAGAATCAGTTCCAACTCGTCGACAGAAAGCCGATTCACCGCCGCTGCGGGCAGCAGGATGACAGGCTTCAACAGACCCACAACCTGCGGCACGATCGTCTCTCTTGATTTCACCAGCATTGGCGTCACTTTGAGCGACCATTCATGCGAAAGCCGTTGCAGAACTGCCATGAGGGGTCCGCTATCGATCCGTTCACATCCATTCCGTCGTCGAGACGAACGAATCATCGCCCAACCCAGGCGCAGCAGCATGAAGACAACTCCGACCTGGTACAACACGGTCAACCATGGCGTGTACTCAAGCCACGGCGCACGTGATTCGACGACGCTCACTTGCGACGGGTGCGCAGCGATGGCCAGTTGGTCGTCCATTCGTGCCCTGTGGACGTCCTCTGTCGCGGCGCCGATTGATGCGGCCGGTAAGATCGCAGCTTCGTGCGATTCTGCATGCACGGCCGGCTCTGTTTCCAACGATCGTCCTGGGACGGTCGGTGCGTTACGTGTCACGGTGTGCTGATCAACATCAATCACACACCATGTCGCCGGAAGGGCAGCGATGGACAAAGTCAAAACCGACGTGAATATCACATACGAACGTTCGGCGGATTGCGACCGAAACATGCGATCAACCAGCCACGCAGCCGTTGTAATCAAGCCGATCTGCCACAACGAGTGCAGCAACGTCAAACACAGCCGGTCAGTAACGGCCGGGGCGATCCATTCCGGATTCATTGTTTATTCTCCCGGGTCCTGCGTGCAATGAGCTTGCGAATTTCTGCGAGTTCTTCGGCATCGACATCCGCGGCTTCCAGCAGGTTCAGCACCATTGCCGACGGTGAGCCATCGAAGAGTCGCGACAACATGTCGGACATCATTCGGCCGCTCACGCTGTCCCGCTGCACGTCGGGTGTAAACCAAAATGACTTACCCTCTTTACGCCGCTTCACGTAACCCTTGCGATGCATAATGTTCAGTATCGTGATGACCGAACTGTGAGCGAGTACGCGACCGGCATGTTCTTCCAGTCGAGCGCGAACATCCCGCACCAACAGCGGTGATTCGTCCCACAGGACCTTCAGGAACTCCAACTCCAGTTCCGTCGGATGCTCGGATTCTGTACGAGCCATAATCATCTCCTGAAATAACAAACCATCTAATTCTTTAGATGAACCTACTAAAGGCGGCTGCGGCTGTCAAGGAATCATTTAATTATTTAGATGATATTCGTCTGCCCGCATGCAACGTACAGGGTCGGGACCCTCGAAGCCACAAACCTTTACTGCACCCCATGTTCCGACATTCCGACCGGTGTGTGGCAACGCGAATGTCGTCAGGCTATGCTGCTGGCATGTCGAGGACAGAAGTCTGCTGAGCGGACCATGTCCTGAGGTTTAGGCGATCACCACCAGCAGGAGAGTATTCATGTCGAAACAGGCCACACAAGTTCCTCGACGTCGATTTTTACAGAGCACTGTTTCGGCAGCCGGTGCGGCTGCGATGGCGCCAATGTTTATCCCCAGTTCGGCCCTTGGCCGGGACGGCGCTGTCGCTCCCAGCGAGCGAATTATCGTGGGCGGAATTGGTATTGGACGCCGCGGAGGTTACGACCTCAGCTGCTTCCTGCCACAAAAGGATGTCCAATTCGTGGCAGTCGCCGACATCAAGCAAAAGCGGCGCGGCGAAGTCAAAAAAATCATCGACACCCATTACGGCAATGAGAAATGCGTCACGTACCGCGACTTTCGCGAAGTGCTGGACCGCAGCGATATCGATGCGGTGCTGATCGCCACCGGACCAAACTGGCATGCGACGGCCGCGATGACCGCCGCCAAGGCCGGCAAGGACATGTACTGCGAGAAGCCCGTTACGAAGAACATTTCTCAGAGCCTGATTCTGGCAGAAACGATGCGACGCACCGGGCGTGTCTTCCAGGCCGGCACTCAGCGACGCAATCTGCCGCACTTCGCGTTTGCCTGCGAACTGGCTCGAACCGGGAAACTTGGCAC
Source organism: Fuerstiella sp. (assembly GCA_039831575.1). Classification (GTDB taxonomy): domain Bacteria; phylum Planctomycetota; class Planctomycetia; order Planctomycetales; family Planctomycetaceae; genus Fuerstiella. Next base: position 4,953 of record JBDONA010000148.1, on the reverse strand, counting down.
ACTCAAGAAAGTGTATGCACACCCGGCGGGGATGCAGGCCCTGATGAGCGGCTGGCTGATTCCGGAAACCGAGCCCGATAAGGATGTCGTCGACTGGGACATGTATCTTGGACCAGCCGCCTGGCGGCCGTTCAACAAAAAGCTGCTGGACGGATTCAACTTCGAGAAGGGTGGCGGCTTCGTCGGTGCTTTCAAGGGTGGCGGCGTTCTGGAATGGGGTTCTCACTGCGTGGATCTGTGCCAGTGGGCCGTCGGAGATTGTCCTCCTCCTGTCGAGTACAACGCACCGAAGGATGGCGAACTGGTCGCGCGATACGAGAATGGCACAGAGCTGATCTTCCGCGAGAAGGGTTGGATTCCGTTGGGCTCGTGTCCGGTGAGATTCGAAGGCGAAACCGGCTGGGTCGAAGCGGGCGACAGCGGCAAGATGGTGTTGAGTTCACCGGAGTTGCTGGCCGGCCGAACGGTCGACGAAATTGGCGGCTATCCGGCGACGTTCCACGTCCGCGACTTCCTGGACTGCGTAAAAACTCGCCGCCAGCCGAAGGGCAACGCCGACGCGGCGTGCAACGCACACATCGCCTGCCATGCCGCCAACATCGCCCTGCATCTGGACCGACAGGTTAACTACGACAACGCGACACACAGGTTTATTGACGACGAGCAGGCCAACCGTCTGCGATCAGAGGCACTGCGAGAACCGTGGAGATTATAAGACTGCGAGCATGCCACTGGCTGGCATGCTCGACCTGCGGTTAACAAATTCATTCACATCGTCCTCTAAGATCGGGACTCATAACATGTATACAACTCGACAGTTCACCCGCTCCGCCGTTCTTCTGGTCGCATTACTTGCCGTGGCCACCACTTCGGCTCGGGCCTTCGACGGTCCGGACACATCACCGGAAAAAGAAAAGGAACTGCTGGCAGTTCTGCGTTCTGATGCTCCGGCGGCAGAGAAAGCCCTCGCCTGCAAAAAACTGGCCATCCACGGGTCGCCCGCAGCAGTCCCTGATCTGGCAAAGCTGCTGCCTAACCCTCAGCTGTCGTCATGGGCCAGAACCTCGCTGGAAGCGATTCCCGGTGAAGCCTCGGACCAGGCGTTGCTGGCGGCGTCCGAATTACTGGAAGGCAGACTTCAGATTGGCATGATCAATTCGATCGGTTTCCGTCGGAACGCTAACGCTGTCGATTCCCTGACCGCGCAACTGCAGAACTCCGATGCCGACGTTGCGTCAGCTGCAGCGGTCGCGTTGGGACACATCGGCAATGCTGCCGCCACCAAATCACTGCAAGCAGCACTGGCGACTGCTCCTGCCAACGTTCGTTCGGCTGTTGCAGAAGGCTGCGTGCTGTGCGCCGAACAGTTGCACAGCGCAGGTAACGCTGTCGCCGCCACCGAGATCTATGACGAAGTTCGCGCAGCCGATGTCCCCATGCAGAGAATCATCGAAGCGACTCGAGGAGCAATTCTTGCTCGAAATCAAGAGGGCATCCCGCTGTTGCAGAAGATATTCCGATCACCGGACAAGAAGCTGTTTCAGCTGGCGTTGGGCACGGCTCGCGAATTCCCCGGCTCCGAAGTTGACAAGGCACTGGCGGCCGAACTGGGTAGCGCCACACCCGAACGAGCCGCGTTGATCGTCCAGGCCATGGCCGACCGACCGAACACGGTTGTTCTGGCAGCCGTGGTGAAGGCCGCGGGGCAGGGGCCGACACAAGTGCGAATCTCGGCCATCGACGCACTGCAACGTATTGGCGATGATTCATGTCTGACGGCTCTGCTGAAGATTGCCGTGAGCAATGACGGCGATCTGGCCACCGCCGCTCAACAGACACTGGCAGTACTGCCAGGTCGGCATGTCAACGCAGAAATCGGAGTGCTGCTGCCGACAGCCACAGGAGATACGTACGAGTTGCTGCTTCAACTGGTGGGCCAGCGGCGCATCGACGTTGTGGAAGAAGTCATGAAAGCACTGGACCATTCTGACAAAACAGTGCGCAGCGCAGCCCTGGTTGCTCTGGGCGAAACGGTATCACTCGAAAAACTGTCCGTATTGGTTTCACAAGTCATCGCTCCGCGACACGCCGAAGACTCAGCGATCGCTCAGAAGGCACTTAGAGCAGCCAGTGTCCGCATGCCGGATCGCGAAGCCTGTGCCGCAGAACTGGCGGCGGCCCTGGAACGCTCCCCGTCCGCAGCAAAAACTACCCTGTTGGAGATTCTTAGCGACGTTGGTGGCACCACCGCTCTGCAGACTCTTGCCACAGCAGCCAAGAGCAGCGACGATCAATTGCAGGACACCGGTAGCCGCCTGCTCGGCAAATGGAACAGTGTAGACGCCGCCCCGGTTCTGCTGGACCTGGCAAAAACTGCTCCCGCCGAAAAATACCGAGTCCGCGCACTGCGAGGTTACATTGGTATCGCCCGAAAGTTCGCAATGCCGGACAAACAGCGTGCCGAAATGTGTCGGAACGCCATGAACGCGACGCGTCGGCCCGCCGAACGCAAGCTGGCATTTGACGTATTGAAACTCCATCCGAGCGTCGATGGGCTGAAACTGGCTGTCAACGCCATGAAGGTTCCCTCGCTGAAAGACGATGCAACTGCGGCAGCGCTGGCGATTGCTCAGAAGGTAGGTGGCAAAGGCGTCGACGTCAGTGCCCTGATGGCGGCAGCAGGTCTCGACAAGGTGAAACTGGAGATCGTCAAAGCACAATACGGTGCCGGGGCAACCCAGAAGGACGTCACCGCTGTGCTTCGGAAACGAGCCAAAAACACACCGCTGATCACTTTGGTGTCGGCCAGCTACAACACCAGCTTCGGCGGCGACCCATCGCCCGGAGTCGTCAAGAAACTGAGTGTTCAGTATCGCATCAACGGCAAGGAGGGCGAGGCATCATTCCCTGAAAATGCCGTCATCATTCTTCCCCTGCCGGAGTAAATGCGGGCGTTCAGCAAGTGTCAATGACTCAACTGCGCATTCGCGCGCTGGGCGCAGGTCGCCTGACCTCGTCCACCGTCTGACGACAGGTTTTCCGTGTCTTCAACGCGCCGTATTGGGAGACTACTGTCATCCGAATGCTGGGTCGGGAGACCCGCGCATAGCGCGGTGGACGCATCCTCGGCGGAATGGCCGAGAGACCTATGTGTCCGTCTGCACCTATAGGACACAACTGGCAGCGGCTGTTTTACGAACCGGTTCCAGCAACCCCTCAACAAACTCTTCCTGCTCTTCATCGTCCTGGTCTTCGAACCATGAAGCGATTGGTTCCAGTTGGGCCAACAGCTCACGAACGCGTTTCGGCTCATAAAACGTGTACATCGGGTAGACGTTCCACTCACTTTTAGGCTTACTGAAGTAGCGATAGCCGCTGCCGCCGAAGAGCCGCTCGGCCATCATCGTTGCTCCCTGCACCGTCGCTGCCTCAGCACAATCCCAATAGATGCTCTCCCAGTCGGAGGCACATTGAAAATCAAGATTCAGCCGTTCGCCAAGATCATCATTGAATCCATGCAACATGTCGTCCCACATAGCAGCCTGGGCGTATGTCAAATCTGAATACCAGTCACTGGATGCCAGTCGTTTCTTCACCTCAGTCCCCAGTGCCTCCAGTTCCGTTGGCCATTTGGCCAGGTCCTCCTCGTTCAGGTCAGATTCCTGAACGACATCCAACAGTGCCTCGGCCACAAACCGAGCTTGCTGGTCTGTCGGCGCCGTTGTGAGTTGTGAAAAAACATTGGAACATATTGAGTAGAGGTAATAGCCCGCCATGATGTTTCCTTGCCGGATCTGAGCCGGTGTTGGTGCTTTGTTGCCTGTGAATCGGAAGCAGCCAAATCATAGACTCGGCGGCCTGTTCAGGAATGCCGCGGGCTCTCCTATCGAGCCATCGACGGAGCAGCTTCACTTCTGCCGCCGTCAGCCGTTCTCCTTCGGGGGGCATCTGAATATCTTCGTCCACGGCAGACACTCGCCGCAGCAACTCGCTGTCGGCGCTGCTGCCGGGCATGATCGACACACCTCCGTCGCCTCCCGCCAAAACTCGCCGCCGTGTCTGTCCAGTGAAGCTGACGTACAGCAGGCTGTTAATGGTATGCTCCACTGTGTCCCATTCCAACTTTACACGGATGTGTTTGATATTCGTGAGTGCGTCCGTTGAAGAGAAGGCGTATCGAGTGAGCGTTATTCAGAGCCCGCTTCAGAGCACTGGAGTACGTGCTCGCCTTGTCGCCACCTACAATTCTGATTGGCCACGAAGTGGCGAAAGCACGTAGCCCACGGCGCGACGGCCTGTTGATTTAGTGTTGTCGTGTGCAATAGGGCTGTCATCCCCCTTTCCCCCGTGACCGTGCGAGCGCAACGGTAGCGGGGGGACATGTTGGCTTAGTTCAGAAAAGGTGAGAGGGACGGGTAAAGTGCAATGGCCTTCGGTCCGGGTGGGCCCGTGCTGTGGCGGATCAGGCTCAGCAGACGATGTAGGTTGAAGCCCGCGCTCAGCCAGTTGTATTCCTGCGAAACTCGATCCAGACGGCGGGTCAAAAACTGGTCCCCGCGGAAAAACCATATCATCATTGCGAAGGGACGTTCGCCGGGGTGCTGCCGAGTCTTATAGATCTCTTTCGCTTCGGTCGTTGCCATCTTTTCCGCATGAGCCATTCGCTGCTGTTCGTGTTGCTCGTGAATCACCTGTCGCCCCTTGCCGGGCTTGCGAAGGCACAGGTCTGCCAACGGGCATTCGCGGCACGTTCCAGCATCGGCACGTTCCAGCATCGGCTCGATAACGATGACGCGTGCGACACTTGCCCGAAGAACGCTTGTCCTGCGTGCTGCCGCGATACGAAAGCGACTTGCCCATCGGACACCGATAACAGTTTTCTGCAGCGTCATAAACGAATGCATCCTTCGAAAGCTGTTCTCGCTTCACGCCGTCAACCGTCACGTTAATCCG
>JBDONA010000726.1:0-2573 GCA_039831575.1 Fuerstiella sp. | reverse complement strand
GGAGATCGCCTGGTACCATTGTCCAGCCGTCAATGACCCACGGCTGATTATGTCCTGCGATCGTCGTGTCGCCGAGGCCGATCACAGTGACCCAGCCGTCCTGATTGGTGGATACCATCACGCCGTTGGCAGCGTTGTCTCCCGTGAGGATCAGATTGTTACCGAAAATTCGAGCCGCGACGTTGCCGGCACCAGCGAAGTTCGTGGGGTCCGGATTCGGTACATCGTCCTGCTGATTGCCAAAGTTGACGCCAGTCACGGTCTCACCTGGGTTGACCCTGAGATAGGCTACAAACGGATTCTGTGCATCGTACAACGACGCTGGATTGGCGTGATATTCGGGTGACAGCTGTGCCACCAGATTTCCGCTTAGATTGTCGCTGGGACTGCTGTTCCAACGGAATAAATCTCCGTTTGGCGTGATGAAGTACCACTGATCGTCACCCAGCATCCATCGTTCATTAAGACCGCCCCAGTTCGGGAACAGGCTGCGGCTGAATCGAAGGTTGAGTTCGGTATCCAGTTCAAAGACTTCTAATGCCATGGGATCAGCCGGAGCTGTCTGGTGCCAGCCAGGCTGCGCGACTTCACGTACCGTCCAGTCACCGATAGCAACGTCATTCAGCCAATACCAGCCGGACTCAGTTTCCGGAGTGATGCTGCCGTTACCATCGATGTCCATGTCCATTGTGGTTGTGGTCTGGACAACGCTGCCATTGAAGTCCACCAGTTCGATGGTCCAGCCATTCATCCATGGTTCGTCACTGCTGCGCTGACCATCGCCGTTCAGATCGTTCCACTTCCGGCCGTGAATGGATCCAGGATTGTCGAGCTCAACGTTACCGAAGTTGACATCCGAATGCGTTTGACCGGAGACCAATGTGTACGTGGTGAACTGAGCCGGAGCCGCGTCATACAAGAGTGCAAGATCTGCGTGATAGTCAGGGCTGAACGAATCAACAAGGGTCCCCGTCAAATTGTCCCGGCCGCTGACTGCATCCCATTCGTACAAGGATCCATCCGGCGTGATGTAGTACCAGACGTTTCCGTCGGCCAGCAGCCATTTTTCGCCCAGCCCACCCCAGTCTTCAAACTCATTCGTAGTTTCACGAAACAGCAACTGGCTGTCCAGCTGATACGCCAACGCGGGCAGTCGACTGGCAGGGGTCGTCTGCTGCCAGCCATCCTGCGCGACTTCCTGAAGGGTATAGGTGCCCGGAGCGGCTGAGAACCAGTACCAGCCGGATTCTGTTGCCGGATCAATTGTATTGTCGCCGTTCAGGTCCATATCGGCTGTGACCTGCTGAGCTACAACGTTCCCCGCGGCGTTCACCAATTCGATTGTCCACCCGTTCAGCCACGGTTCGCCGCTTTCCCAGGTTCCGTTGACATTGAGGTCGTGGAATTTGCGACCGTGAAGCGTCCCGTTGCCTCCGGCCACGTCATTGTCGTCGATCGTGCCGATCGCGGACGCTGTAGAGATTGTGGCACCGACCGCCGTATTCAGAGCCACCTGCAGTGTTTCGCTGGATTCAACGCTGACGTCGTCGATGGTTGAGACTGAAATCTGCTGCGTCAATGATCCCCCCGGGCTGAAGGTCAAAGAACTGCTCTGTGCCACAAAGTCACTGCCGGAAGTAGCCGGGTTGGGGCCAGTCGGACTCGTCGCGAAGTTGACCGTGACGGCACTCGTCGGATTCGCACTCAACGTCACCGTAAACACAGAATTCGAACCTTCGGTTACCGTTGGAGCGTCACTGATAGACAGCGTCGGTAGTGGGACAGAATCGTTGTCATTTATTGTGCCCGTTCCCGGTGAGCCCGAAAGCGTCGCTCCGCTTGGATTTGACAGCGCCACTGTGAAGGTTTCGGTGTTTTCGCTGGTCACGTCGTCGATGGTTGAAATTGCAATCTGCTGCGTGAGTGATCCGCCGGGAGTGAACGTCAGCGTCTTGTCTGACTCGGCGACGAAGTCGTTACCACCGGTGGCACCGTTTGGTCCCTGTTCATCAGCCGTGGAATAATTAACAGTGACAGTGTTTGTAGATGCCGCACTCAGCGAAACGGTGAAGATCGAATCTCCACCCTCCGTCACAGCGGTCGCATTGGAAATTGACACTGTCGGCAACGCATCGTCGTTATCGTTGATCGTGCCGGTTGCCTGAGCGGTCCCGATCGTTGCTCCGGACGCGTTCGAAAGCGTTACGCCAAACTCTTCCGCCGATTCATTTACTGCATCGTCGATGGTTGAGATTGAAATCTGCTGCGTCAGTGATCCCCCGGGGGTGAAGGTAAGCGACTGATTCGTCACGGCCGTAAAGTCCGTGCCGCTGTCTGCGCCATTGGGATCAACGCCCGATGCAGTCGAATAGTTTACCGTCACCGTACTGCTGGGTGCTGCGCTGAGGGTGACGTCGAAGACCGAATCGCCACCTTCTGTTACCGCTGCCGCGTTCGAAATCGAAACGACTGGTACAGGCGACACGGGTCCAGACAGTGCCAGGGACCTTGATTGAAACTCAAAAGCCCCCCCACCGGTGACATTGCCGGTCGCGTTGGCGGAAAAATTAATC
>JBDONA010000526.1:0-2576 GCA_039831575.1 Fuerstiella sp. | reverse complement strand
ACATACCTCAGGCCACAACCGGCCGATAACGCGTTGTGGCTGAATCCGCTGAACGGCAAATCGGAAGGCTGGCCCGCTCCCGGCCCAGACACAATCGTCTATCTGAAGAAAAAAGGCATTCGCTGTGTCGCCAGCGACGCCCCGGATCTCGGCGGCGTCGATCCGCGACGAGCACTGATGACCTACTGGGCCTTGGGTTCTCGCGAAATGATCGGAGTCGAGTTCCTGGTGAACGTAAGCAAGATTCAGAAGAACGCGTATTTTCTTTTTGCCGCCGTAAAGATCCGCGACTGCCACGGTGGTCCTGGACGAGCGATCGTGTTGTATTAGTCAATAGGTGGGACACACATGGACGATCTTACTCTCGAAAACACGACGCTTCGTAAAGTCGCCTGGCGTTTGATTCCGTTCATTTGCCTGCTCTATTTGCTCAACATCCTTGACCGCGCGAATGTGGGCTTCGCTCGGCTGCAAATGCAGGACGACTTGGGGTTGAGCGAACAGACGTTCAATCTGGGCTTTGGCATGTTTTACGTGGGCTACCTACTGTTCGAAGTGCCCAGCAATTTGTTGATGCGGCGAATTGGGGCTCGCCGCTGGATCGCCAGAATCATGATCAGTTGGGGACTGATTTCGTCGGCGACCATGTTTGCGCAGGACGAATGGACGTTCTACGGTCTGCGCATTCTGCTGGGCATCGCCGAGGCGGGGTTTTTCCCCGGAATCATTTTGTATCTTAGCTATTGGTTCCCTGATCGGGAACGCGGCAAGATGACCGCCTTCTTTATGCTCGCCATTGGGCTTGCCAGCGTGTTTGGAAATCCCGTCTCCGGACTGATCATGCAGTATCTCGATAACGTCGCCGGACTGCACGGTTGGCAATGGCTGTTTCTTTTGGAAGGCATCCCGTCCTTCCTGGTGGGCTTCGTCGTTCTCTTCTATTTGACCGACTACCCTAAAGATGCAACCTGGTTGTCGGTCGAGCAGCGCGAGTGGCTGATCGGCCGCATGCAACGCGAGGAAGACATGCGCCGGAGTCGTCACGGCGCGGATCGTCTGGCGGCGATCATGCAATGGCGAGTCTGGCTGTTGATCGCCATTTACTTCACTATCGCCGTCGGTGCGAACGCGGGCGGAGCCTATTTCCCGAAGCTCATCAAGGAACAGTTTCAAGGAATGAACACGTTTCAGATCGGGCTGCTCAGCGCTGTGCCTCATGTCTGTGCGGTTGTTGGGATGACTTTGTGGGGCATCAGTTCGGACCGCAACAACGAACGACGATGGCACCTGGCCATCGCGGCCCTACTGGCCGCCGTGGGGTGGAGTTTGACGGCGTGGAGTCCATCGCCGATGCTAACGCTGCTAGGTCTGAGCCTTGCCCAGACTGGAATGATGAGCATGCTGCCGGTGTTTTGGACGCTACCCACAGCGTTCTTGACCGGCGCCGCGGCGGCTGGGGGAATCGCGATGATCAACTCAGTGGGCAACATTGGTGGAATCTTCGGCCCGAGCATTCTGGGAAGTTACGGATTGTGGTCGATGGCGGCCATTTTATTGTTGGGAGCGGTCCTGGTGATGGGTGTGAATAAGAAATCTGTGGAACAAAATGCCTGATCATGGAGCAAATCTAGGTGACGAAATCGATATTTGACCTTTCTGGCAAAGTGGCCGTCATTTCTGGAGCTGCACAGGGTATGGGACAAGCGACCGCCGTCGCCGTGGCCGAGGCTGGTGGCGACGTCGTTCTGGTTGATCGAAATAAAGACGGAGTCGAAGAAGTCGGCGAGGAGATTCGTCGGCTCGGTCGCAAAGTGCTCGTCGCAGATACGAATGTCTCGGACCCTGAGGCGATTGCTGAACTGTTCCGACATGTCGATGCAGAAGTTGGCCGAGTTGACTTTCTTGGTAACATCGCCGGCGATGGTCACTTGGCCAAACCGGAAGACCTGCTAATCGAAGATCTGCATCGAGTCTTGCAAAACCTGATTGTGGGTCGCTTTGCAATGTGCCAGGAGGCCGGTCGGCGCATGCTGGCCCGTGGCAGCGGCTCCATCATGAATATCGGTTCGCTCGCCAGCTCCACGGCTCTCGGTCGAGGGCACATCGCCTATAGCATGGCGATGGGCGCCGTCATCCAGATGACTCGTGAATTAAGTACCGAGTGGAGTTATCGTGGTGTCCGGGTCAATGCGGTCACACCGGCTCAAGTGACCAACCCAAGCTTAACCGCTCGCATGGAGAAAGACCCAACACTCGAAGCCCGATTCATCCGTGGCATACCCGCTGGACGCATGGGAACGCCATCGGACATCAAGGGACTTGCCGTGCTGTTGGCGTCGGACGCCTCCAAGTGGATCACCGGAGCGATCATCCCCATGGATGGCGGCAACATGGCGATGAACGCCGGCGGTTCGGCCGGGCACCATGGCACCGTCGTCCAGTCATTTCGGGAAGAGGAAGGCAATCAATGACCACGGTACAAGGTTCGTCAACACTCGATAGGCCAACCCTTCTGGCACTCTACCGCAAGATGCAGATCATTCGTCAATGCGAAGAGCGACTTGCCAGATCCCACC
>JBDONA010000842.1:0-11336 GCA_039831575.1 Fuerstiella sp. | reverse complement strand
AATGGCGAGGGCAAACGTAAGGACGAGCGTCTTCATGGTTCTGTCTTTCGCTATGGGGGGAGGGGATCTATTCCCACAAGCGAAAGGCGAAGGCCTTTGTTACAAGAAATTATGCAGATAACGGCTTCCCTCCACCGGAGTTGCCCGGTCTCAACGGTACTACGAGCCTGTCCGCCCCGTGGGGTCAGGTAATGACGCAGTCCAACGCAGGTCACATCCAAACCTAACGACAATTAACACCACCACAGCTCATCGCTTGTTCAGCTGCAGAATGAGCTGGGCCGCCTTCAGGCAGTCCTTGTGGTTGCGGTCCACGGCGATGCTGGTAACGACGTCCATGACGTCACGCGACCTCTACGATGCCCTGAGCTGAGATTGCTGTCGCAGAGACCGCACGTTGCGGTAGGAAGACAGGATCTCTCACTTCCACCGATACATGACATCGATCAGCATTTGACACGCTGCCAGGCACTGCTTGTTCTCAGAATCCGAGGCGATCGCCACGAGCGATTCCATTACGTCGGTCGATTCCATTACGTCGGTCGATTTCTGCAAAGCCTGCATCCGCAGCTGCTTCGTCATCGAATCAACGGCCGAAACATACGCTTTGCGAAATGCCCCTGGTTCGTTGAGTTGGCTCCATATCCAACGAGCGCTCTTCCCAGCTGCTGTAGCGGCCTGTATTTGTGTTCCGCCGGCGATCAGGACATTTATTGCGAAAATCTGGCACGGCTGCAGTGGGCGATCGTCATCGAATGGGTCCATTGGATCGTAGACGTGGCCGTGCTCAGCTTCATCTGCGGCATCCATCTTGGCCGCAGCGAAATCTTCGCTTGAGAGCTTCATCAGCTCCAAAAAGGCTTGCGAGAAATTTCCGGATTCTGCGAGTTCAGAGAGCAACTTCTCGTCGACATTATAGTCGTGGACGACCTCTGCCAGTATGCCGTGCGTTGCCGCCGGGTTGGTAAGTTCGGTCGCTTCTTGGTCAGTTGTATTCACCGTTTCAACTCCTTTATCTGCCGTTTCGTTTTCGACGATTGAGTTCGTCCTCTTGTCGATTGGATTGTTCGCAATATTCTTTGCACCGGTGATTTCAGTCTCCCGATCGAATATTAGTTTGCGATCACCTGAGCGGGGTTGAGACCGGATGAATCATCCGTCTCGACGATAGCGTCATTGCCGAGAAGTTCCGGAAACTACGAAGCGAATAGTTCTTTCGTGTCGTTGTCTTCGTTGGCATCGTCGACAAACAGGTAAGCGGCTGCTGTCTCCGCGACCGCGAGTCGTTTTTGGATGGCGTGTAGCGTCATTTGATTGCAGCCAGAACTGAACGGTTGATACTGTGTTGGGTCATTTTCTCTGCCGTTCAGGTGTGGTAAATGTGATACATAATGGAAATGTGAAGTGTAGTCAAATTGAGTGGCCTCAAGCCCAAAGAATCAGCCTCTGACTGGCTCCGTTGCTGGTGATTGTTCGAATTCCCTGACTCGCTGTTGTGTGACACCCAACGCACGGGCGACCTGAGAGACGGATGCACCGCAACCGCGCAATTCGCGGGCGGTGATGGCCAGCTCGTCGTCCCCCACACTCAGGTCCCGAGCAATCTGGCGGATACGACGATACTCATGGAGCCAGACGCGCCAGAGCAGGCCGCCCACGAACTTCTGACCGCCGGTGCGATCGTCACACATCATCACGCAGATGCCGCGACTGATGAAGCTGGCGATACTGTTGCGGATTGCTTTTGGAGTGGCCTTGGCTCGCCAGTTGCCGGCATCGATGTCCGCGTAGGTGGCTTCAATCGCGATGCAGCGGGTTGGATAGGCCAACATCCTCTGCAGCTCCCGATCCAGGCGCGAGCGTCCTGTCGAAGCTGAAGATACGAAATCCTGCAGGCTCTTGCGTTCGACGCAGACGAGCCCTGAGAACTCACCGCCCAACGCATAATCGCCCGTGGATAGCGCGCCGACCTCGACGGTGAGCGGTGCCAGGTCGTACGGCAACTGCTCGCGGCTGTCGATCACGACGCGGCATTGCTGGTGTTTGGGTGTGGCTGGGAATGGGTTTCGCATTTGTCGTTCCGTCGCTTCATAGGGACTGAATCGAAAACAGTCCGTTGCAAATCAGTCCGTTCAATCTTCGTCGTCATTTCCGTGAAAAACGGTTTCTTCAGCCTCCATGACAACCTGCCGCCAAACTTCGGCAACGTGTTGTTTTGGCACCTTCGAAAGCTCGCGACACTGTGCTTCGTTTGCCGGCGCAACTTCCGCAATTGTGGACGTTAGCCGGATCGTCTCGGCAGCACGGACTTGCCCGATTTGGATTTGGTTATGTGGTTATGTGGTGGATTTTCATGGTGGTGTCGCTCCTTTTAAAGGTCCGTTTCGTCAATCCATCCAGTGTCAGGACCTCCGGACGGTTGTGCAGGGGATGCTGGGCATGCAGGGGATGATTCCCCAGAGTTCCCGTCTGAACCTGTGTGTGTGTCACATGCTGTATGTGTGTCTATGTGTGACACACACACATCTCTCGCGTAAAGATCCGGGGAAGTATGCCCAGCATCCCCTGCATCCCCTGCAGTTGCCGGTTCTGCCTTCCAGCAAACAACACCCGTTCGGTTCGGTTCGCCAACAAGTCGCCAGCCGTTCGCGATTCGGCCACGGTATTTGCGGAACGCATAGCCCAGCCGCCGCTGGTCGATCGTCCCTCGGCTGGTCGCGACCTCGGAAACAGCCTCCCGCATTGTGGGATAGCGTTCCGCGTTTTCGGCATGGTCCAACAATCGGACCATTTCGCGGACGGTCAAACCGTCGCCGTGTTCGTCCAGCTCAATCAGTCCGCCGATCAGACCCCGGACGATTGCTCCCGATGTGTCGGAATCTTTGGCCGTTTCACGTGTTGCCAACGGATCGGCCAGGCCAGCCCAGCAGATCGCGCCGCGAACCAGCGCGGCCCATGCATCGAAACTGCCCCATATGCCGCCGGGTTGAATTGGTCGCCCTGCCACGAAGTACGCCCGAAGCAACGTCAACGCCGCTACTGCCAGCTCTGGCCGGTTGGCTTGAACCCATCCCAGCAAGTCCGGATGCTGAAAGCCAGTCCGCTCTTCAGGATTTTCGCAGCTTGGTGCCAGCCTGATCGGCAACACTCGCCGCGCCAAGTCGCTGCCGAATCGCAAATTATTGCCCGTTGCCGTCCAGACCGTTCGCAATGGCAAGTCGCCAGTTGTGCGACTCCAGCCCAGAAGGCGGTCAGACCAAGTCAACGCGGTCAATGCGGCATCAAGTGACGCGCCACCCAGTGTTCGGTCAACATTATCGAGCAAGACGGCTGGCAATGCCTCAATCGCTGTGGCGGTAATCGCTTTCCGCGTTTCGTCGTCATCGCCGGAAAACGGCTTTCGAGCTGCTGGTCGCCCGTATGCAATCTGGCTTGCGGCATCGACCAGCAGAGACTTTCCGCTGCCTCTGGTTGTTGCTGTGACGCCAAACAGCGGAACGCAACCCGTCACGGCTGGCCGCCCGATTAAAGACAGTACGAGTGCCACCCATGCGGCCTGGTCAGCATCAGACACAAACTCAAAATCTGACACAACATCCAGCAACCTTGCTGCCGCTTGCCTTGCGTCGTCGATTGTCGGATTCTTCGGCGCGGTTGGGAACGTATCGCTCGGGATGTGCAGAAGTCTAGTCTTCGCATCGTACCCAGCCGCCTGCAGGATTGTGCCATCCGGTCGCAGTGTCGGCGCTGTGATAATTGCATCCAGCCGCCGGACGTCGCTGGAATAGTCGCCAAGGGTTGCGATGCCGTCAATCAGCCACTTCGGGGGCGGAACGGCTTTATGTACGATGCCTTCCGCAGTTTCGACTTCTTTCAGCAATAGGCAAGCGTCCGCGATCCGTAGCGGTAATTGTCCAACCGGCAGCGGTCGGATTCTCGCCGCGTCATTCGGCACTACAACGCCACCCGGTAACGGCTTTTCAGCGTCCTCAACCACGACGTGAACAAGCAAACCGCCACGATGGAACAACTTCAGGCGTTCGCGTTTCGTCGCCGGAATCCAGGGCGTTTGCCAGCCTAAACGTCCAAGGTGTTTGGTGACTTGGTCAACCTTCCAGCCATAGTTCAGAGACAATAGCACTTCCGGTCGGTCATCCTCGGCGTCGGGTTCGCCGTCTCTTGGCTGCCACGGTTCAGCCGCTGCGATTGCATCGCGAACCAGTTGTTCGCCGTCTTTGTTGGCCAGCACGTCCCGGACGTCATCGCCGTTGGTCGCCAGGAACTCGCCAGGCAATCGAGCAACGCGGACGGATGCCGCATGGCCTTGCAGGTTGCCGCCTGATTTCTGCGCCCCTAGTTGGCCACCAGTGTCCAGATCGGGTACCAGAACAACATCGACGCCCCGGAACAATCCGGCGTACTGTTCTGCAAGAAATGACGTCGGCATCCCAGCGGCATCCAGCCCCAGACTGACCAAGGCAGCGGCATCTTTGACACCTTCCACGATATGCCACGTCTCGCCGGGTTGCGGTATTCGTCCCGGGAAGAACATCCCGGAATTTCCTTTGCCACGGGCACACAGCCCTTTGCCTTTTGGCATCAGATCAAAGTGTGAGTGCGGTTCGCCACTGCCACTGTACACGGGAACTCTGGCACAAGCCGCTCGGTTGCGTCCGCGTTTCTCAGCGGTCGGCCCGAACAGTTTGAACGCTTCCAGCGGCATTCGCTTTGCACGGCAGACGGCTGCGATAATGTCCTCAGTCTGCGAAAAACCAGCAGCATCCGGTTCGACATTCAGGAATTTACCGACGGCCTGAAGTGCTTTAGCAAACGTCCACCCGTTCGCCTTCATCAGCGCGTTGAAACCATCGCCACCGATACGACAACCGCGGCAATGACATTCGCCGGTCGTGTCAAAATCCGTTGCCGTGTTGAATCGATCGGTGCCGTCCTGGCAGATCGGACACGGTCGTCCGGTGCCGTCCAGATGTTCGGGATTGAAGTTTGCCAGGCCGACAAGGATTTCCCGCCATCGACCACGCGCTGCCCGGGCGACGTCTTCTTTGCGGTATCGCTTCGGTGTGGGTGTCGCTACGCTCATCGGTCCAACTCCCCACCTGGCTGGTTATCCGTGACCGGCAGGAATCTCTGGTCGCCGAATTTGGCGGTCGATGTAACAGACGTGCCGTTGGTCTGTGTGTTGCTCATGTCGATTGCCTTTCCAGCAGCCGCAGTGCATAGGCCGGGCTGATCTTCAGAGCCCTGGCAATCTCCGCAACGGTGGCACCGCAGCCTCGCAATTCGTTGGCGCTGGTTCGCAGTTCGGCGAGTTCTTCGGCGGTATACGTCACTGGGCCACCGTGCTTGCCGCTGCCATCAATTGTCCCGCAGTGAAGCGTGACAGCACCTCTTCCACCGTGAAGTGCCTCAACCACGCAGTCATGGCCTTGTCGATGTCCTCAGTATCGAACGTCACCGTATTCGGGGGCAGGCACAGAAGGCCCAGTTTTTGTTAACGGTCAATTCAAACATCGCGCCGGGCCTGCGCTGCCGTTGTCTCGCCAGACGTTGCCGCAATGCCGAATCGTGGCGGCGGTGGCGGTACTTCCTTATGTGCCTTCAGAACGGCGTCCTTTTCCACCTTAATTTTATCAACCACACGGCCCATGCGTGGATCATCCGGCACGAAGCACCATGCTGTTTTTTTCCCTTCCTTCGCACGCCACAGCCGGCCGAAGAATTGTTCTATCCTCGGCTTGCTGCGTATGTTCGTCAAACAGATGCCGTGCGTCAGATCCTTATCGTCAAGGCCCTCATATGCCATCTGGCAGGTCACCAGAATAGCGCCCTCTGTCTTCTTGAACCGCTTGATGTCATCGTGCGCCTCTTTGTTGTCGGAGAGCGCTAGAAACGCCCTCCCCGGAAACTCGTCATTCAGACGCTCGTGATACAGCCGTGATTTAGATTGATTGGTGGCCACTACCAACAACTTGGATCGCTTCCGGCCGATAAACCCGTAGCGTTTCCAGTGCTTCACGCCATCTTTCAGCAACCCATCGGCGAAGTCTGTTTCGAGCGCTGTGAACACCGCATTCGATTCCTGGTCTCGTGTGGCCTCTGACAGTCGGCACCCATCATCCAGGCCACTACTCAAGTACCGCCATTCTACCGGGCCGTCATGATGCTCAAACTGCAACGGGACCAATGCGTTTTCATTCAACGCATCCGCACGAGAGTACCGCACCCGATGGTCGCACGTCTTTTCAAAATCTGGCACGTACTCACCCTTATTCTCACCAGGTGAATAATGCACGCCCCAGATCAGATCACCGTTACCCGTCTCAAGCGTGCCCGTCGCCAACACCAGAACCTTGCATTGTATTTGGTCCAGCACCGAAGCGAGGTTATTCGGTTTTGCGTCTTTCCTTTCGATGTGAGCATGATGAAATTCATCGATAAACACGATATACGGATGCCGATCAAACTCTTGCTGCCATAGCTGCCGATTCGATGTCAACGACTGATGTGTTGACACGAACCCACGATTGCCGCGGCAAGGATCTTGTGCGTTCCCGGTTTCCCGCAGACCCAGTTTGAAATTGTCCATCGCGTCACGCGCTCCCTGATATCGCAGACTCAGCCGAGGTACGAACCAGCCGATCCGCCAATCATCTGGAAACTCGCGAAGCAACAACGGAGGCAACCACGACTTTCCGCCGCCTGGCACCGTGTACGATAGAACCGTGGCTGGATACACTGCTGCCACTCTGATCGCTTTTGCGACCTCAATAATGCCCTGTTGGTGTGTTCGATACAGCATATGTTTTGCACCCTTCCGTAAGTTACATGGTGGACACGTCGCCTGCATTTCATGCACGTTCGTTCGTCCGGAAATTGAAAAAGGAACTATGTGGTCCGCATGCCAATCACTGCAGGCCCGCAGCTGCGAGCTCGTCTGCGGTGACGTCTGCGGCCAATTCTTCAGACCGGCGGTGGCGTTCCAGCTTGGCGGCCGTAACGGCTGCGAAGAAGTCGTCAATCGCCTGGGCGGTCACATGCGGCCGGTTGCCACAATACACAACGACGAGCTTGATTCTCGCACCGTCGAGCCCCTCAAGCCCTTTGCGGATCCACCGCCAACAAGTGCTCGCGCAAACCGGCTTCCCATCGCTTCGACGAGGGATCTTATGTTGGCGGGCGTAGCAGAGACTGACCAGTTCTGAACTCTGAGTAACCATGAAAAAACCTCACTTGCAATGGTGTGTGATAATTCACGTCCGTTGCTAGTGAGGATATATGCCTTGTCTTGAGGGTCCAGACGCCAGGACTGCTACGGGACAACGTGGGACAATGTGGGACAGACGGGACAACGTGGGAAAGATCACGATAATCTTTTGGAGACCTGAAATTCAAGAATTGGCCGTATCCGAGACCACACGAAAGTATCAGCTCGTTCACGTTGCCCATCTGGCGTACCCCACCTTTTCCTATAGTGGTTGCGCAGAGTTTTTGCCGTGAGGTCGATCCCGTGGTTACTGAGTCGTTCGGCAATCTGTTTCACCGTGAGGTACTCTTCGTTGGGAGCGTCAGCCGATTCTTGCGGTTCCTGTTCTGCAGCGACGTTGAGGAAATCGATCAGCAAGTCGCAGGCAAATATGTCCCTCTGGCAGAGCAATTCTGTCAACGGGCCACCGTCTGCCATCTGATCTCCACGAAGACGAAACGTCGCTGGAGGGATTGAATCCAACACGTCTGCAGGGAATTTACGAAGAGCAGTGGTGTCATTCACCACTTGTTTGAACGCGATGGCTATGCACGCGAACCAAGGCTCGATCCTTTCACGATCTACATTGTCCACATTCGGTCGGACAGTCCACTCCCGGACATCCCGTCCTAGAATCCGCCCGAAAACCGGATTCCGATCAAACCGACTTGGAGGCGATTCGGTTTCAAACACTTTGGACAACTGCTCCATCCACTGGTCGATACATGTCACAAATGCCAGTGAAGATTCCGCAAAAAGCGATGCCAACGCTTCGGAGTCTAGATTCCGCAACAGGGTAGCGCATTCGCTAGTGCGGGGATCCAATATGAATGGCGAGTCAGTCGAAACCGGAGGCCATTTGAATCCGTTCGACCGATCATGCTCTGGTTTGATATTCTCTATGTCCGAATTAGCATTGAACCAACCACGCCACGTTTTCAGGCCTTCAAGCGCGTCACTTGGGTAAAAACTATCCAATGGTTTAGCGTCCCGGCAAATTCCTGTCCAAGGACACCACATCGAGACGTATTGCGTGTCGAAGAAGGGGGTGTCAAATCGAAATGGCTGACTGCCGGAAACCTGAGCAGATAAACGATTTACTTCATCAAAGAGCGGTCTTGGCGTCAGAGAAAACGCAGATGTTCCAATGAACTCTGCAGATGAAGGGCTCCGTTCCAACGGACGCACACACTCTTCAATAGGGCGGAGGGGAATAACGTGTTTGCGCGCGTGGTCGAGACTGACCAATTCCGTGTTCTGCAGAACCATTGAAAAAACCTCGCTTGCATTCGTTCTTCACGACTCGGATTGAGTCGCGTTCGAGTGCAGCCAGGTTACTTTCGTCTTGTCCGTGTTGTTAGGTACGCTTGGGTACGTTCTTGGTACAGTGACTGTACCCATAAGGAAGGAGTGTGACTCCAGCACCGTGCCGGCGAGCAATCAGCCCGCCCGTCTCCAAACGGTCGAGAACAGTCGTGTTAGATTTGTCTTTACGGTAAAGATTCGCACTCGTGGCAGCCTTGAGATTCTGCACAGCAAGATTTCCACCGGCACGTTTAAGCTGATCGACAACGTCTTGTTCCACAGAGGTGAGGGATTGCAGGGGAACAGGTGGAGGGGGATCCTTCTCAGATGATTCAGATAGCGGTGGGCATGGAGGGCCTGTCAGAGTTCGGCCGAGAATCGGAGTGGCGACGTTCTGCTTGCCGATTCCCTTACCAGCGTCGTTGCGGGAGCCGTCAGCAACAGTGTGGTTGGGAAGCTCTGAGTGTATCCCCGAATCCGTCGCTGCAATGAGTCTGACAAACTCTCCATTTGCGTCCACCTCGAACAAGAACACGTAATCAGGTAGTGCTGGCAGTGATTGCGCAATCGTCGACACAAGCTCAGGGCGAGTCCCCGGTACACCTTGTGTCATCCCGGTGAATACCGGGTGGTTCATCAACATCACGGCAAGGTTAAAAAAATCTACCGTTCCGTCTGGAGGAGGCTCGAGCCGGTGCATTCTCGCAAACGTCTCTACTTGTTCGCCCGTCGGAATCTCAATGACCGCGGAAACAAGCGATTGAAATATCCATGACAGTTGACGAGCTAAGCCAAGCGTCTCGTCATCGCCGCTGAGGTCATAGCGTATTAGTCGTTGTTCAGCACTGGGACGGATCATCGCCTCAACAAATCCCGTGTCTGGATATTCCCGATTCAACCTCGCTATCGGGTCCAAAGTCAGAAACTCCAGCCATTCATCGATTTCAAGCGGACATAAATAAAGCACTGCTTTCTCTAGAAGTCGCCCCCACGTTACCGGACTGCCCGGTAACGAGTGGTCGGCTAAGAGTTTCTCCAATTCAGGTCGTATGGCTGCCCTGAATTCGTCAATTGCAGATTCCGTGGCGGACAAGTTCAACCGTACCAGGGCCTCTACCCAATCGTCAATTGTTGCCGGAGGTTCGCTTGTGAGGAGCAAGATGTTGGCCATCTCATTTGTAGCGAAGAGCGTAAGCCGCTCTAGGAGCAGGGGGATTTGATCGTGCCATTCATCCGTATATTCCTGAACCTTTGCAAGAACATCCACAGTATCGACTCCCGAAGCGTCGCTTGCCCGAACAAGGAAAAGCACCAGACCGGGCGGATTCGGGGTCCGCTTCTCAGCCGCTAAGCCTGAGGTCTGGTGCTCAGATTGTAATCAACCGAACTTCAGAGCGTAGTCGACAGCTGCAGAGATGTTCTGTTCTGCATAACGTTCAGTGGTCGTCACCGACGAATGACCGAGAGCGATCTGGGCCACGTCAACGCCCGCCTTCGCTCGCATATTCGTTCCCGCGTTATGCCTCAACTGGTTCGGTGTCCAGTGGTCCACGCCAGCCTTTCGGCAGGCAGTCTTGACTGCCGTCCGCAGGGACTGAACCGAATAATGTGCACCGACCTTTCGTCCTTTCGCCCCCCTGCGATAATGGGTTGTCGCATATTCATCAACCGACTCCTGAGGTCGGAAAATGTAGTCTGTATCGCTTCCACCGAATTCATTCAGAACCTGCTGCGATTGTGGACCGACCGCAATCAGTCTCGATTTGCCTCGGTGCTCATTCTTGTGGCGAAACGGACGGTAGATCCAGACATCGGCTTCTGCGTCGATTTCACACCACCTGATGATCGTCGCCTCTCCAGGACGTGCTCCAGTGTGCCTCATTAACTGAAGCAGGCCGTACACCTGGCGGCTCACAAACGGCCGGACAGCATGAATGTCGAGTTCTGGAACAGGTCCGACTGGTGCCGTCTCACGCGCCTCCGTACGGCCTGCATCCAAGCCAAGAACACACTGTAACCCACCGAGGGTTTCTGGGGCTACGAGTCCAATCGGTATCGCCCACTTGAATACGTGACGAATTCGGCGGATTCTGGCGTTGATCGTGTTCCTGCAAAGCTTCGACTGCTTCACGAGGCTGGACTGGTGTTCCTGCAGCTGCATTGCCGTGAACTGCCTCACTCGCAGATGACCGTACTTTGTACAGAGACCACGAAGAGCATCGCGAAAATTGGAGTGCTCGCCGGTAAGCTTAAAACAGTCCGCAGAGGTGCCGTCCTTCACCCGTCGCCGGTAATGTTTCTCAGCATGAGCCATGAACCGTGCAGCCAGTCCCAGCAGTGTGAGTTGCGAGTCGCTGGCATTCCCCAGTTCCCACCGGGCGATCAATTCACGGTAGCGCTCATGGGAATCGGAAGAGTCGTATTCCCCCAGATATTCTTCCTTGCCGTTCAACGTGACGTAAGCGCGATTTGTTGCTTTGTGACGGCAGTACTTTGGCTTTCGAGCCATAACACATTCTCCTGGAAAACCGTGAGTTGACAGTTCTGACGGAAAACGCTTTCCGTCAATCGTGTTGCTCACAGCGTTTCGGGAGAATCGCTGGTTACCGCAAAACGCGGTATGCCTTGAAGATACGAACAAAAGCGGCTGAAGAGAATCGAACTCTCATTTTCAGCTTGGGAAGCTGACGTGTTGCCACTACACCACAGCCGCACGTGACGGGAACATTACACCAGGCAGGGAAATGAAAATCAATCCAACAGCGGA
>JBDONA010000187.1:0-11340 GCA_039831575.1 Fuerstiella sp. | reverse complement strand
GTCGGCGGCGGAATCCCGCTTTCGCTTTCTGCCGATCCTGGGCCCATCCGGTTGTGGAAAGTCCTCTCTGGCTCGCGCGGGTCTGATCGCGGAACTGGCTCGACGCCCGCTGGCGGCCTGGGAACAGGCGCGAGTGGCCGTGCTCACGCCCGGCTCCAATCCGTTGGAGTCGCTTGCCACGATGCTGGCCCGGGTGGCCACGAACGATCCCGTACCGGTCGCCAAGAGCCGGGAGTTTTTGCAGGAACTGGAGACACGCGGCACGGCAGACCGGTACCACGGTCTGCGACGCATCGGCGACATGCTGCCCGAAATTGGCAGTTCTCCGTTAGTGATCCTGGTAGATCAGTTCGAAGAGGTCTATTCGCTTTGTGAAGACGGCACGCAGCGCGTCGCCTTCATCGACAACCTGCTGCATGCGGCGGCTGATCGATCGGGTCATGTTTCTGTACTGATAACCTTGCGCAGCGACTTTCTGGAGCACACGCAGCAACACCAGGAACTCAACAGCGTGATTTCCGAGCAGGCCGTGAGCCCAAACGCTCGGTGGGTTGGCACATATGGCGGTTACCCAACACCCATCGAACCGGTCACCGTCTGGGACGCACACACCCTAAAGCCAGTGAAGAGATTTCCCGACAACACAAAGGTCGCTGAGGTCACATTCAGTCCGGACGGCAAGTGGCTGGTCACCGCCACCATGTACGAGTACCGATTCTGGCACGTCGGCACCTGGAAGGCTGGGCCAGAAATCCGCCGACCAAAAGCGCTTAACGGATGGCCCTCGCCAGCGGCATTCACCCGTGACGGAAAACTGGTCGCCGTCGCCTTCACGATGCGCAACATCAAGCTGTTTGAGACCGGGACATTCGCCGAACTGGCCACGCTCGAAGCCCCCGAGCCAGAAGTCGTTGGCATAATGCGCTTCACGCCCCGTGGTGACAAACTGCTGGCGACTAATGCTAATGCACACCAGATTCAGGTCTGGGACCTGCAGGCCATCGGCCGCACTCTGGTTGACATGGGCCTCAAGTGGGATTGATCTCCTCCTGAGGAATCATGCAACACACTTAACTCCTTGTCCACGGTGCATGGGGAGATCTAGTCCAACTGATCACTAATCGGGTGAGTCACCGTACTCGGAAGACATCGCCGGATCGTCATCACCAACGATGATCAGTTCCGCGGCAGAGCACTGACAGATGTTTGAAGCAACCGGATTGCCGCTGCAGGAAACTCTGCAGGACAGTGCACGGACTTCGATGATGAAACGTAAGCAGTCCCGAAGGAAACCCGATCGATCGTAAACCGTAGCGGGGAGAAGTCAGCAGTAAGACGCGAGCAATACCTTACGCAAAAAGCTGCTCACATCTTTCCACGCTACCGGTACGAACTGCTTCACTTAAAAGGCCATACAGATGTTAGGCACAGCGCCAGTTGTCGTTTATTCAACGTTATGCAAAGGTACAGTGGGTTCCCATTTCCCTTTGACCTCAGACGCTTCGCCTTCTCCCGGCCATGGCGGCATTGTTACAGCCACAGCTGCGAGAGGTGCATATCCGAACGAGCGAAACTGGAAGTGCGTGCCACGAGGAATCGTCAAGCAGACATTAGGTTCCACTGGCACGACTTCCTCTTGATCGTTTTGCTTGCGCCACATCTCGCCACGACCTGTAAGAAAGAACCAGATTTCTTCGACAGTTCGGTGGGCGACGGCCGTTGATGTTTGACCGGGTGGGAGCTCAAAATGAGCCATACCGCCACTCTTGAATCCCGACAGGATCCGCACATCCGAGCCGTCGGGCGCGACGATATCCGGCTTCACCGGCAGTCGTTTGGTTTCGAAAGTCATATTGCCATTCCTTGAGTTCTTGCTGGTCCTGAGGGTCGCGACGCTAAGATTGATGAGCAGCATGAGCGGCTGTGGACGCTCAAATCAGGCTGACGCTCAAATGTCGCGGGCGAGTTCATTCTGGTAGAGATTAAACTGCAGAGACAAAACAGCAGCACGCTTCGCGTCTGGTTATACTGATGAGCCGTGTCCGCTGTGAATAAGTAAACCAAGAGATCGCACAAGAAAATGTTCGCATGAAAATTATTTGTCCTAATCAAAATTTGTGCATACGAGGGAAAGGCAAAGCTGAAAACGCGAGGAAGTACAATAGGGGATGTCCGATGTGTTGTTGAAACTGCTGATGGTCTCTCTGGTAAAAAGGTAGGGGGTTGGGTTTGAGTTTGCAAGAAGCTCGCTATGTCTGACGTTTTAATTAATGGCATGTCACACGGCAACACGCTTAACTTTACCCTTTCACACGGTGACCACGTTGAATCTGTATTTAACAATGTGTTTGTCGACCCGTCACCCGTAGCCGCCGTCCCCGAACCATCCACCGTCGCCCTGCTCGGCCTGGGTGCTGTTGGCTTCGGTTTCCGCAGATTCCGACGACGCAAAGCTGCATAGTTAATCATCAATACGATTCGTTCTGAGGCGGCTCTTTTAAGTCGCCTTTTTTCATTGGCGGTCAGCTGAACCTTCCTGATGTCACCTCAGCATCATCACCATCACCTGTACTCATCCCGTTCTTCCTTGCTCATTCTCCGTCAGTCCCACGGTGCAATCGGCTGATGACTGCCGCTCCATAGCCCGAGCTTCACTAGCCGTGCGCGGTCTTCATCATCTGCCAGCCTCTGGTCGTCGCCGTGGTACTTGTGTGCCAGGCAAGGCCGCATTTGACCAGTTCCCGATTGAGGAACAAATCCGGCAGTTCAACCAGCGGGTCGTCAACCGACAGATAGATGTCTGCAATCGTCCGGTCGTATTGTTCCTAACCATCATGTCGGATCCACCTTCGCCGTGCTTGGTCTCGGCGCCGTCGGCTTCCACAGATAACCAGGAAGGCCGCCAGATCGTCCGTCGGCGGTGCGGGCCGCTCTATGGCAATTGGATGATCCAGCACAGGTCCTGCCGTAGGCCTCATGCTGATTATGCCGAATGCGCCAGCACAACTTTCGCTTTTTTGATTCTGATCCCGACCGCGCAACAGTTGGCGCAATATAGTTTTCTCAGCCGAGCAGCCGCAGGGAGGATTCCATCGAACGATCTGCTCTCCACACGTAGCTCCCCGGAGTGCCACATGACTCGCGAGAACTCAATCGAAAAGTCAGAACTGAACATCGCGTTCATTCCGATTACCTGCGCAGCACCTCTGATCTACGCGCACAGCCACGGCTACTTCGAAAAGAATGGCCTGAATGTCAACCTGCGGCGGGCACCCGGCTGGAGCGGTGTAAAAGAGTTGCTTCTACATGGTCTGTGCGATGCCGCGCACATGCTCTCGCCGATGCCGTTTGCCTGTCGACAGGGTATTGACGGACCGTCGGCCGACGTACAGTTGTCACTGATTCAGAACGTCAATGGTCAGGCGCTGACCCTGGCAATCAAGCATAACGGTCTCGAACGCGTACCGGACATGCGCGGGTTTACGTTCGGGGTCCCTTATCGATTCTCGATGCAATACTACCTCCTGTGTCACTTCCTCGCCGAGCACGGGCTTAACCCGCTCATAGACGTCACGATCAAAGAAGTGGCACCGCCACAAATGCCCTTCTACCTGGAGAAAGGTTGGGTTGATGGCGTGTTTGCACCCGAGCCGTTCAATCAAATCTGCGTTCATCGCGGCACGGGCTTTATCTTCATCCTGTCAAAGGATATCTGGCCTGGACACCCCTGCTGTGGTTTCGCCACGCTCGATAGTTTTGCAAAAGAATATCCCAATACGCATCGCGCACTGTTGCAGAGTGTCCTTCAGGCGCAACACAGACTACATCAGGCGGGATCGGAAACGCGACGGGAGATCGCACGGGAGATCTCGGCATATCCGTACCTGCGTCAGGACGACTCGACGCCCGTGGAGCAGGGGCTGACCGGGGACTATCCCGACGGCCGCGGCAATCATTTCGTCCGGCCCGACCGAATGGATTTCCTGCCCGATCCGCGGCCTGAATTCGGCTGCTGGATCCTGGCTCAGATGCAGCGCTGGGGACAACTCACCGGGAAGATCGAGTACACAGAAGTCCTGGAGTCCACGATCGACGGGAATGTCCACGAACTGATCGGACTGCAGGGGTTTGAAGCGGCGACGCCGACACCACAATCCTGCGTTGAACTTCCGCTGCCCGATACGGCCTTCGCATATGTCCAGCGACAACCATTCTCAGCGCATCAAAAACAGGCAGAGTCGCTGGCGGAACATCGGCTGTCGGAAAGTACTGAAAAACGGCTGAAGGAAATCATCGCACAGCTTGCCAGAGTTGCCGGAGGCCACTACGACGCGAACATCGATGTCACGTCGACGGGAGAAATGGGCCAATTGGAACGTATTCTCCAGGAGACGATTGTGAATCTGAAGTTTTCGCGCGATGCGCTCGCGGAACAGGTTGAGCACCTCGATGATCTGGTCCACGAACAAACGAAGACCCTCACTGAAGAGATCGCCACCAGGAAGACGGTCGAAGAGAATCTTAAGCACGCCCGCGCAAAGGCCGAGGTGGCCACCCGCGCCAAGAGTGAGTTTCTGGCGACGATGAGCCACGAGATCAGGACTCCGCTGACCGCGATTCTCGGTTACACAGAGGGACTGCATCGGTTTGGCGACATTAGCAAGGCCCCCGGACGCCGGATCGAAATGCTGTCCGCGATCAAACGCAACGGGAGCCATCTGCTGGATCTGATCAGCAATGTGCTGGACCTGTCACAGATCGAGGCCGGACAACTCGATCTGATGCCGACACCCAGTTCACCGCATGCACTGGTCATGGAAGTCTGTGCCAATTTGCTGGGGAAGGCGAACTCGAAAGGGTTGGATCTCAGTGTTGCATGCACGACGCCAATTCCGTACGAGGTCCCCATGGATCCAAGACGGTTCCGCCAGGTCATGATGAACCTCATTGGGAATGCCATCAAGTTCACACATACGGGACATGTGACCGTCCGGTTCACGACGCAGGAGGCTGCCTCCGATACAGCGTTACTCGAAATCTCGGTTGAGGATTCCGGCATTGGGATCTCCACAGAGAAACAGGACCAGATCTTCGAACCCTTTACTCATGGCCACGATTCGAGCGTTTGCCATAAAACGGGCACCGGACTTGGACTGTCCATTTGTCGCCGACTGGTCACGGCCAGCGGAGGCGAGATCAGGCTGACGTCAGACGAGGGTCGGGGAAGTGTCTTCAGCTTTACGGTTCCGTTTCCGTGCAGCTTGTCAGTGTGGAAACCGGATTCCGACGATCTCGTTGTCCGACAGGCTGCCGAGATCGAATGGCAAGTCCCTGACATCAATCTGTCCAACGTCAGGATCCTGATCGTTGAAGATACTCCTGACACACGGGATCTGTTGACCTGTTTTCTGGAAGAAGCTGGTGCGAATGTCACCGCCTCTGCCGACGGTACCGATGGCGTTGCGAAAGCAATGGAAGCCATGACCGCCGATTCAGCGTATGACCTTATTCTCATGGACATGCGAATGCCCGGAATGGATGGCTACGCGGCCACGAAAAGGCTCCGTGCGGCAGGGGTCGACTGTCCGATTGTGGCTCTCACCGCCTTTGCCATGAAGCATGACGAGCAGACGTGCCTGGATGCCGGCTGCGACGCTTACCTGAGCAAGCCAATTGACCTGTGCGCCCTGTTCAGCACAATCGAACGGCAGATACCCCGACTCAAGTCCCGCCTTCTTCCTGAATCAGGGGAACGGTCGAACTCACCCGTATCCGAAAAAACTGTGGACTCGCGGTTCCAGCCGCTGATGAAGAAATATCTTGACCGGCTCCCGGGAATGCTCGATCAACTTCAAACAGCTCACCGTGATGATGACGTTGACTCGCTCCTGTCTGTCGTGCACCAGCTGCGAGGAACGGCACAGAACTACGGTTTTCCTGAGATCACCGCGATCGCCGACAAATGCGAGACGGCGCTTCGCACCGACCGTTCTATTGCTGCACAAACTAATGAGTCACTCGAACGGCTGTCTAGTCTCGTGGACACGGCCATCGAGACATACAACGACATGGATTAACAGAAATGCAAACCTCGACCAAGCACACAACGGGCGTTGAATGGTTGCCAACATTACTGGTGATCGACGACGACCCCAATACTCATGACCTGACGGACTACTACCTTGACACTGTCGTGTTCAAGATGCTGCACGCATTTGAGGGGCGCGAAGGGATCAGGGTTGCCGAGACGTCGTCACCTGACGTGATCCTGCTGGACATCGAAATGCCTGGCATGGACGGATTCCAGGTATGCAGACAACTCAAGGAATCTGACGCCACGCGGAATATTCCCATTCTGTTTCTGACGAGCCACAAGCAAAGGAGGAACATCGTCAAGGCGCTTGATTACGGCGCGTCGGATTACGTGACTAAGCCATTTTTTCCCGAGGAACTTCAGGCCCGGGTTCGCTCAGCCATGCGAGAAAAACGAGCGAGCGACGCGCTAAGAAAACAGGCGATGTTCGATCCATTGACGAACCTCGCCAACCGCAGGGCCTTTGATGAAGGGCTGAACGCGTCGATTGCCGAC
Source organism: Fuerstiella sp. (assembly GCA_039831575.1). GTDB lineage: Bacteria > Planctomycetota > Planctomycetia > Planctomycetales > Planctomycetaceae > Fuerstiella. Next base: position 4,751 of record JBDONA010000187.1, on the reverse strand, counting down.
TACACTCGAAATGGCCACGAATTCAGCCTGTTGCTCCTGGACCTCGATCACTTCAAGGCAGTAAATGACACCTATGGACATGGTGTCGGCGACGAAGTCCTGACCCAGGTTGGCGCAGCAATTCGAGAAATGAGTCGACCCTATGACGTCGCCGGCAGATACGGTGGTGAAGAGTTCGGGCTGATCCTGAATCAGACCGAACCGTCAAAAGGATGGGATGTTGGTCAGCGTGTCCTGGAGGCGATTCGCCAGCTCTCTATTTTCGCTGACGGTCAGCAGCTGCGCATCACGGCAAGCGCCGGATTGGCGTCTACGCTCGAGCGGCGTACGGAAATCGACGCCAAACAGATTTTTCAGCAGGCCGATGCCGCGCTCTATGAGGCAAAGGGACAGGGAAGGGATCGCATGATGGAAACGTCCGGACTGCTCCGATAGTCGCCGCACCACTCATGGCGCCAATCTTACACGTTCTTTTTTGTCCACGTCCCGGTGAACCATCGGTTGCGGTGGTCGACGGAAAGGCTGACTTGGCCGTTGACGATACATTTCAGGTGAAGCGGCATGCAGCCCGACACTGCCAGATTGGTGTTGGCAAAAGAAAGTTGCTTTCGTCGTAATTTGCTGGCAGGTCGAGTTTCAAGGACCGGGACGCTCACCGCTCCACCTGTGGGATATAATTGGTAACCGGACGCACGCCATCAAACGCATCCACTTACAGTATTTCAATACAACCAGCCTTCTGTGATTACTTGATTGTCTTGCGGCTGAAAGTTACTTCCCACTAAAACGTTCTGGCCCGTCGACATCGAGCACTCAGATCGGATCTCCATGAACGGCGAATTCAAAAAGGAGAGACTCTTAGTCGCCTTGATCGTCATGGGCAGCGTGATCAGTCTGATGACGGTGATCTGGTTGACGTGGTTCTGCTGTTCAACGACACTGGAAAATCAGGAACTGGCGGCGAGCGAGGTCACAATTCGGGGACTCAGAAGCCGTCTGGCGCGCAGTCATCAATCAATGATTGCAGCGATCTCTCTCAGGGCCGCGGGAGGCAACCAGGAGTGGGCCGCGGAATATGACCGGGCACGCGCACAGCTTGGCAGTGGCCTGGAATCTCTGGCACAGCTCACCTCAATCGCAGATTCCGACAGGACGAAGATCGACCAGGCAGTCGACTCCTTTGACTCTGTGTCAGACTCGGTCTTTCAGGGCTTAGTTGACGAGGGTCCTGAAAAGGCCCTGGCACAATGGCTGACTGCGGACGCGGCCACGCAAAAACAGGAGCTGCGTCGCGCTCTGACAACCGCGGTACATTACAGTGACAAAGCGATCCAGGCCGTGCAGGACGCTCAGGACGAGCGCGTCGGTCAGGTGATTGCGGCCAGCGTCGGCTCGACTGTTATTCTGACACTCATGCTGCTCGTGGGAATTGGGCGCATCCGGAATCACGTCTTTCGTCAGGCGTTGATAGAGCGAACTCTCAAGACGCAGGCCGTGGAATTGACGGAACTCAGACGACTAGCTGAATCTGCGAGTGAAGCGAAAAGCAACTTTCTCGCCAGCACAAGCCATGAACTCCGGACCCCGTTGACGACGATTCTGGGATATGCCGACCAGCTTATCGAAAATCTGCCGGCGGATAAAGAACGCGAGGTCGTCGATATCATTCGACAAAGAGGCCGCGGACTGCTGCAACTGATCAACGATCTCCTCGATCTTGCAAGAATCGAATCCGGAAAAATTGCGATCGAACCTTCCCTGGTGTCGCCCTGGAAAATTGCTGCGGAAGTCACGAGCATGTTGCGCGTACGGGCTGATGCCAAAGGGCTTGTCCTGGAAACCAGGTGCAATGGTCCGATTCCTCGAGAGATTCGCACGGATCCTCTCAGGCTCGAACAGATCCTGCTAAACCTTGTCAATAACGCCGTGAAGTTCACTGACGAGGGGCATGTCACAACCACTCTCTCATATGCGTACGATGCGCGTGAACTTCGTGTCGTCGTGGAAGACTCCGGTCATGGCATCCCAGACGACTGCGTGGATGAGTTGTTCGTTCCGTTTGCGCGTGGAGCCGCGAATCGCTCTCAGGAAGGAACGGGCTTAGGGCTGGCGATTAGTCGGCAGTTGGCGGATCTGCTCAATGGGACCATTTCCGTGAAAAGCAAGCTGGGAACCGGAAGCGAGTTCATGTTGACTCTGCCAGTGGGAGAATCTGTTCCGGTCGACCTGTACACGCCGGAGCCCCACGTCGTTCAGGATTTCAACTCTTCTGAAGCCAGCGGCAGCCTGAGACCCAACCTGGACGGTCTGAGCGTCCTGATCGTGGAAGACGACCCGGTGAACCGTCTGATGCTTAAGACGTTACTGGAAAATGAGGGAGCCACGGCCGAGTCCAGCTCGGACGGAGCAGACGCGATCGAGCGGTTGCGCCAAAGCCGTAGCTCCGGAGAATCGATTGATCTGATTTTTATGGATATGGGACTTCCTGTCGTCGACGGATACAAAGCCACGCGGAAAATCCGGGAGAACGGTTTTTTGGGGAGTATCATTGCACTGACAGCAAATGTATTCACAGACGATCGCCAGCGGTCGTTGAAATGTGGTTGCAACCAATTTATTTCTAAACCCTTTGATCGAGACCAACTTTTGAAACTGGTGTCTGAAGTCACCAACAAGTGAGTTTTGTGAGGTTCACCCGAACCTAATCAAGGTGCTGACATGGAACTGTTACAGTATGCCAGTCGAGCTGCCAAACGTTCGCGACGCAGGAAGCCCCTGACGTTCGAAGCATGCAGCTGCGAGATTCTTGAGGAACGGCTTGTCCTCAGCGCGTCGGTGATCGACATCAGCGACATGCAGCTCAATTCTGCCGGGTCATGTGCCACTGCCGACGCTGCGTGCGTCACCGGCTGCATCTGTTTCCAGCAATATTTGTCTCAGTACAATGAGTTGCCTCCAAACTCTGCATACCGAGTGCTCATTCTGCAGCAACTGAGCTCAGGGAAAGGCGAAGGCGTTCTGGTCGAAGTGGGTGAGGACCTGACGTGGATGTTCACCAACCTGCACCCATCCGATTACGTTATCCAGGTTTATGCTGCCAGCGCCGACGGAAACCGGGTCGGAGTCAGTCAGGCTCTCGACGTCGCTCTGACACCTTCGGCGGTCGTGACCGGATTGATTGTCTCGGTCGAAGCCGGAGCTGCTGCGTATCCTGACGCTGCAGGTCCTGACACGACCCGTAGTGTCATTGACTCAACACAGAACGACAACAACTTTGGCAGAGCGCTCGATCCGGACGAGATACAGATCGCAGTCAGTCAATTGCTCGTAGGACCGCCCGATAATTCTCAGTCCGACGCCGCAACGAAATCCCGTTTTGCACTGGATGGTCGTGTTTCCGGAATAATAGTGTTTGCTGAAGATATGCTGTCGGCCACCGCAGCCGATGGCACCGTCCCCCCTCAGGAGATCATCATGCGGCCGATGAATGAACTGGGATCCGACGGGGAATCTCGCTCTGTCACGACGGACAGCAAGGGACGCTTTGTCATCGACAACCTGAAGCCTGGAGAATATGAGCTTCTGTTTCACGCCGATGGCAATGGGTCAAAAGAGTCGGTCGATGTCAGCGTCCGGGCAGGTGCCACGACAAGGCTGGACCTGACCTTTCGGCTTGCGCCGCCCCAGCCAATTGCCATCAGCCCAGCGGACACTCTGTGGGCCGACGACGGCGGGACTTCGGTTGCTGTTGACGAAATTTTCGTGACCACTGCATCATTGATTGCGGGTGTATTTGTTGTTGAGGCCTACTTCGCGAGCCGTAAATTTCGCCGCGACCTGCAATTGCTGGGGCTGCGCCATCAGTGACAATTCCGACAGCAGGCAGAACGAACAGGCGTTGCTGGAAAGCGTCAAATATTTTCGTGCGCTGACGGACGCGGCGCCGGTCATGATGTGGCAGGCCGATATGAAAGGCGCTGCGACCTGGTTCAGCAAGTCATGGCTGGACTTCACGGGACGTCAACTTGAGGAATGTCTGGGCGACCGCTGGCAGGCCGCAATCCATCCCGACGACCTGGAGCTAAACCTAAAGCGATATGAAGACGCACTTGCGAACAGCACTTCATTTTCGTCCGAATATCGTTTGCTCCACCATGATGGCACTTACCGCTGGATTCTGGGGAACGGATCCCCGACACACAACGCCAACGGATCGCCGTATGGATACGCGTCGTCCTGCGTGGACATCACCAGCCGCCGAGAAGCCGAAATGGCATTTCGACTGACGCAGTTTGCAATCGACGGAGCGGCTGACGCGATTTTCCGGATCCGATCAGACGCCACACTGCACTCTGTGAATAATGAAGCCTGTCGGTCCCTGGGATACACGCGAGAAGAGTTGCTGAAACTGAAAGTAATGGACTTCGCGGAGGACACCGCCGATGTACTGAAGGGCCGTTGGCAGGGCTTCCGGGCGACAATAAAAAGGATAAAACACTACACGTTTGAGGGGTCGCATCGAAGGAAGGATGGATCCCTGTTTCCAGTTGAAGTGACGATCAATTACCTGGAGTTCAATCGACAGGAATTCAACTGCGCATTTGTGCGTGACATCAGCGACGCGGCGATTGACGCTGTGGTCATGGTTGACGCGGAGAATCGCGTCGCGCACTGGAATCCAGCTGCAGAAAGGATGTTTGGGTACTCGACGGAAGAAATCGTTAATCGAAAAATCAAGGACGTGTTAACAC
>JBDONA010000707.1:0-2585 GCA_039831575.1 Fuerstiella sp. | reverse complement strand
CTCGCGGCCGATGAGCCCAGCGACGCCGCTTGAGCATTCAACAACTGGAGAAATAATGACACGTTTTATTCTGGGCTTCGCGATATTGACTTCCCTTCTGCCTTTCAATTTCTGCGTTGCGCAAACCTTCGACGTCCTTCCCGACGAACTCGCTCCAGGGGTTCCCAAGACACAAATGATGGCCACGTGGCTGAAAAAACAGGTCTTCATTGGCGATTCGATCACCAGCGGCTGGGAGAGTCGCGGCACGAAGGTCTGGGAAAAATTCTACGGCAAACGAAACGCCGTCAATCTGGGAATCGGTGGCGATCTGACTCAGCACGTGATTTGGCGTCTGGACAACGGCAATGCCAAAGGCATCTCGCCTAAAGCCGCTGTCGTAATGATTGGCACGAATAACTCCCGCGACAACACTCCCAAGCAGATCACCGAAGGTGTGACGGTGATCATCAACCAGTTGCGAACCAAACTGCCCGATACGAAGGTGCTATTGTTGGCGATCTTTCCGCGCGGCGCGAACAACGAAGACGGCCGGCGACAAGTCAATCAAAAGGCCAACGCGAACTTTTCCAAACTCGCCGATGGCAACCACGTTCACTATCTCGACATCGGCCCAAAGTTTATGAACGATGATGGTGAGCTGACTCGCGGGATGATGCCCGATCTGCTGCACCTGAACGAGCAAGGCTACATAATCTGGGCTGAGTCGATCGAATCGAGTCTGTCGAAGCTGCTCGGTGAATAGTCGTCGCACAGTCCTGATCCACGACGCTTTACCTGCTGCAGCGCGAAGGTCCGGAAAAGAGAAGGGACAACATGTCGATCACAGTTTGCAATTTCTCTCAATCGTAATCTCAAAGGAAAACACCTCATGAGAACTTCGAATGTCTGTTGTATGTTTTCCGAGGCCGTCGTACTTATCGCGATCATGATTGGGGTTAGCGGTTCTGTTAACGCAGCGCCAGACGAAAAGCCGGCGAAGGGCGCAACGAAGCAGGCCGACCTGGATCATGATGTGACTCTCGAACTGGTTTATATTCCGCCCGGTGAATTCAAGATGGGCAGCACTCCCGCCGAGCGAGCCTGGGCCACCGGAATCGAAGGCGGTGCCACACCGGGGACTGTGCGCGAATCGTACGAAGGTGAACAGCCGCGATTGATGCGAGTGAAAGACGGCTTCTGGATGGGGCGGACGGAAGTCAGCGTCGGGCAATTCAGGCGTTTCGTGGAGGAATCAGGTTACGTAACCGACGCGGAGAAACCGGGCGGCGCGACACATTGTTTTGATCCGGAGTGGAAGATCACCGCAAAGGCACCACCACATCCCTGGAAATCGATGGCTGATAAGAGTTGGCACGATCCGAATTTCGGCTTCCCTTTGCGCGACATCTATCCGGTCGTCTGCGTGAGTTGGAATGATGGGAGAGCTTTTTGCAATTGGTTGACGAAGAAGGAGCGCGAAGCGGGTCGGCTGCCTAAGGGTCTGGAATACCGCCTGCCGACGGAAGCCGAGTGGGCCTATGCGTGTCGGGGCGGCCGCGAAAGCACGTACTTTTGGTGGGGAAATGATCTCAGAGACGGCGAAGGTCGGTTGAACATTTCCGCCGTTGATTTTTTGCCAGGTCGGAACAAGATCTGGCCATTGGCAAACGCGCCCTGGAGCGACGGTTTTGCCTTTGTGTCGCCTGTGGATCACTACGGGGAAAAAGGCCGCAACGGCTCTGGTCTGGCGGACATGTGTGGCGGAGTGTGGGAGATTGTCCTGGATCATTTTGATCCCAAAGGGGGCCATGAAGATGTCTATTTTGTAGAGACGAAGCCAAAACCCGTATGTCGCGGCGGCAATTATTTTGATGTACCCGGCAATGCCCGCTGCGCCGTTCGTCTCGGACTCTCGCGTCCCAGCTACTCAGACTCTCGCGACGGCTTCCGAATATGCCTGGGCGTGCCGCGGGCCAACAAATCGGCAAATGCGATTTCCACCAGGAAATGACATTGAAGTGCGACGAAGCTCAACTTCCGAAGTCTTCTTCGACTTCGGAATATTGGAATCGAGGTGAGACCAAACAGGCAATACCTGGGGAAAGGACATCCAATGCCAAAATGGGCTTGTGTGCTGGAGCAAGATAGTCAACGGCAACGAGTCGCAGGCAGTGAGGCCGCGCTGCGTGATGCTATCCGTGCTGGTGCAGATCTCCGTGTTGGGACGGGGTTTCTGCACAACGAGCATATCCCTCTCAAAATGATGTCAACGTGACACCAAGGCGAAGGTCCCATCATGCCCTACGTTGGTCATGAGATAGACGTAAAATACGTCCTAGGCTGGGTTTAGAAAAGTGGAGCCGAAGGGGATCGAACCCTCTACCTCTGCATTGCGAACGCAGCGCTCTCCCAAATGAGCTACGGCCCCGTCGGTGTGATCTGGCGTTGTGCCGGACAAAAACCGGCGCGTGCAATTCACACTGGAGAGGCAATGATAACCGCTGGACGAAAATGTATAAAGTAGCGGTTGAAACTCGGTGAGACGGCGGGAAGCGATGCGGATCGGAACACGTCAACCCGGTTTTGAAAACGATATGCTGGTC
>JBDONA010000820.1:0-11395 GCA_039831575.1 Fuerstiella sp. | reverse complement strand
TGTTGAACTTCAGCAGCAGTCGGACCGCCTGGCACGGCACGTATTCGGCGACAATGAAACTCGGGCAACATGGTCTGGCGAACGATTGGCAGCGTCGTTCAGGCAAACGCGCCGCGCCTTGCGCCAGTCGCAGCAGGACCGAATTTCAAATTCGGCTCTACCTGCATTGAATCCACCGCGCCGCACAACCGCCGGGGCTTCACAGGACAGACATTGATCGCGCCAATCGGTAGCTCCTCGCGTGGCAGTCCGCCGGATTTTTTAAAGTCAAAAAGAGGTCGTATCCGTTGTGACAGGCGTAATTGAAAGAACTGCCCTGCCCAACGGACCACGGCGATGATTCTCTGGAAGCAAGAATTTTTCGACGACAGTCCCTGGAATTACAATCACCAAAGGCATAATCATGGTCTTGCCTGGCGTTTGTCCCAGGCAGGCGTTTCGATTTCGCGTTCCTGCTGCCCCGCTGTCTGGAACTTACACATGAGGTCGCGTGAAACCAGTCGGTATCCGGGCGTTTCTCTGCTCGCATCGGGAATTCTGACGGGCTACTTGATTGACCATATTCAACCTGCAACACCGGTCAATACAAACGAGTCCTCACCGAACACTGTTGCCGCAGTAAATGTGCCAAACGGGCCTGCGCAGAAATCGTCGGCCCCTGACCAAACGCTTTCGCCCACCAGGGACGCTGCAAAGTCATTCTGTGATTGCCAAACGATGTTCACGGGCCGGACGAGTTCTCTCAACCTGCACAGGGAACTTCGCAAACAGTTATACCGCTCCGTCACAAGAAAGATGATGTAACCATGAAACGACCGACGATAACCGCAATTCGTACTGTATTCATCCGGGCGATGACCATTCCGTTGACTGTCGCCAGCGCCCAGGCCAACGAAAAATCAACCACGCCTCGCGCGCGAGTGCAATCGGTCCTTCATCACTACTTTTCGAAGGGAACACACACGCACGAGGCAGAATGGGGCTACACAGGAAAACAGGGCCCCGCATTCTGGGGAACACTGAGTCCTAAGTATCACCTGGCGACGGACGGCCGGAAGCAGTCGCCCATCGACATTCGAACTGCTGACATCTCCAACGAGGACCTGCCGCCGCTGGTGTTTCGTTATCGCAGCGAGCAGCTTTCAGTTGTGAACAACGGACACACGATCCAGCACAACGAACAACCAGGTAGTTTTTTGCAGGTTGGCGATAAGGTCTATGCGCTGGAACAGTTTCATGCGCACGTGCCGAGCGAACACACGATTAACGGAAAACACGCGGACATGGAGATTCACTTTGTTCACAAATCGCTGACGGGCCAGGGAGCGGTCGTGGCGGTGATGGCCAACGCCGACACCGAGAAGTCCATCAGCATACCGGTACACATGCGACTTCCGCAGGCGGGCGATGCTGCGGTCGAACCGAATCATTCACGCAACCCGACCGATTTCATTCCGAAAGAACGTCACTATTTCACCTATTCGGGTTCGTTCACAACGCCACCGTGCACCGAAGGTGTTCGCTGGATTGTGATGACTTCGCCGATTCAGATCGCTCCATCGGCTCTGGCACGTTTTCGTCAGACTCTGGGCCGCAACATTCGTCCCGTCCAGCCACTGCATGGGCGCGAAGTTGCGATCTCTCGATAAGCGGCACACAGTTGCAGGACGTGCAACGGCCAACAGGCATATATCGCCCGGCGGAGCCAACCCCGTAGAGCCTCATATCGATTAACAGGCATGACGACATTATGGTTCCGTCGTCAGGTGATATCGCATGGGATCGCTGAAAGAGTATTGCTACTCCGACGCATGTGTTGCCGATGCCGCCCCTGATCGACGCGGAAATCATCGTACAACGCATCACCGATGTTACACGGCCACCCGTTGAATGAAAATCGCAGGCCTGCCTGACGGGCCTCGGCAGCAGATGACGGCGACGTTAACGTCGTTCATTTGAATTCGCCGCCTGCAGCATATTTTTCTTTTGCGCCAAGTATGCAACGGCAGATCGTGCACGACTTCAATGTGATGATGAACAGCGACATGCGGGCCGGGAGTTGCATTCCTATTCCGCTTTGAGTGATTCGCGGAACGACCGCGGCCTGTTCCGATAAAACAACTTCAGTGAGACGTAAAACAGAGCGAACCATCCGACAAGCAGCCAGTGTTGAACGGCAACCAGATTCAGACCTGAATATCCGGCATACACGCTCCCGCCGCAAACGAAACCATAGTTCAGGCGTGTGCCGAAATCGGGATGTCGCCAACGTGGTTCTTCAAATGCCCAGTCAGCAATGTTCGACTCATCTGGCGAAGAGAACTCGAAAGCACTCGGCACAAGGCGTTCCGTGCGTACAAACACCAACCCTCGGGAATGCAGACCAACAGCAATTGTCCCGCCTGGCGATGGTGCGATGTACGTCACATGCTGCCACAAAGAGAACGTCCACGTGAGCGCGGAAAAAAACAGTCCGAGCCGTGCAAGAATGAACAAAGACATGCGGATCAGATTACGCATCAATCCAGTACTGCCAGAACCTCGGTAGCGTCCTGCCGATAGCGTGACAACATCGGTGGTGGCATGCAATCGCCGTAGAGCCATCACAGGGCATTCCCGTCCGTTGGCTTACTCAACAGTTTTCATTCGTCACCGAGTCCTGACATGAGGGGGCGTCTCGGCCACCGCGTCCGGGGTGGACCGGTGAACTGGCTCATTGTGGACGATCCGCACGCTGGATAGACAACGCCGATGCCAGTAGGCTGCAGGTGTGGAACTATATTTCTCCCGGACGGCAGGGGTGCACAACGATGGCTCAGTACTTGCTGATTCTCAATCTTGCGTCCGTGTCCACTCTTCCCTGGGCCGTTTCGGATGAACGGCCCATCCTGTCCGGACAGGCAACGTCGGGGACGACAGTAGATGTCGATTTCCACGGCGACACATTGCCCGCACGCGCGACCGTTCGGCTGGGCACTGTTCGTTACCGGCATCCCGGGTGGTTCAAGCACGTCGAATTCCGGCCTGGACAGCACAATTTTGTTGTCAGCACAAAAGACAGTTCGCCGAAAGTCTGGAATTCATTGACGGGTAAACTGATACGTGAGATCAGTCACAGTGATCGAGTATCACGTTTCAAGGTGCATCGGCCAACGGGCGACGTGGCCATGCTGACGACCGACATCAATAATCGGACTCGAATCTGCAGAACGCGATTTTTCATTCGAAAGGAACAGGGTGGCAAACTACTCACCTGGCAGGAGCCGTTTACCGAACAGTCAACACGATTTGCGATTTCACCGGACGGTAAGACTCTGGTGACGGGCACGTATCACGGTGAACTGAAATTCCGAGACCTGGCGTCCGGTGAACAGACACATGTCGAATCAGTTGTGAATGGTGAAGTTCAGTCGATTGACTGGTCACCCAACGGCGACTTTATTGCGGCGGCCGGGCGAAGAAAAGTCATCATATGGAAATGGCAGTCTGATGAGCGACCAATACGGCTGGAAGGTCTGCCACGTGGTGCCCAGATCGTAAAGTTTTCACACGACGGTCGGTATCTCGCTGTCGGTAGTAGCTGGCGGGCCGCAGCGACGTTATGGGATGTTCAGACGGCGAAGATGATCCGGGAATTCAACAAGGGCTCTGAATCGTACTACCACGAAGGAATCTGTTTTTCTGCCGGCGATGATCTGCTGTTCGTTCCACACAGCAAAAAGAAGACCGTAGAGACTTATGATGTCGAAACTGGTGAATTGAAACGCTCCTACGACGCTGGTGTCGTGGAAACTCGCTCAGTGAGTATTTCTGACGATGGACGTTTTCTCGCGGCCGTTGGCTCCTCGGTTCAAATTGCCGTCTGGGATCTGAATTCAGGCGAACGTATCAGCGACCGTTTTCATGGTCACGCAGATGTCGCGGACGTGATTTCATTCACGAGCGACGGCCGCCAGGTGGTGTCCGGCAGCCGTGAAGGTTCGGTTCGAATCTGGGATTCGCACACCGGCAGGCAAATCCGTGAAGTACACCATGATCGCTGGGTCAGTGGGCTGACTGTCGCTAAAGATGCTGATCAATTTCTGACCTTCGGGCTGGACAACTCACTGCGCGTCTGGCACACAGTGACCGGGGACGAAGTGCATCGAAGTTCCGGTCATGGGACGACCGGAGGTCCTGGCAGCACGGCCATAGGATACACCGAGGACGGACGGGAGTATCTGTCCTTTGGAAGTGACTTTTTCTTACAACGTCGGAATGCTGAAACCGGTGAGTTGATCCAGCGTCTGCCGATTCGCCCGACTGTGTTGAAGCTGGAAGACAATCCCGACGGGACGCCCAAAATCCCCGATCACGTTTGGGAAAGAAATGTCGTTAGTGGGGCCCGGTTTGATGCCGAAGGAAAGCGCCTCCTGTTGTGCGTCGCCGGTGGTTTGTACGTTTATAACACGCAAACAGGGAAGGAAATCGACAAGTATGAACCGGGCCAAAAACTCAGCCGATTTGTATTATCGCCTGATGGCCAGGTGCTGATCACCGTCACACAAGTACCAAACCCTGACCGGAACCCGCGTGAGAGCACCGTTTACGTGCTTCAGATCTGCGACTTCACTCAAAAGCGAGTGAAGCACGAGTTTGTGCCTGACGGGTTTCCGTACGCCCTTTGTTTTTCGGATGACGGTCGATTCGTTGCGATCGGTCGCAATAAAGGGAGTGGTGCCAAAGTGTTTTCTTCGATTTCCATCTTTGAAGTAGCTACGGAAGAGGTAAACGTGCGCATCCCTGTTGGTCGACGCCCAATTCGTCAGGTGAGCTTTTCACCGGACGGCCGTCGCATTGTCAGCAGCCATGCAGACACCTCGATTCTGATCTGGAATCTTGCGAATTTTCGACAGCCGGCAGTTGCTGACTGAATCGGGGATTGTCTGTCAGTGGTTGCAACTGCATCGATTCGTCTCAGCGTGTCGTCAACGATCACCGGGCTTCATTCTGACGGTACGCCCAGCGCAAACACCAGCAGGCACATGATGGCCAGTAACGAAAACGTGACCAATCGAGTGGATCGTTTTGGAAGATCTTTTGCCTGCCATGCGACGATGAAGGCGACAACGCACTGCAGCATATAGAACAGGGCAAACGCGCGTGAGGCCCACGTGATGATTCCGTTGACATCCGTTTCCCACGTAATGGCCACCGTCACCAGCAGGATCAGCAGATAGGCGTAACGAACGGGAAGTTTTCGATGTGTGATGTCTTCGATCAAACCACCGGCACCTGAATTGTCCGCGACTGCGGCACTGAACTGGCTGCCGATCGCCGCCATCGACAGCAGCACAGGCAACACGATCGCCACTGGCTTTGTCATGCTGATGATAGCCGTGACGTCGGACCCCAACCCGTCGTAAGGCAACACCGTGGCCAGTCCAATGAACACCAGATAGATCGCGGCGGACAACAGCTGCGCAGATCGCATCGTCGCAATGCGCTGTTCCGCCGGGTGTTCAGCACCGAGGTAACGGGACGTTTCAAATCCCTGAACGACAATCAACAGCCCCAGCAGGACTCGCACGTCATGGAAGTCGATGTCCGACGAAATGTCGGGCAGCGACCAGTCGCCCCCTGTCATCAGTTGCACGTTGTAGATTGCCAGGCCGACAAGCAGTGCGCCGATCATTCCCAGGTTCAGACTGATGGCGTATTTTTCGACGCCTTCCAGCAGGCCCAGCCCGCGCCACATTCCGATACCACCGATCATTAGCAGCAGCCCGGTCGTGATGCAGTGCGCCGCGAAATCGCTCTTGACGCCGGCAGCATTCAACAGGAACGCCGCTAACAACTGCAGATAATACGTCACCGAAATAAAATAGGCTCCGGCAAGGACGATGCGAGACAGAAACGCCACGGTCTGAGCCGGGCCATGTCCCGAATTTTCGATGGGTTCAAAGTGGCGAATGTTAAAACGGATCGCGCTGCCTACCGCATATGCCAGGACAAGCAGCAGAGCCATGCAGACGACGGCAAGACTGCCGACCAGTCCACGCAGCAGCGGAGCACTGACCAGAAACCCGCTGCCCATGATAGAAGCCAGCGGCGTCACGGTGGCCTTCCAGTTCGAAGAAGCAGACAGTCGTTTCGAAAAGGCAAGATACGCCCCCAGGATAATTGCCACTGTAATGATGATGACATTCAGCACGGTGGGTTGCCGCCTTTCCGTTCCGACCATTCAGAATCACTGACAGTATAACGATTCGAACGTGCAAACTTCCACGCACACGACCTGATCATCTCGTGCCAAACCCCACGCGTTCGCGCATCTTTTGCCGCAGAGGCTGACGATCCTGATGGATCTGACGACGAGATGATAAAAAGGGGCAACTCACCAGTAACGCGCCCCGATAAACCGCGCAGGTGATTTGGGACTCTCCGATAGACCATGACAGCGGCAATTGCGTTTTGGCAATTTCGAATGAATTCGGACCGATCGTTTCTGCAGTGGTGCCGAGATGTGACCATAGAGTCGTGCAGTGAACAGTCACAATCTTTCCAGACACGCACGTTGACCTCATTCCTCGACACCGTCCACTCAACGCGAAGCAAAAGGATTTCCCATGCTGAACTTCAGGACGTTCGCAGTAGTGCTGGCAGTCAGCGGGTTCGCCACGGCGCCTTCTTCCGCGATGGCCGGATGTTTCGATCCGGGTGAACGCTGGCCCAGCTGCATAGCGAACTTCTGTTGCGATGACTACTGCCCGAAAGCCGCGCCGACGGTCCGCAAAACCTGCTGTTTCACCTGTAACGACTATTGCCCCAAACAGCCACCTTTTGTCCGAGGAATCTGCTGTCGCGGCTGTGACGACTTCTGCCGTAAGCCATTGCCACGGGTCAACTGTCCGACTTGTCTGCGATCCGGTTGTCAGCCCGTCAGGTGCAGCAACCATTCCGGATGTGACAGCTGTGGAGAATCAGGAATTCTCAGCTGCAAACGACGCACTCGCTGACGATTGAGAAGCATTCGTTCACGAAGAGGGGTGGGGCCACCGGGTCTGCGAATCAAGCCCCAGGTTTCGCTCATTCCTCGCTCCGACCATGCTGAGCTGACGAATTGAACAGTGCAACAGAACGCAACGATCGTCGTCGACGATTTCGGCAGCCATGCTTTTGCACGCAATCTCAACAGCGTCGCCACACCTGACATTCTTCAACGAATGTCACGGACAGATGGCGGCAAACGCGGCGGCATCTTTCTGCAGGAAACCTGCGGAACGTGTCAATCGAGATACAGCAGCCACCATACCTTCACGAAACGGCCAATTGACGACGTTGCCGTCCGTGGACCTTCGACGAGTTTTCAACTTTCTTGTGCTGTGCCTGAATCCCTCAACCGATTTGTCGGTGCGATCTGGCTAGTATTGGGTTGTAGCGATGCCGCCATACCGAGGCAGCGGTACGTCGTACCAACAGCAGCACTTACCAACTCGAAACGCGACCGTTTGTGTTTGCCGCGGTTTACTTGCTGGCACATCGTGCTTGTACGGGCAAGAAGCTGACGGTGTTCAATGGGGCCTTGCTGAAAATTTCAGAAGACGCGACTTAAAGGGAGAAAACATCAATGGTGCATAAGATTGCCAGGTCATTCATTGTTGCCTGGCTCGCCGTGGCCAGTTTCGCCGCACACGGCCAAGAGGCTGTCACGGAAAACGAAAAGGCGGCCGCCGAAGTCAGCGCCGCGATCCAGTCATACATCGCCGCGTTTAATGCCAGAGACGTGGAAAAACTGGTTTCGCACTGGTCGCCGCAAGGTGTTTACATCAGCCGAAACACGGGAGAGCGAGTCATTGGTCACAAGGCATTGACCGAGGAGTTCGTTGGCATGTTCGCGGGTGCGAATATTCTCAAATTGGCGGGCACGACCGAATCGATCGAGCTGATCTCACCAAATGTCGTGGTGGAACGAGGGACCGCCACGGTTACTCGGGAAAAGACTGACGTCGTTCAAAGCAGTTACAGTGTTGTGTACGTGAAATCAGCTGGAAAATGGCTGATCGATCGCGTCACGGACGAAGAAATCGTCGTTCAACATTCCAACTACCAGCACCTCAAGGATCTGGAATGGCTTGTCGGCGAATGGGTCGACGAAGGCGACGGAACCGCAATCGAAGTTGCCTGCCGATGGACGAAGAACCGGAACTACATCAGCCGCACATACACTGTTTCCAGTCATGGCGACGTGGAGTCGACCGGACTGCAGATTATCGGCTGGGATCCTAAAGCGAAACAGATCCGTAGCTGGTTGTTTGATTCCGATGGCGGCTTCATCAAGGGAACATGGGCCAGACGTGAGGATCGCTGGGTCGTTCAGGCTGTAGCAACGCTGCCCGACGGCGGATCCGGTTCGTTCACCAGCATCTTTCGGCCAACCGAAGAGGGCACTTACACGTGGGAAAAAATCAATCGCGTCCTGGATGGACAGCTGCTCCCCAACGTTGACGAAATTGTCGTTCGCCGAAAATAAGGGCCATTCCCGGAAACCAAAATCTGCAAAGGCAGTCAAATGACACATATCACAAGAATCGGATTTTGCATTGTTTGTTTAGTGGCCACCGGCATGTGGATCGGCGAAGAAACGCATGCCCAGCGCGGTCGGGGCGGCGGAGGCAGAGGTGGCGGTGGAATCAGTCGCGGTGGCGGTGGAATCAGCCGTCCTTCGGCAGGGCGATCTCCATCCATGAGTCGGCCTTCAGTAAGTCGGCCATCGACTCGACCGTCACCAAGCCGTCCCACGATCAGTCGGCCATCCACAGGGTTGCCATCGTCCAGTCGCCCATCAACAGGGCGGCCGGCGACAGGTCTTCCTTCAACCGGACGACCGTCGACTGGGTTGCCGTCTGGCGGTCGACCATCGACGCGGCCGAGTCAGGGGCAGCTGAACAATTTCCTGAATCTCGACCGACCGGGCTCACGTCCGGGAACACGACCGGGCGGTGGAGCCGCTGGCGACTTTCTGCAGAATCGCCCAGCTCAGTTGCCCTCAACCGGACAGCGACCAGGGACCGGAACTCCCGGTAACCGACCCGGTGGCGGAAATAACATTGGAAATGACGTCAACATCAACATCGGAAACAGACCCAACGTCGGAAACAACGTCGGGAATCGACCGGTGAATCTGCCAGCAAACCGACTTCCCGGAGCCGGGCACGGACCTGGACATCGCCCACCGGGGACACGTCCGCCAGGCTATCGCCCGCCCGGTACCAGACCACCAGGCTACCGACCTCCGGGATACCGACCGCCGTACCATGGGCACCTGCCGCGCTATGGAGCCGGATACTGGGGACGACAGGCAGCTTATCACTGGGGCTGGCACAACCACGCTCACAACTGGTGGAAGTGGGCGACCGCTGCGACGGTGACACGCTGGGTGGTCCGAGGCTTCGGTCAGCCGATCTACTACAGCTATGGCGACAATATTTATTACGAAGGTGACAACGTCTATTACAACAACGAAGTCGTTGCCACGACGGATGAGTATGCCGAGCAGGCCCAGACCATCGCCTCGAACGTTCCCGACGTCGCTCCGGACAAGGTCGAGTGGATGTCTTTGGGAGTCTTTGCGCTCACTCAGAAAGACGACGATTCCGTTGAAGATTCAACTCTCTTTCTGCAATTAGCGATCAGCAAAGAGGGCATCATCGCGGGAACTTTTCAGAACACAGCGACAGACCAGTCGTTTGAGGTTCAGGGAACGATTGACACGAAAAGTCAGCGGGCCGCATGGGGACCGGTTGGCGAAGACTGGCCAATCATGGAAACGGGAATCTACAACCTGAGTGAAAACCAAGCGGGAGCTCTGTTGCACTTTGCCGACGGGCAGACGCAGGAGTGGAGTATGGTTCGCCTTGACGAACCTGCGGAGACAGACCAGAACCAGTAGGCCTCATGCAACGGCCGACTACGGCGTCTGATTTGCCAACTCGGCGAATCAGACGCCTTTTTTTGTTGCAATATGAGACCGACGATAGTGAACACGTTCCATGTCCCCAGTTCCGTTTATCCCACACATTCTTGGGCACTGTCAATTCGCTGCCGGTGCGTCGTTCAACTCCGGCACAGAACAGACGTCCGACCGACGGCGGATCGCGACAGCGCCGGTGATATGATATGGTGACGTACGGTGACTCTTTTTTTCCGGAGCCGAAAGCCACCCTGTGCTGCGTCGATTTCTACCCACAGCTGCTCTTCGCCCCGTGTTGCTGCTGTCCTTAGTAATGGCTGCTTACAGCGGAGTCGCGGTCTGGAAAGAACACGGACGATTCTCTCAGTACGCAGACTTTCCATCAGGACTTGAAGCAGCGTTGTCCCTGGCAATCGGGATGTTGTTGGCGTTTCGAGCGAACCGCGTCTACGACCGCTGGTGGGAGGGACGCACGCTGTGGGGCACTCTCGTAAACGCCTGTCGAAATCTGGCCGTCAAAGCAAACACTTTCGGTGGCCAGGGAGACGAATCGACTGACCGCCTGCGCCGACTGCTGGTCGCATTTCCATACGCCCTCCGTGACCACCTGCGACTGGGAGCAGAAGTCAATCGATTGCCCGGTCTCTCCACTGAACAATTCGATGGCCGGCATGTTCCCGGTTGGATGGTAAATCAGATGTACGGAATATTCGAAGAGTGGCAGCGAGAACAACGCATCCAGTTCGGTCAATTCTGGATGCTCGACCGCGAAGCGAAGGTTCTGCTGGAGGTCTGTGGTGGTTGTGAACGCATCAGGAATACTCCGATCGCGCCCTCGTATCGAGTATTTCTGAACCATGCACTGGCCGTATTCCTGCTGACGCTGCCGTGGGGGATCGTTAATGAGTTTGATCTGTGGACCATCCCAATCGTATTCTTCACGTCGTACTTCATCATCGCCGCGGAAGGAATCGCAGAACATATCGAACAGCCCTTCGGAACAATGGGGGACGCGCTCGATCTTGACGGAATCTGCAGTACGATTGAAGTTTCTGTCAATGAAATCTTCTCAACGGAGACAGTGAAGACATCTGAAGTGCTGACTACGCCGGAAACTTGAATTGCCACTCAGCGTCGAGTCAGGTTCCGTCACCGTCTGCGTTTCCACCGTGCCATGTTGACTTCACAAGGATGATAGAATCCTTCGTAGGGCCGGTTCGTACTGGACACGTCGAATTCACGGCCGGTAGGAACGGATCCTACGTCTGATTAGGCTACCCGCTAAGAGTCAACACTCCTGCAACTCTCTCGGTTCGCTGGTCAGCGAATATCAACACGCCTCAACACCCAACCTTTCTTTTAGTACGAAAAAAACATGAATAACCCGACGAGGCTGTGAGTTTTTCTTCGATTTGAATTGTGTTTGAAATTGCAGGGAGCAAT
>JBDONA010000011.1:0-11429 GCA_039831575.1 Fuerstiella sp. | reverse complement strand
TCGCTACGGCAAGATCATCGTGATGACCGATGCCGATGTCGACGGCAGCCACATTCGCACGTTGCTGCTGACGTTTATCTTCCGTCATATGCGTCCTCTGCTTGAAGGTGGATTCGTCTACATTGCTCAGCCGCCACTGTATCGAGTCATTCAGAAGGGTCGCAAGACTCCCCGTTACGTGCAGACCCATGAGACCATGATGCTGGAATTGACGGAACTTGGTCTGGATGGGGCGGGTCTTGTCGCGAAAACCGACGGAACAGTCTTCGATGGTGAAAATCTTCTGCGAGTTGTCGACGTGCTCCGTGAAATGGAACATCCGCTGGAGCTGATGGAACGCCGCGGCATCGACATCAATTACCTGCTTGTTAAAGCGGGCGCAGAGGACACGCGGTTGCCAAGATTTCGAGTCCTGTGGGGGGATTCAGAACGTTGGTTCTTTGAACGCGACAAAGCAGATTCCTTTGTCAAAGAGCTGGAAGAGGAACACGCCGGCAATTCGGAGACGGACGGCAGTGGCGATACGAATGTCGAACAGAATGTCGAACAGAATGGCGACGACAAGGATTCCGCCGAAGTGGAACCTGTCTGCCAGCTGGTCGACCTGCACGAAATCAAGACCTTAAACGCGCAGCTTGCGAAGTTGAAGGACTTCGGTTTCACATACCCCGACTTTGTTTCCGCCGGAGTTCAGAACGCCGAACAGGTCTACCCATTCCACATCGAACGTGACGATCAGACCGTGCCCCTGACGAGTCTTCGCGAAGTTCTGCCGGAACTGCGGAAACTTGGCGAAAAGGGCCTGACGCTGACACGCTTCAAAGGTCTGGGCGAAATGAATTCCGAAGAACTCTGGGACACCAGTATGGATCCGGAAAAGCGCGTGCTGTTGAAAATCCAGATGGACGACGCTTCAGCGGCCGATGAAATCTTCCGCGTTCTTATGGGTGACCACGTCGAACCGCGGCGCGAGTTCATCGAGAAACATGCTCTGGATGTCAAAGAGCTGGACATCTAGTGTGTCGTCAAGTCTAAGAACTGCGGTTGTTCCGTAGCCGAACTCGCCAGAGTTTGGAAGTTTTTCTCTATGTCGTCCAAAGTCTGGCGACTTCGGCTACCCAAAAATTACGACTTGACGAAGCACGAGTTCTCAAAAGATCGCTTCTTTGCCGAGTTGACGACGCAGGATGACCCACTGCCCGGCATGCATCATCCAGTGAGCCGACTGGCCGCCGATGACTGCACCGACTGTGGCACCGAACTGTTGAATCTTCTCGGGAGCAGACTGTTCAAGCTCTTCGTCGCTTAATTTGTCCAGTAGCGCCAAAGTTGCAGCTCGCTGTTCCTCCATTAATTTGAGGTATTCGTCCTTCGTACAAAAATCACTCTGTTCGTCGTTGGATGCCGTATCCTTTCCGTGCTTTTCAGCAAACCCATCCGGCAGCGGCGGCATTGAGTCCGGGCAAACCATGTTGTTCAGACTGTTCTCCGACGCGATCAAATGTCCAGGCTGCCAGGCAATGTGATTCGCGTCCTTGTGCGGACGAATCAGGAGTTGATCGTCTGTCAAATCCTGCAGGTAAGTCTGGACAACGAACGTCGGAAGATTCAACGATGTCTTAACGTGGGCTGCAATACTCATGATTTGCCTTTCAGAAGCCGCTGTACCGTGATTTGACGGCGGTCGCATTTGTTGTCGTTTCAGAGACGCTTACAGGTCCTTCTCTGTTGGTGGAAATCGCTTGCGGCTGTCGCTGTCGATCGGTTTGCCCGTTCGCAGACTCCACCATTCGCCCGCTCGTTCTGCATCGTAGTGCGGATTGGGATAGGGCATGCGGGCGACGACCTGCTGCCGCCAGGCCTGCAGTTTTCGTTTCAGGTCAGCCGCTTTGCCTGGTTTTTCTGCAGACAGATTTGTTGTTTCGCCGATGTCGTCGGCCAGATGATAGAGTTCAATGTCGCCGGTGCCGTCGAGGTATTCGATCAACTTCCAGTCGCGTTCTCGAATGCTGCTGGCCGGCCGATCATGGTGAAAATGGGGGTAGTGCCAATGCAGCGCGGTGCGACTGAGTTGCCCGCCGGGTTGCGTGAGCAGTGGCTTCAGGCTGTGGCCATCAATCGTCTGTTGTTCGGGCAACGAGCCATCTGCCAGGTCGACAAATGTTGGAAAGAAGTCGTAGCTGATCGTTGGTTCCGAGCAGACCGTTCCGGGTTTTGTCAGCGGCGGGTATTTCACGATCAATGGGACTCGAACGCCGCCTTCGTGCAGCGATCCCTTTTCCCCCTTTAGCGGTGCAAGGCTGCTGACGTTGTCATCAGCGTGTTCACGATAGTCGTAACGTCGATACAGACCACCGTTGTCGGACGTAAAAACAATCATCGTATTCTCGGTCAGACCTTCCGCGTCCACCGCATCGACGATTCGCCCGACCATGTCATCGCAGTGTTCCACCATAGCGGCGTACACCGGATGCGGCAGGTCTTGATTCAATTCAGCAGCCTTCTTTGTGTACTTCTGCACCTTTTCTGACATCGCACCAAGCGGGATATGCACGGCGAACGGTGACAGCATCAGGAAGAACGGTTTCTGTTGCTGTTTGCTGCGACCGATGAAATCCACACACAGGTCGGCTTCAAAGTCGGTTCGATATTGGCCCGGCTTTGGCTTGAGATCCGTCCGGCCAAGAACACGATACCTGCCGGGCAAATGCGGTCCGCCGATGACTGCGGAGAATTCGTAACCCTGTTTGTCCGGCTGGAACTGCGAACCACCGCCCAGATGCCATTTGCCGACATACCCGGTGGCGTAACCGGCTTCCTGCAGTGCTTCCGCCACGGTGACGGTGTCCAATGGAAGAGCCATCGTTGTCAACGGGGTGATCACACGTTCGAACGGTCGCCAATGTCCCGGTATATGCGCCGTGATACCGATGCGTGCCTGGTTCTGACCTGATTGCAGGGCGCAGCGAGTCGGAGAGCAAACGGCGCCCGCGGCGTAGAAATCCGTGAAACGCACGCCTTCTGCCGCGAGTTGGTCGATCCGTGGCGTGTCGATGAAATCGTTCCCATAGCAGTCGACATCCTGCCATCCCATGTCGTCAATGAAGATCAGAATGATGTTCGGCTGATCGGCCGCATGGGTGGCGGCGGTTGCGCAAAAACAGGCACAGGCGAACAATAGGTTCAGTACGCGTTTCATTGTTGTTTCTCTTGAATAGTGTATTACGGCGCGGCCGTAACAATTGCGAGTTGATCGGGTTACAATTGTATATGCGGTGGAGATTCTGATCCTGTTGCAGACTTTGTGTCGTACACCATTGAAATAGCCAAGGGTTACGTCTCAA
Source organism: Fuerstiella sp. (assembly GCA_039831575.1). Lineage (GTDB taxonomy): Bacteria > Planctomycetota > Planctomycetia > Planctomycetales > Planctomycetaceae > Fuerstiella. The sequence continues at coordinate 8,085 of JBDONA010000011.1, read as the reverse complement.
CTATTTCAAACTTTGTTCGCATGGAGTCCTGAATCCCGGACAGACATCGTCACAGACTTTATCTGTCACGTGTTCATCACTGTGTTCCCCCAAACCTGCCGACGCTTTTCCACTGGGCCTCACCTGACATGTCCGCTTCCACAAAACGCTACCACATTGCTGACTTCGCAAACATCCAGGGCGTGCCTTGTCCGTGCGGGACAGCTCGGCGAGCGTTTCGCGACGTTGTAGAATTTCCGGGGACGATCCATGTCACTGAGATCAGCGAGAATGCCAGAAAGCACTACCACAAGTCGCTGACGGAAACCTATTACTTTCTGGAGTGCGGTCCCGATGCAAAAATGGAACTGGACGACGAAGTCATTTCTGTCCATGCCGGGATCAGCATCGTAATTCCGCCCGGTGTCCGCCACCGGGCATTGGGTCGCATGAAAGTCCTGATTGTGGTGCTGCCGGAATTCGACCCGGCCGATGAATGGTTCGATTGAATGCGAGGACCGCCGTCCCGTGCCGACATAGTCCGGTTTCGACGATAAGCTGCCCGTTCGTGGTGCGTGTTCGGCAGTTTTTGCCGCATAAAATGCTGCATTTACGCTCGCTGAATGAGGTGAACCGGCCTTGTCCGGAATTGCCGAACGCCGATATAGTTCCGGCCTCTCTGTTCATTCTCCGCTCCCGTTGCATGGAAGCAATCGTGGCTCGCACATCACACTCACGACTTTTTGCCATGCTGTTGCGCAGTGCGCCTTTGCTGCTTATTGTCGTGGTCTCACTGGCTGGGTGCCAGGGGAAGACGCTGATTGACGACAACCCTGTTTTTGTGGAAGCGCCGCCCCGTCGGTCACTGACCAACAAGTCGACCGTTGCTGAGTTCGTCGACGAAAAAAGCGAATCGCAGATCAAAGCTGTCAGCTTTTCCGGTTCGCCGGAAACGAAGCTGGTTGGAAATACGGTTGTTGCTGAAGTCAATGGTCGTCCGATTTTTGTCGACGACCTGATCGGCAGTCTGCGACTGGCGATCGAGGCTGAGGAAAGCCTTTCCGATGAGCAGCGGCAACAGATTCTGGAGAAGCAGATCAGGGGTCGACTGGACAAATACATCGAGCAGGAAATTGTTGTTCAGGCGCTACGGCGGAAGATTCCGGAGGACCGCCAGCAGGTGATCGAAGAGTCACTGGAAGAACCTTTTGGCGAAGTGATCGCGAACATCAAGAAGGATCGCAACATCACCACCGACAAAGAGCTTGATCTGGTCTTATCGTCAGAAGGACTCTCTGTCGATCTGCTGCGGGAAAGCTTCTTCCGAATTCAAATGGTCAATGGATATCTATCCACGATTGTGGAAGCCCCGGAAACAGTCAGCCGTGTCGAAATGCTGGCGTACTATCAGGATCACCGCGACGACTTCACGACGAAGGAACGGATCCGGTGGCAGGAGATCGTCGTGCTGTTCGCCAGCAACGACGGACGCGATGGTGCTGAAACAAAGATGACCGAAGTCGTCAAGCAGCTGCAGGCCGACGCCGATTTCGCACAACTCGCCGTGAAATATTCAGACGCACTGAGTGCCGAGAAACGCGGCGACATGGGGTGGCTTGAACGTGGCAGTCTGACAGACAAAGAACTTGAAGAACAATTGTTCAGCCTGCCGTCGAGTGGAATGACAAAAGTCTACGTTCGCGAGGATCGCTTTGAGGTCTACCGGGTTGTCGACCACCAGGCAGCACGTGTCGCTCCGTTTCAGGAGAAGCAGAAGGAAATCGAACAACGCCTGCGAGCTGAAAATGCCAGGGTGTCCCGCCAGAATGCCATGCAGGATCTTCGAGCAAAGGCTTCTGTTGTCACGATGTTCGACGAAGAACCAAAAGGCTAGCGCGGAATCCACTCGGACGGATACGCCACGAACAAGAACCGGACTCGCGACCGTAAACGACCGGCTCTGCCGGTGAGTACTCATGACGCTTTGTCGTGTTTGATACAAGCTCGCAGCGCAAGCAAGTGTGTTTCACAAGCGCACAAGACCCACTCGCTCGCGCTTCGAGCTTGTATTGTGGTCCCTTCCTCATACACCGGCTCTGCCGGTGTATTTGATGTCGTGCGCTTGAAAGTTTCCCTGGTCTTCGTAATCCGAAGCGTCAGCAGGGTGATCACCCTTGGCGTGTTTTCCCTCGCTAATGCGTCGGGTTTCTGAGGAATCACAACTCCCAATATACCGGTTTCAAGCCCTCAGTCCTGAATCGCCGGCGCCTAACGACAAAAACATGCAGCCCGTACACCCGACTGCCGATCATCCTACTTAGTGAACACAACGACAGAAGAGAGGCGACGACTCTTCGACGAAGACATCAGACATTTCGGATGACACCGACGGAGGTCTCAAATTAATTGCGTAGGCCCGGACCATTCATGAGTGCACGCTAAGCGTGACTCGGTTCTCGCCTGACTCGCTGCGTCTCCACCGTCGCAGTACCCGAAATGTCTGAGTTACAAACGGCCGTGAGGAAGCATTCCCTGCGGTCGTTTTTTTGCGCCTGGCTGACGTGCGTTTCCCCTCTACGTCATTTCCGTATCAGGCGTCTGCGATGTGCTGCATGACAACTCGAACCAGCGGTCCCATTTTGGGTGGGCTGGCTTCGACGCTGATGGTAAGCCCCTCTTCGCGGAGCGTCTGGCTGCAGGTCGGGCCGATGGAGCCAACAGCGGTTTTGTTGGCGGAGGTCAACCATTCGTCCCGCTGGGCCATCTGTTCAGCGATCTGCAGAACGTGGCGGACCTGCTGAGCACTCGTGAACAGCAAAGCGTCGACTTCACCATCAATTGTCTGCCGGATGGCCTGGCGCAAGGGTTCGACATCGTCCGGCAATGCCCAGCGATAAACGGGAATCGGCAGGATCGTGGCACCGCGCGATGTCAGGCCCTCACAGAGTTCCGGGTTTGGTATGCCGTATTCCTGAACGGCGACGTTTTGATTGTTCAGTTCCATCTTCGCCTGATCGATGGCGGTCAGCAATTCTCTCCAGGTGTTCGGTTCCGGTGCCTTAACCGTGAATTTCAGGCCGTGACGGTGCAGCACGGCCGCAGGCTTGGGGCCCCGAACCAGCAACGGCATTTGCCCCATCGATTGCAACAGACCTTCTTCCAGATCCTGAGCCGCTGCCACCTTGAGCATCGCTTCGGTGCCGACTCCGGTCAACAGAACCATGTGCGAAACAGCCCCGGAGATCACTTGCCGAATCGCATCAAGGGCAATGGCGTTCTCTTCAATCGGCACCTCCTGCATCGAAGGTGCGATCATCGCATGGCCACCGAAACGCTCGATCAATGATCGCATTTCCGTGGCTCGCCGGCTTTCGAAGCTACAGATGACGGGACGCGTGTTCATGCCCTACCGAGCCGCACGGCGGAAACTACGGGAGAAATAGTCGACCACACCGGCTTCGTCGATCGATGACACAAGGTCCAGATTCGACTGCCCGATCATAACCTGTCGCCGATCGATGACCGTCATGCCGCGAGTCAGCTCTCCGCTGGTTTCCACTTCGCCGCGCAACGCTTCCACAGAAAATGATTCCGCTTTTGCGGCCACGGCCAGAGCCACGACGCCGTGCAGCGGGATGCCTTCGAATGCCAGTTCCTGTCGATTCGCTCGAATGGCATATTGCAGCATCGACGACAACACTGCGCCGTTCATTGTGGATTCTGTCAACTGGGACAGGATATCAACGTCTTCAAATGTCAGCACCGGTATCCCACTGATGTCCAGGGGGATCAGCGTCTTGATTGCCGGCAATCGAAGAACGGCTGCCGCTGATTCCGGGTCGCACCAGATATTGAACTCAGCCACAGGAGTGACGTCGCCGCTGGCGTTATTGACTCCGCCCAGCGACACAATCGCATCCAGCAGTTCAGGCAATTCCGGATCCAGGTCGCAGGCCGCCGCCAGGTTGGTCAGTGGCCCCAGCGTCAACAGCTTCACTTCATGCGGAAACTCTCGAACAAGGTCCACGATTAGTTTTGCCGATTCGCGACGATTGTGAAGGTCCGGTATGTCCACCGTGACATCGCCGAGTCCGTGCCGGCCGAAAAAACTGTGTCGTGTCGGAACGGTATGCGATGACAGACGGGCAGCCGCCATCGGCAGTTCAGACTGTCCGATTCTGGGATACTTCACGGGATCGATGAGGTCCGTCAGAAACTTCAGGTTTCGTGTGGCCTGCCGCCCGGACACGGATCCTGCAGTCGCTGTCAGGCCGATCACCTCCAACGACGGGTCCACCAAAGCGGTGAGAACCGCAAAGGCGTCGCCAATGCCCGGATCCGCGTCAATGATGATTTTCTGAGGCAACGTGCTTCTTTCGTACGTTTTCCGACGCTGTCAACGCCGGCCCGTTCCTGCGGAAGAATCCCGGTCTCTGCAGGAATGTATGCACCGTATCAAATGTGTGTGTTCTGGCAGACGGTGGACTGACCATTTCTGATCTGAAATAGACTGCGACTCTGCGCCACTGTAGAGAAAAAAGCTCTACGATAGAAGAAACGACGGCCTTGCGGCGGCAATTCCGGTGCAAGCAGGCCGATCTTCTTGAACGCCCCGGATTTACTGCTAACCTTCTCGAAATTTTGCGCGCTTTGCCGTTGCTGCCTGCCTGCAAAGTCACTCGCTGCCGTAGGGAAATGTCCCCGGAACGCCGTCAGCGGTCACTCTGCGCGCTTGCCGTGTGGTGAACGAGGCAAACGTCACGAATATCGGAACAGAATATACGTCGGGCAGACCCGATGAATTGTGTTCGTACGTGACGTCGATCACAAGTCGCGAGTACATCCCCAAAGGCTTCATCAAGTGCCACGTCGAGACGACATAAAGAAGATTCTGATCATCGGCTCCGGTCCTATCGTGATCGGACAGGCATGCGAATTCGACTATTCGGGAACTCAGGCCTGCAAAGCTCTTCGTGAAGAAGGGTATGAGGTCGTGCTGGTCAATTCCAATCCGGCCACCATCATGACGGACCCGGATACCGCTGACCGCACGTACATCGAACCGATCACGTGGCAGTACGTCGAAAAAATCATCGAAAAAGAGCGTCCGTGCGCCTTGTTGCCGACAATGGGCGGGCAGACCGGTTTGAACACCGCGATGGACCTTGCTCGCGAAGGCGTGCTGAAAAAATACAACTGCGAGATGATTGGAGCTCAGGAGGACGTCATCAAGAAGGCAGAGGAACGCGAAGCCTTCAAGGAAGCGATGACAAAAATCGGAATGGAACTTCCCCGGAGTTTCGTTGTTCACAATCTGGAAGACGCCAGGAATGCGGTCAAAGAAATCGGTCTGCCGATCATTATCCGCGCCAGTTTTACGCTCGGCGGCACAGGCGGCGGCATCGCCTACAACATCGAAGAACTTGAAAACCTTGTGCGACAGGGGCTGACTCTGTCGCCCATCAGCGAACTGCTGCTGGAAGAATCGATTCTCGGCTGGAAAGAGTACGAGATGGAAGTGATGCGTGACTGCGCAGACAACGCTGTCATCATCTGCTCGATCGAAAACTTTGACCCGATGGGTGTCCACACCGGCGATTCCATCACGGTTGCCCCAGCGCAGACGCTGTCCGACAAAGAGTACCAGCGAATGCGGGATGCAACGCTGGCGTGCATGCGTGAAATCGGCGTGGAAACCGGTGGTTCGAATGTGCAGTTTGCCATCAATCCGGACGACGGCCGGATGGTGATCATCGAAATGAATCCGCGAGTCAGCCGATCCAGTGCGCTGGCGTCAAAGGCGACGGGATTTCCGATCGCAAAGATCGCCGCGAAACTGGCCGTCGGCTATCGGCTGGACGAAATCAAAAACGATATTACTCGTGAAACGCTGGCGTGTTTTGAACCTACGATTGACTACGTCGTTACCAAGATACCTCGCTGGACCTTCGAAAAATTTCCCGAAGCCGATCCGACACTGACCGTGCAGATGAAGTCCGTGGGCGAAACCATGGCGATTGGCCGCACGTTTCGCGAATCTCTGCAAAAGGCTCTGCGCGGGCTGGAGATTGGGCATTTCGGGCTCGGCGGAGGCAAGAAGGATTTGTGGGACACGGATCGCCGGCCCAGCGAAGAGGAGATTCTCAACAAGCTGTCGGTGCCGAATGAACACCGCATTTTCTACCTGCGATACGCGCTCAAAGCCGGTAAGTCGATCGAAGACATCCATGAGACGACGGACATTGATCCGTGGTTCCTCAGGAATCTACAGCAACTGGTGGAACTGGAAGACGAAATTCGTGAAGTCTCTCGACTGGGCGACGCGTCGCAGGAGCTGATTCGCAGGGCCAAGGAGAATGGGTTCTCTGACGCGCAACTGGCTTTCTGGTGGGACACGTCGCAGATTGAGGTGCGAAAATATCGCAAAGAACTGGGCATCGAAGCCACGTTCAAACAGGTCGACACCTGTGCGGCCGAGTTCGAAGCGCACACGCCTTACTACTATTCCACCTACGAACAGGAAGACGAAACTCCGGCAAAGGAACCCGGCAAAAAACGGATCATGATTCTGGGCGGCGGCCCAAACCGGATAGGGCAGGGGATTGAGTTCGACTATTGCTGCTGTCATGCGGCCTTCGCTCTCGAAGAGCTTGGCATCGAGAGCATCATGGTCAATTCCAACCCGGAAACAGTTTCCACCGACTACGACACGTCGGACTACCTGTTCTTTGAACCGCTGACGATTGAAGACGTACTGAACATCTGCGACCGCATGCAGCCGGACGGAATCATCGTGCAGTTTGGTGGCCAGACACCCCTGAATCTCGCCCGCGGTCTGGAAGCCGCCGGAGCGAACATTATCGGCACGTCGCCGGACATGATCGACGCCGCAGAAGACCGTGAACGCTTCCAGGCGATTCTGGAGAAGCTGAAGCTCCGCCAGCCACCGAACGGAATCGCCACCACCACAGCAGCGGCTCGAGCAGCGGCTGACCGAGTCGGCTATCCGGTGCTGGTCCGCCCCAGCTACGTGCTGGGTGGCCGCGCTATGGAAATCTGTTACGACCAGACCTCACTGGTACGGTACATGACCGAAGCGGTCGACGTGTCACCGAACAAGCCCGTTCTGATTGACAAGTTTCTGGAAGACGCGATCGAAGTGGATGTCGACGCGGTCTCGGACGGGACAGACACTGTGGTGGGCGGCGTCATGGAACACATCGAAGAAGCCGGTGTGCATTCCGGCGATTCGGCATGTGCCCTGCCGCCACATTCACTGTCCAGTGAGGTCCTGGAGGAGATCCGTACGGCCACTCACGCTCTGGCAAAGGAGCTGCAGGTTTGCGGGCTGATGAATATTCAGTTTGCTGTCAAAGCCGAAGACGATGGCCACGCCGTTTACGTTCTGGAAGTCAATCCACGAGCCAGCCGCACATCGCCATTCGTATCCAAAGCCACAGGCAGATCGTTGGCGAAGATCGCAGCCAAGGCGATGACGGGAGTGTCTTTGAAAGATCAGGGTGTGACATCGGAGATCGTACCGAAATACACGTCGGTCAAAGAAAGCGTCTTTCCGTTCAACCGTTTCTTCGGCGTGGACATCGTGCTGGGTCCGGAGATGCGTTCGACCGGGGAAGTGATGGGCATCGACGCTGAGTTTCCGATGGCGTTTGCCAAGGCTCAAACGGCCGCCGGTGCGAATCTTCCCAGCACGGGCAACGTGTTCATCAGTATTGCCTCGTCGTACAAACAGAAGATGATCGAACCGGCTCGTCGCTTGCTGACTCTGGGTTTCAGCATCATCTGCACGTCGGGCACGGCCCGAGTCTTCAAGGATGCTGGCCTGGACGTGAGTACTGTGAAGAAGTTGCAGGAAGGGCGACCCAACCTGCTGGATCTGATGGCCAACCAGGAGATCCACTTCATCTTCAACACGCCCAGCGGCAAAGGCGCACGCACCGACGAAGGGCGAATTCGAGCCGCATCGGTGACGCACGGTGTTCCGTGTGTGACGACATTGCCCGGCTGTCTGGCCGTCGTCGATGCTCTGGAAGCTCTCGCCGCACAGCCGGAACCCTACGTGAAGGCACTGCAGGACTGGTCTGT
>JBDONA010000138.1:0-2602 GCA_039831575.1 Fuerstiella sp. | reverse complement strand
TGAGTGAGTTTCTTCAGCATGATTGATTCTTGATTGGAGTGATATCGGAGGGGGAATAAGTATGGCGGAGTGCCCGCAGGCTGTCCGGATATGTCTATTCTTGTGAGCGGCACGGCGCTAGCCGCCGGTTATCGGCAGAGTCTTCACCCGCGGCTAGACAGGATATTTCGTGTAGGCCGGACCGTAGGTCGATTGGGAAATGCCGTAACTTCGCAAACCCACTTTGATGAAAAGACAGTCTGTTAATTCGAAACGATCGCTGATATCGACCGAAGTTCCGGCATGGTAAGGGTTTGCTTGGTACGGCCTACAATTCGCGTGCAATATCTGGACTAGCGCCTTGCGGCTCACTGTTTCAGGCATCCGAACATCCTCCTGGGACGGTATTCCAGTTTGAATTGTCACCAGCTCAGGTTTCCTGAACTGGTGGCAAATGAATCCGTTTCAACCCCCGTATTGTTCAGCATGTTGACGAACAGGTTGCACAATGGAATGTTGTTCCTCTTGTCGTACGCCACGTATCGGCCGTGATCGTAGCCACCGCCCGCGAGGATGATGGGTAGATTGCTTGGGTCGTGTGCGTTCGCGTTGCCAAGGTTGCTTCCTAAAAGAACGGCCGTGTGATCCAGCAGCCGGCCCCCCTGTGCCGATCGCTGTCCAAGCTGCGTCAGGAAGTCCGAGAATGTAGAGAGAATTCCGGACTCGATGATCTTCAGTTGGGCAATCTTGGCGGGATCCTGACCATGGTGAGACAGGGGGTGATGCCCCGCCTGGACACCAGCGATGTTTGGCACAACGTGGTGATCCTGAATCATCAGGCTGACCACGCGCGTTGAATCGGTCTGCAGCATCAGCGGAATCAGATTCATCAGCTCTCGAATGCGGCCGAGCAATTCCGATGGTTCCGCAATGTCCTTCGGAATTTCGACGTTCACCTCAGGCTTGGGGCGATCCAGCCACGCATCGGATGCAGCCAGTTCCTTCTCAGCCGTGCGTATGGCAGCGAAGTATTCATCCAGTTGCTTCCGGTCACCTCCACTAACTCGTCGGTTGAGCGCCTTCGTCTGATCGCCGACGGAATCAAGAATGCTGCGACCTTCCGCGAGTCTCTGCCTTTGTCGCCGCTGTTCTTCCCGACTTCCAGCCAGGAATAACTTCGCAAACACCCGCGATGGCCGATAATCGGCCGGCAGCATTACACCATTGCTGTCGTACGCCTGACTCTCCTGAGTGTTGCTCCCCAGTGTGATCGACGGAAACCTCGTGGCGTGACCGAGGTGCATCGCCGCCACCTGATCCACCGAAATCGTATTCTTGAAGCCTCCGAGCCCCGGATTGATCGCCGCCGTCAGAAAGGTCATCTCAGTATCGTGAGGATCCTTGCCGTTTTGGTCCGGATGGGAAAGCCCGGAAAACAGGGTAAAGTCACTTCGGTGTTCTTTGAGTAGTTCGAGGTACTCCGTGTTTTCGTAGTTGGTTCCGGACGTCTTCGGGAACAGCGACGCAGGAAACAAACCGAGCGCATTGCAAATCAGCACCATGCGTTTCGGCTGCTCCGCACGTTCAAACCCAAACGCCGGATTCATCACATCCAGCAGCGGTAACGATAAAGCCACACCGGATGCTCGCAGCGCGGTACGTCGTGAAATGGGCGTGTGCATGAGACTGATCTTGTTGAAAACTCAGTGAGAGAGAAAATACGTCTACCGCTGCCTGAACATTCGACAGCGCACAACGTGGTAAATGATGTTCCGAAGACCAAATTCGTCGCCTTCGGTTTGATTGAGTATTCGCTCCACTTCCTGCCGGTCAGCGAACTGGATTTCAGCCCCAGTGGCAAACGTGATCAACAGTGACACCAGATTTCGCGCCACCTGCTCCTTCGACTTCATCAGGTGCTGTTTGAAGTCACGAATGTCAGTGAATGTGAATCCGTCCTCGGTTTGGCCGCTGCAGTCAACTCGCCTGCCTAGTTTGTAGTCTTTATGCAGGAAGCGCAGTCCGACGTTGGTGGTTCGTTTGACGCCTTTGCTGTTGCGGTAGCGAGCGCGAAAGGTGCCGACTGGATCAAAACATTCCAACGCGAAACCCGGCGGATCAATCCGGCGGTGACAAACGGCACACGCTTCGACCGTCTGATGCTTTGCAAGTGTCTCCCGAATCGTCGTGGCTCCGCGAGTATCGGGTTCGATGGAGCCGACCCCCGGCGGAGGCGGATTGGGAGGCAGGCCCAACAGATTTGTCAAAACAAAACTGCCGCGTTTGACGGGGGTCGTGACGGTACCGTTGGCCGTCACTTTGGCAATGCTGGCGTGCGTCAGAATGCCGCCTCGAACGCTGCGGGGTGGCAGCATGACTTTGCGCATTTCTTCGCCTTCGACGTTCGGAATGCCGTAGTGTTCGGCGAGTTTCCGGTTGAGGAACGTGAAGTCAGAATCGATGAGATTAAGGATGCTGAGGTCTTCGTCGATGAGATGTCGGAAGAGGAGCCGCGTTTCGGCCAGCATGGCTCGACGGAGGACGTCGTCGTATTCCGGGTACAGGTACTTGTCAGGCGTGGTGGCGTCGATCAGTTCCAGATCCAGCCATTGATCAAGGAATT
>JBDONA010001064.1:0-2604 GCA_039831575.1 Fuerstiella sp. | reverse complement strand
TGGTAGCCGAGGTTCCTGAGAGCTCCCTGAATCCGGTCGTAGCCCCACGTTGAGTTTGCTCTGGCGAAGCGGACAATGGCATCAACGATTTCCTGTCGGATTCGAGGCCGACCGGGTTTTCGCTGATCGCTGGAGTCGAACTTCCTTGCGACGAGTTGGCGGTGCCAGCGAAGGATCGTGTCAGGCGTGACGATCGTCGTCAGCTCGAACAGGGCCTTGCGACCAATGGCCTGTCCTTTCACAGCCAGCAGTCGACGCTGGTTATCGTCGAGGAGCAGTCGCTTGCGACCGAGCTTCTTCAGCAGAGCTTCGATCTGAGCATTCTGGAACTCGATGGTCTGCTGCTGACGCTGTTTGAGGAGGCCGCAGATGGTCACAAGCAGAATGTGCCAGGGCCGGAGCAGGAAGGACATGGTTACCGCTGGAAATCAGCCAGTTTCCGGCGCCGACAGTTGAAATCAAGGGGCTGTGATGGGGAAATCCGGCGTACCTTAAGTCGTGTGAAACGCGGCACCTTGAGTTCGTCTGAGTTTTTTGACCCTACGCGGTTTACGTACCTTTATGTAGAAATACCCATGTACCAGTATGGCGAGAGCGTGATCGTCGTCACGACAGAGAATAGTCCTCTTGGTCCGCAACCAGCAAACTGATCACCTGTTCATTTCAAAACCGCCTCAACGGCGGAACGGAGAACGTTCGCGCGCATCACTGTCTTCCAATTCCCTCATGGCAGTCTTTATGTAGAAACACCCAACGTTCGGCGCGGGAAAATGTCACGGAAACGGTTCCTGACACGTTTTCCGTCCGGTCCCCCGGAGAAATCGGGCTCCACTGAGCAACTCAAGCCGCCGCTTTTTTGCCGGCGAGTTTCATGATCAGAAACCCGATTCCGGCCACCGCAACCACCAGCAGCGGCACGCCGATCATTGGCCGGTAAAACAGCCATGCCACGGCAATCGTGGTCAATGCCAGCGATATCGTCAGCACGCCGGCGATGAATGCCACGCCAACTTCCGCGATGTTGCCCAGAATCGGCAGAACATCCGCCAGTACCGAAATCGGCCGCAGCACCAGGAAAATTCCCAGGAACATCAGGAACGCCCCCACGCCTCGCAGAATCCAGGCCATCATCCGGTTTTCGGCCTGAGCCATTTCGATCATCTGCTCGCCGCTGACGATCCCCATCCGCAGGTCGAGCAACGCGTTGCCGGCTTCCGTCTGATACGGCTGCAGCGTCTGTGATGTCTGCTGCCCATACACGCTGACGTCCGCTGGATCCGTCTGTACCAAACTGATCCGGACATCGCCCAGTTCGGGACTGGAGGGAGACTGTCCCAGGTACAACTGCGTCGAACTCGCCAACTGCATGGCGGCCATGGATTCTGTTGCCTCGGTGAATTCGACCGGAATGTTGTCCTCCGTCAGTACGACGGTTTTTGGATTCTCGATTTCAGCCACCAGCTCGGGCGGCAGTTGATACGCGCCGACCAGAACATTCCCCGCTGAAATCGAATTCGACTTGACCGGCATCGCCAGCGGATTCTGGTGTTCGTCCCGGCCGCGCTCGTGAAAACTGCTGGAATCGATCAGCGACGACGACCAGGCCAAGTCATAGCTGTAGGTCGTAACCGTTTCCGAGCCGCCGCCGACTCTCTTTTTCGTATCGGACTTTTCCTCTTCCTCCCATTGATACATCTCAACGTTGCGGACCAGATGGATGGCGTTGACAGACACGTTGAACTGTTCGTCGAAAAGTGTTTCGTCAGTGGTCGCCATTCCGGAGAAGTGCACGAACTTCCCTTCGGTCGCGGAGTCCACACTCTCGGACTTCACGCTGACAACGGCTCCCGACCCTTCATCCAGACTCTTCGCGGTCTGAACGGCCCGGCCTTCGTTCCAGAACAGCAGGGGCAACGAAATCGCGAACATGACCAGCCCGACCAGAATGCCCTTGATCGCACCTTGGATGCGGCTGAACCACGATTCGCTGGTAACTTCTGAGAAAGAATCGGACATGATGCTGTCTCCTTGTTATGGTTTCCTCGTAGAATGGGAGGAAGGCGTCATCCTCTTCCGGTTTTTCAAAAATCGTCAGCCGGGCCACGGACCGATTCAGGACATGAAATACTTCACCAGCAGGGCAGATGCGTTTGGTCCGAGGCATTCACGCAGACTACTGCAAAATCGCCTGAAATAAAAGATTTCTGACCCGAACAGTACCAGTTGTTAAGTTAAACTCTTTATCACCGTTAGGCCAGCCACTCCCCGTAGTGGAGGCGTAGCCGGAACGAAGTGAAGCGGCTGAAACAAATCGCGGAAGCGACTGGAGAGTCACTCCACGCTATACTTGATCTGTCCTTCGCCCCAAGCGACATCGAAGGCGCTGCTGCACTCACTGCACTGGTACGACTCTTCGCCGAATGGCTCGTTCACGGTGACGGTGAGCAGCTCGCCACAGTGCGGGCAGTTGATCTCTGTCTCGCCGGTGACGGCGCCCGGGAAGCAGGGCTCGGCCGAGTTTCTTGACCCTACGCCAGTACACCGTGCCACAATGTTGAACACCTGCCGAATCCTCTGGCGGGCCTTCAATCCCACGCGTATTCC